>NZ_JBBMFS010000015.1:0-60392 GCF_040095895.1 Lachnospira intestinalis
AAACACACATCTATTTTATTCCCAAAATGGCGAAATCCTTTGATTTATTGGGCTTTTCTTGACAAAAGGCAGACTGTTTCCACATGAAAAGTATGTGGAAACATATCATACCCCTCACAAGCCTCAACCTTATAGCCGCCCTTTTGCAGTACGCGCACATCACGTACCTGTGTTTCCGGGTTGCAGGAAATGTAGACGATGCGTTTCGGCTTGATTTGCAGAAGGGATTGCAAAAACTCCGGGGTAGAGCCGCTTCTTGGCGGGTCCATGATGACAACGTCTGCCCTGCCGCCCTCGGCGTAGCGGACTAAAAAGTCACCGGCATCTTCATTGACAAACTGGATATTTTTAATGTGGTTTAAATCGGCATTAGTTTGTGCATCCTTGACCGCCTGCGGATTTAACTCTACGCCGATAACCTTTTTGGCATGGGAAGACAGCGCAATGCCAATCGTTCCAATGCCGCAGTACGCATCAATGACCACATCATTTTTTGTAATGCCGCCCAGCCTGATAGCCGTTTTGTACAGCTTTTCGGTCTGTGACGGATTAATTTGATAAAAAGATTCCGGGCTGATACGGAAGCGGCAGCCGCACAGCACGTCCTCAATATAACCTTTTCCGTATAAAACCTTATTGGCTTTGCCAAGAACCATGCTTGTAGAGTAATCGTTGATATTCTGCACAACGGTTGTAATATCCGGGTGTTTTTCAAGCAGTGCCTTGAGAAAATTATTTTTGGACGGAAATTTATTGTCGGCGGTCACCAAGACAACCATCATTTCTTTCGTGGAAAATCCGCGGCGGATTAAAATGTGGCGCATAAATCCACGGTGCGTATCTTCGTTGTACGGTACATATTTAAAGGAAGCAAACAGTTCGCGCAGTGTTGCAATAATGCTGTCAGCCTTCTGGTCTTCAATCATACAGACATCGACCGGGACAAGGCGGTGTGTGCCTTCCGCATAAGTTCCGGTCACAATGCCTTTCTGCTTGTCAAGACCGACAACGGCATGCACTTTGTTGCGGTAAAATGCAGGACGATACATACCGTGTACTTCTCCAACGGTGCAGATCCCTTCAAAAAGCTGTTTTAAATAGGCACTTTTTTTCTTTAATTCCTTTTCGTAAGGAATATCAACGTACTGACAGCCGCCGCACTGCTTACAGACAGAACAACTGATAGACTGATTTGATTCATTATATTTTCCGCTCATAGGACACAACTCCTTTTTATTTTATCTGAAATATTTAATATACAATTATAGTATAAAATGCGAACTAACGCCACTAATGACAATATTGGTGCTAAATCTGATTGCAATACCTATATTTGCCACTGACAATGCGCCGCCAATGAATAAAATAAAAGAAAGCCTGAGATACACTCACATATCGGAACATATCCCAGGCATCATTTAAAAATAATCCGCACCGTTTACAAAATATATAAAATATATATGCCACAGCGCATTATTTTATATTGGCTTTATTCATCTTCACTGATGTCGTTTGCGTTGTTTACAATCTTTACCTTGCCTTCGTAGAGTTCTTCTACGGCGATTGATAAAGGCTTCATGTTGCTTGACTTCGGAATAGTCGGCTCACCGAGCTTTAAACGGAATTCTTCGTCATCGGAAAGTACCGGTTCACTGACCTTATCTTTATCCTTTTCAGGCATTTTCAAAAGCTTTTCTTCAATGGCTCTGGAATCAATAATCTGCTTTGCACGGGTAGCAGCAGCCTTTACAATTGAATAGCGGCTCTGTACTAACGGCTGTTCGCCTTCTTCTACCTCGCTGTTGATAACGTTCATTAATTCTGAATACGATGGATGTATCATGGTTTATTCTCCTTTTGCATAGATTTTTAAGTCTTCTCTGATGTCTTCAATCAGAGTCAGGTTGTGGGAAGCTTTCATCTTCTCACTGGTAACAATTTCGTGGATACGCTGTGTACAGGCATCGACCGTATCATTGATAACAATATAGTCATACCCTTCAACGCCTTCCGCTTCCTGTGTCGCACGGGCAAGACGCGCTTTAATCGTGGCTTCGTCTTCTGTTCCCCTGCCACGCAGACGATTTTCAAGCTCTGCCGCAGTCGGCGGCATTAAAAACATCAGCACTGCATCAGGAAACATCTTTTTAATATTAAAAGCTCCCTGTATCTCAATTTCAAGGATGATATTCTTACCGGCTTCAAGCTGTTCTTCCACATAGCGGCGCGGTGTGCCGTAATAGTTGCCCACGTATTGCGCATATTCGATCAGTTCGCCTGTGGCAATCATCTTCTGGAATTCGGAAGTGGATTTGAAAAAATATTCCCTGCCGTCGGTTTCACCTTCTCTTGGCGCTCTTGTGGTTGCAGAAACAGATACCGCATATTCATCCGGATACGTCTTTAAAATGTTCTTTACAACCGTTCCTTTACCGGCTCCTGAGAATCCGGAAAGAACAATTAAAATTCCTCTGTTATTCATGGCAATCCCTCTATTTTCATTCGTACTCTTTATTATACATAAGTTTCCGAAAGCTGGCAAGCAGTTTTATTCAATATTCTGAATTTGTTCGCGTACCTTTTCGATTTCTGTTTTTAAATCAATCGCCTTATTTGAAATTTCAAGGTCATTTGCTTTGGATAAAATGGTGTTGGCTTCGCGGTTCATTTCCTGTGCGATAAAGTCCAGCTTGCGGCCGATACCGCCGTCTTCGTTCAAGCAGCTTTTTGCATGGACGATATGGCTTCTTAAACGGACAGTTTCTTCATCGACACAGATTTTATCCGCATATAAAATCACTTCCGCCGCCATCTTATTTTCATCAAACGGATTTTCTCCGAGAAGTTCTGTCACTTTCTGCTCTAATTTGCCGCGGTACTCTTTCATAATCTGCGGACTGCGTGCTTCGATAAAATCAACCAGCCCTGCCATATTATCAAGCTTATCAAGCAAATCTTTCTTTAAATGTTCCCCTTCGGTAATGCGGGCGGCAACAAACTGTTCACACGCGGCGCATACGGCTTTTTCAATAAAATGCCACAGTTCTTCTTCATCGACCTTGACTTCCTCTGTCGTAATGACCTCCGGATATCTTGAAAGTGCGGAAACCGTCATATCATTGTCAAGATGAAACTGTGATGCCATCTGTTCAAAAATATCCATATATTCTGCCGCAATGTCGCGGTTATATTTTAAATTGACATTGGTTTCGGAAAGGTCTTCATAGGTAATGAAAATGTCAATCTTTCCGCGTTGTGCATATTTTTTTAATAAATCACGGATACGCGCCTCAAAAATGTTTAATTTCTTTGGCATTTTGATACCCGCTTCCAAATATCTATGATTAACTGACTTCATTTCCACGGAAATCTTGCGTTTCCCCTCACTTATTTCACTGCGGCCAAAGCCAGTCATGCTCTTTATCATTGTGTCCTCCAATCCAAACTGATGTTTCGGTAGTTTTATTTTGATTATATCAATAACCAATGTATTATAGCAACTCCTGTGCAAAAGTACAAGACACCAGTTAAAAAATGTGCTATCATGGGACTACATAAAAAATAGATATAAAGGAATTAAAACAATGGCTTTAGATGGAATTGTAATTGCAAATATCAGACAGGAATTAGAGCAGACCTTACTTGGCGGCAGACTTTATAAAATCGCACAGCCGGAAACCGATGAACTGCTCTTTACGATTAAAACACCAAAACAGCAGTACAGGCTTGTCATTTCAGCCAATGCCAGCCTGCCGCTGATTTATCTTTCAGAAGAAAATAAACCGAGTCCGATGACGGCACCGAATTTCTGTATGCTTTTACGCAAGCATTTAAACAACGGCAGAATTATCTCGATTACACAGCCGGGACTGGAGCGAATCCTTGATTTTGAAATTGAACACTTAAATGATTTAGGTGATTTGTGCCGCAAGCACCTGATTGCCGAATTTATGGGAAAGCACAGCAACATCATTTTTTGTGATGACAAACAGAATATTTTAGACAGCATTAAGCACATTTCTTCACAGACAAGCTCCGTGCGCGAGGTGCTGCCGGGACGGACGTATTTTATCCCGCAGACCATGCATAAAAAGAATCCGCTGCAGACAAACGATGCCGAATTTGCAGAAGCTGTTTTTACAAAGCCGATGCCGCTTTCAAAGGCGGTTTACACCGGCTATACCGGTATCAGTCCTGCCGTTGCGGAGGAAATCTGCTATGAAGCTTCTGTTTCAAGCGAAAAACCGGCAAACTGTCTGGAGGAAAATGAGCAGCTTCACTTATACCACATTTTTTCGGACTGCATGGAACAGGTAAAAAGCGGTCAGTTTGCGCCGAATATTTTTTATGAAAACGGTGAACCAAAGGAATTTTCAGCGATTCCGATGGCGATGTATGCGGACTGTACGCCGTTTGATTCTATCAGTGCCCTGCTTCGAAGCTTTTATTCGGAAAAAGATAAATTTACGCGAATCCGCCAGAAATCTTCGGATTTGCGACGGATTGTATCAACAGCACTGGAGCGTTCCTATAAAAAGCTGGATATTCAGGAAAAGCAGTTAAAGGATACCGAAAAAAGAGAAAAATTCCGTGTATACGGCGAATTGATTAACACTTACGGCTACAATATCCCGGAGGGTGCAAAGTCTTTTACGGCATTAAATTATTACACCAACGAGGAGATTTCCATTCCGCTTGATCCGATGCTCACACCGTCTGAAAATGCCGTGAAATATTTTAACCGCTACAATAAGCTTAAACGTACATTTGAAGCAGATTCCAAGCTGATTGAGGAAACAAAAGCGGAAACACAGCATCTGGAATCTATTGCAACGGCACTTGATATTGCGGTCAATGAAGAAGACCTTGTCGAATTAAAAGAAGAACTGATTCAGGCAGGCTACATTCACCGAAAAGGCAAAGGTGGCAAAAAGGAAAAAGTGACGAGTAAACCGTTCCACTACATTTCTTCGGACGGCTTCGATATGTATGTCGGAAAGAATAATTTTCAGAATGATGAGCTTACCTTTAAATTTGCAAACGGCAATGACTGGTGGTTTCATGCAAAAAAAATGCCGGGTTCCCACGTTATCGTAAGAACCGGCGGCAAAGAACTGCCTGACCGCACCTTTGAAGAAGCGGCAAGTCTTGCGGCTTATTACTCCAAAGGACGCGACCAGGACAAGGTTGAAATTGATTATGTAATTAAGAAAGAGGTTAAAAAACCTGCTTCTGCCAAACCGGGATTTGTCGTTTATTACACGAATTACTCAATGATGGCTTCCACGGATATTTCCGCGATAAAGCAGGCCGATTAATCCGATGACATCTGCAGCGGCGGCGGTAATATACATTGCCGGAAGCCCCGCGGTAAATCCGCAGATAAGAATCCCTATTATACTGACTGCTGTGGCAATGCCGCAGACAGCCAGTATTTTTTTTGTACTGCCCTGCTCCTGCAAAATCATAACCACAAGGGCCATTAAAAAGACCATATCCAGAATGTAAACGAGCATATAAAGCGGATATGCACTTTCAATGACATCACACAGTTTTTCATCAAACGTCAGATACCCGAACAGCGGCGGCGCATTGAATAAATACACGATACTGCGCACGACACCGATAACCGTTAAAATGCCAGGCACAAGCCATGCAGAGCGTAATTTTTCAGGTAACGGCAGTTTGATTTTGGAAAGAACAATGATACCCAGTACGGCAAGGATCAGATACAATACATACGGATCGTCAAAAAACCATTTTCCTCCAAAATAATAACTTCGGATACACGCATAAGCCGAAGCCGTGTAAGTGTCCCCGCGCTGGCACAGCACGGAAATCAGTAATTCCCGCAAAAATTCAAAGATCACACTGCCCATAAGCACCGGAATAAATACGCTGTAGCAGGCGGCTTTACTGCTACTGCTGTACGCTTTCATTTTGTCAAGCCGTGTTCCCTTTACAATCACCAGGCAGAACACACCCAGTACGATTAAAAATACACCGGCCATCCAATGCAATCCCAATAAATGCTCCGGCGCTACGGTCTGTACGTCTTTTAAGTAAAAATGAACCACCATGCGGCGCAGTGCGGTATTTCCTTCAAAAATACTGCAAAGGACAATATATGCACCGGTGACAACAGCAGATGCAGAGCTTAATACCGCATAAATACCGGCACCTTTTAACTTAAAAAACATGGCGGCGGTTGTCAGAATCAGTCCGAAAACCGTGACTGCATATAAAATCCGGTAAAGGACATCCAGTCCTTTATAAAAATAAAGGCTGTAAATTGCGGCATCGACATTGCTTAATTGCAGTGTATTGTCGTTGATACCGTTTGCAATGCGCTGAAACAGTCCGCTCCCGGCACCGAAAATCAGAATCAGCGCCATCAGTGCCGAAGCACCGATGACGGTTAAAATCCTGACATAGATAATTTCTTCTTTTTTCATAAGGCACAATCCTTTCCATGAAAATCCTTAAAACGTTTATTTTTAAGAAATTGTCACCTTGCGGAAAGTCTTTTTACCTTTCTTTAAGACCGCACCTTCGCCTTCAAAAATGTCCTTTGCAAAAGAAGCATCAATTTCCGTTACTTTTTCACCGTTTACAGAGATACCGCCCTGCTGTACGGCACGTCTTGCTTCAGAACGTGAAGCAGCAAGTCCTGCCTGATGTACCAGTGTTATGACATCGACAACACCATCTTTGAAAGCATCTTCTGTTAAGACTGCGCCCGGCATATCTGCGGAATCGCCGCCGGTAAAGATTGCTTTGGCTGTGTTTTCGGCTTTCTTTGCTTCGTCTTCACCGTGAACCATTTTTGTCAGTTCAAATGCAAGAATTTCTTTTGCCTTATTTAACTGTGCGCCTTCCCATGAATCCATTGCATCAATTTCTTCAAGCGGAAGGAATGTCAGCATACGGATACATTTTAATACATCGGCATCGGCAACATTTCTCCAGTACTGGTAGAATTCGTACGGAGATGTCTTTTCAGGGTCGAGCCATACGGCACCGGACTGTGTCTTACCCATTTTCTTGCCTTCCGAATTTAAAAGCAGGGTAATGGTCATGGCACTTGCATCCTTGCCTAATTTTCTACGGATTAATTCTGTACCGCCGAGCATATTGCTCCACTGGTCATCACCGCCAAACTGTAAATTACAGCCGTATTTCTGGTATAACATGTAAAAGTCGTAAGACTGCATAATCATGTAATTAAATTCAAGGAAGCTTAAGCCCTTTTCCATTCTCTGCTTGTAGCACTCTGCACGCAGCATATTATTGACAGAAAAGCATGCGCCGACTTCGCGGAGCAGCTCGACATAATTTAACTTTAACAACCAGTCTGCGTTGTTGACAAGAAGTGCTTTATCGTCTGAGAAATCAATAAAACGGCTCATCTGCTTCTTAAAACATTCGCAGTTGTGTTCAATCTGCTCGGTTGTAAGCATTTTTCTCATATCGGAACGTCCTGACGGGTCACCAATCATGGCTGTACCGCCGCCAACGAGTGCAATCGGCTTATTGCCTGCCATCTGAAGACGCTTCATTAAGCACAGTGCCATAAAGTGTCCGACATGAAGGCTGTCTGCCGTTGGGTCAAATCCGATATAAAAGGTTGCTTTTCCGTTGTTGATTAAGTCTTTGATAACGTCTTCATCTGTTACCTGGGCAATCAGTCCTCTTGCCACTAATTCATCATATAATGTCATAAAATCCTCCGTTTCCGCAGACACCCTGTCTTACCTGTGCGCACTTGCAAATCATTTAGATTTACGGCAAGGGCGGGTGCGGTGTCTGCATTTAAAATTCTAATAAAAAAAGCTTCCGCCCTTATTTAAAAGGACGAAAGCTGATGCTTACGTGTTACCACCTTTATTCATAAACAGCTCACACTGCTTATCTTATGAAGTACAAATATACTCCGGGTACGATAACGTGTACCAATCCGTCACTGCCTACTTGGGTACTTTCCTGTTCGGAGTGCTGCTCTGGAATGTATTCATATCTGCTTCCGGTCTGCGCCTCTCACCTGCCGGCTGCTCTCTGTTGCTTTTCACAGATACTACTTGTTTCCTTCATTGCTTTGTGAAATATATAATTATGGGTCTGATTATAATATATCATTTTATAAAATGCAAGCACTTTTAATATGGAAATTTTTACCGGGATTAAGAAAGTTCGCCGATAATATACAGTTCATCTTCTGTTATCTGCTTACAGTTTACGTTGACAATGGTATTGACGGCGGCTTCTGTCATCCGGTCACTCACCGGAACTAGCACGCGGATATAATTTTTCGTATATCCTGCCATGTAGTCTGTGCCGTTGTAAGTCATCTTTTCTTCGATTAAAACCTGCATCGTCTGACCAAGACTTTCTTTGCGGTATGCCGCAGACATTTCCTTTTCAAGTGCTAAAAGGCATCCACTTCGCTGTGTCTTAATCTTTTCATCGACCTGACCGTCCATTTTATCGGCAACCGTGCCTTTTCTTCTCGAATATTTGAAAACGTGCATTTCATAAAAATGAATCCGTTTTACAAAATCATAGGTCGTTTCAAATTCTTCTTCCGTTTCCTGCGGGAAGCCCACAATAACATCGGTTGTAATCGCCGGATTGTTAAAATATTTACGAAGGATACGACAGCCTTCTTCATATTCGGCAGTTGTATATTTGCGGTTCATGCGCTTTAAAACGCTGTCACAGCCGCTTTGCAGGGAAAGATGAAAATGCGGGCATACTTTTTCCATGGCGGCGAGTGCCGATACAAATTCTTCCGTCACAACACGCGGCTCTAATGAACCCAGACGGATTCGCTTCACACCTTCGATTTCATGAATCCGTGAAATAACTTCTAACAGACTGCCCTTCTGATTATCCACGCCATAGGAAGTCAGGTGGATTCCGGTCAGCACGATTTCCTGATAACCGTTGTCCGCAAGGCGGTGTACTTCCTTTAAAATGTCGTCTAGTTCGCGGCTGCGGATTCTGCCGCGGGTATAAGGAATAATGCAGTAAGAACAAAACTGGTTACAGCCGTCCTGAATTTTAATATAGGCTCTGGTATGTTCACTGACCTTATCAATTTCCAGTTCCTCATAAGGCTGTTTTACCGATAAATCCAGTACACTGATATGGGATTCATGGTCAGCGGCATAATTTTCAAGGGCTTCTACAATATTAATTTTACAGTTATTGCCAAGTACAAGGTCTACCGCTTCATCTTTCTGTACGCCTTCACTGTCGGACTGTACATAACAGCCTGCGGCAACGACAATGGCATCCGGGTTCATCTTCTTTGCCTTGTGAAGCATCTGACGGGATTTGCGGTCGGCAATATTCGTTACGGAACAGGTGTTGATAATATACACGTCTGCCGGAACATTTTCATCAAACGGAACAATGGAATAACCTGCGGCGCGAAGCATCTGTTCCATAGATTCCGCTTCATAAGAATTGACCTTACAGCCCAGGTTATGAATTGCAACTTTTTTCAATTTTTCTGCTCCTGTCTTTTATTTTTGTATTGACATAATTTTACCAAATAGATATTATAACTAATAGAGTAAATATTATTTGGTAGGAGGTATTTTCGCAATGAAAACCGTAAAAATTTCGTTAAATTCTATCGACAAAGTAAAGTCTTTTGTAAATGACATTACAAAATTTGATGTAGACTTCGATCTTGTATCAGGCAGATACGTTATTGATGCAAAATCTATCATGGGTATTTTCAGTCTGGACTTATCAAAGCCAATCGACTTAAATATTCATGCCGATTCTGATGTCGATACAATTCTTGCTGTATTAAAGCCATACATGGCAAACTAATTACAGTTTTACATAGTGATTTTAATAAAAATAAAAACTGCCGCTCAAAGCTTCTGCCTTGCCGCGGCAGTTTTTATTTTGTAAAAAATCTTATTCAATGCGGATTTTTTCGGTTGTTTCAATGGCTGTCTTAAACAGTTCGTCAATACAGTCATCTAAGTTATGTTCATCACGCTGGATAATATTTAAGTTCGGCTTTGTAACCGGGTGCTTTGCCACGAAAATCGTACAGCAGTCTTCAAACGGCTGGATAGAGGTTTCGTATGTACCGATTTTTTCCGATAAATCAATGATTTCCTGCTTATCAAATCCGATAACCGGACGGAATACCGGCATCGTACATACTTCGTTGGTGCAGTACAGACTGTGCATGGTCTGGCTGGCTACCTGACCGATACTCTCTCCCGTAACAAGTCCCAGACAGCCGCTTTCTTTACCGAGTTCTTCGGCAATGCGCATCATGTATCTTCTCATGATGATTGTCAGTTCGTCATGCGGGCATTTCTCGTAAATGGCAAGCTGGATATCGGTAAAGTTAACAACATTTAATGTAATCGGACCGGAATATTTTGCAACCAGCTTTGCAAGGTCAATAACCTTCTGCTTTGCCCGCTCGCTCGTATATGGCGGTGCATGAAAATACGTTGCTTCCAGTTCGACACCGCGCTTTGCAACCATGTATCCGGCAACCGGGCTGTCGATACCGCCCGAAAGCAGTAACATTGCTTTTCCGGCTGTGCCGACCGGCATACCGCCCGGACCCGGAATTTCTGTTGAATAAATATTAATCTTATTACGGATTTCAATCTGAAGTAAAACATCCGGATTATGTACGTCAACGCTTAATTCAGGAAATGCGTCTAATAATCTTCCGCCCATTTCCATGTTGATTTCCATGGAATCCATCGGGTAATTCTTTCTTGCACGTCTGGCATTGACCTTAAAAGAAAAATGCTTATCCGGGTATGCGGAGTCGAAATACTTAATAACAGTATCGGCAAGGTCATCAAATCCGTTGTCTTCAATCTGTACAACCGGGCAGATGCCGATAATACCGAATACGGTCTTTAAGGCTTCTACGGCTTCATCAAAATCAAAATCGCTGACAGCCGTTGCATAGATACGTCCGTTTTCTTTGGTTACTTCAAATTCGCCGTCTGTTTTCTTTAAGGCATAGCGAATCTGTCTTACAAGGGCGTCTTCAAAAAGATAACGGTTCTTTCCTTTGACACCGATTTCTCCGTATTTAATCAAAAATGCTTTGTACATAATTCTCCATTCCGGGAACACTTGTGTTCCCTGCACCTGTCATTATTTTGTTTTAGTGTCTTGTATATTTACGCAGTACCGGAAGCAGTTCTTTTAAAGCTTCCAGTGTCATATCCAGTTCTTCCTTTGTTGTTTCAAAGCTGAAACTGAAACGGATTGTGGAATCCAGCAAATCCGGGTCTAAGTGGATTGCAACCAGTGTGTTGCTTAATCCCGGTTTATTGGACGAGCAGGCAGAACCGGAGGATACGTAAATCTTCCTATCTTCCAGCGCGTGTAATAAAACTTCCGCGCGGACACCGCGAAATGATGCACTGACGATATGCGGTGCGGATTCCCGTCCCATACAGCCGTTGATTGTCACGTCTGGAAGCTTTTGCAGTTCTTCGATAAAATAACTGCGCAAATCATACATTTTCTGTATTTTTTCATCGAAGGCGCTGTTATAAATCAGTCCTGCGGCAACGCCCAGTCCTGCGATTCCCGGTACATTTTCCGTACCGGAACGCATGGCTTTCTGCTGTCCGCCGCCTAAAATAATGGGCTTTATCTTTGTTTTTTCTTTCACATACAAAAATCCGGTGCCTTTCGGTCCGTGGATTTTGTGTCCGCTGACAGACAGTAAATCAATATTTAACTTTTTCGGAACAATTTTAAATTTTCCATATGCCTGAATGGCATCTACATGATATACAATTTCAGGATTGAACTGCTTGACAATCTGACCGATTTCTTCAATGGGTTCAACCGTTCCGATTTCGTTGTTGGCATACATTACCGATACAAGAATCGTTTCCGAATCGAGCGCTTCACGCAGGGCATCTATGGATACTCTGCCCTGTGCATCAACCGGAAGGTAGGTTACGCGAAAGCCCTGCTCCTCCAGAAAGTTAAACGGCTCTTTGACGGAAGAATGTTCCACGCTTGATACGATAACGTGATTCCCGCGGCGCTTGTTTGCCATAGCTGTTCCGATAATTGCCATATTGTTGGATTCCGTTCCGCCGGACGTAAAAACCAATTCTTTTTCCTGACATTTCAGGCTTCTGGCAATCGTGGCGGCGGCCTGTTTGATATACTGTTCGGCATCGACACCTTTCATATGCTTAGAGGACGGATTGCCATAATCGTCCTGCATTGCTTTTACAACCGTTTCAACAACTTCTCTGGCACATTTCGTTGTTGCGGAGTTGTCTAAATATGCTTCCATGATTTTCTCCCATGTGATTATTGTTCTAAATGATACATCAGGACGGATAACAGCATCATGCCGGCGGTTTCTGTCCGCAGAATGCGTTTTCCGAGTGTGATGATTTCACAGCCTGCTTCTTTTGCAAGCTCTAATTCGTCCAAATCAAAGCCACCCTCCGGACCGATAAAAACAGCGATGTCCTGACCCGGGGTAATATTTTCAATAAGCCGTTTGGTCTTTTCCATGCCGTCTGCACATTCATACGGCAGTAACTTTATCTGACAGTTTTCTGCCATTTTCACTGCCTGTGCAAAGGTTACAACATCGGATACCTGAGGCAGGATACTGCGTTTACTCTGCTTTGCCGCGCTTTCTGCAATGGCATTCCAGCGTTTGACTTTCGATTCGGCTTTTTTGGCATCGAGTTTGACAACACTCCGCTTCATGGCAACCGGAATTACTTCAAAAGCGCCAAGTTCAACAGCTTTCTGAATGACCAGTTCCATTTTATCTGCTTTGGGAAGTCCCTGAAACAGATAGATTTTGGAAGCCAGTTCCCTGCCGCGCTCGTCAACCGAGTCAATGTCCGCACGGATATGCTCTTCGTCAATCTGTGCGATATGGCAGGTGTAGTCAATATTATCGCCACTGCTGATTAACAAGGAATCTCCTGTTTTTAAGCGCAGTACATTTTTAATATGATTCACGTCCGAACCTACAATATCAATATAGGTGTCATGAATATGCTCATGCTCTGAAAAAAAATGATACATTTCCTCTCCGTTCCGAGAACATTTTTCTCTGAATCCTGCTTATCTGCGGCGGGCAGTTACGTTGACCCATTCGCCGTCATGATTTACTTCTACAATTTCAAGTTCAGGGTTCTTTTTAAAAGCGTCAACGACTTCCTGCTCTTTGGTGTTGATAATACCGGAAGTGATAAAATATGCGCCGTGCTTCATATGCTGTGTAATTTCTGCAGAAAGCGGCTCTAATACATCGGCTAAAATGTTGGCACATACAATGTCGTAACATTCGTATCCGCATTTGTCCTGAACCGCCTTGTCGTCAATGATATTTCCTTCAATGACTTCCAGCTGTGCGGCAGAAATGTCGTTCTGCTCTGCATTTTCATGGGAAGCAATAATCGCATTCGGGTCAAGGTCTGTACCAAATGCATGCTTTGCGCCGTATTTTAAAGCAACAACGGATAAAATACCACTGCCACAGCCGACATCAAGGACTTCTTCACCGCCCTTGATATATTTCTGAAGCTGGCGGATCACCATACGGGTCGTTTCGTGAGAACCCGTACCGAATGCCGTACCCGGATCAATGCTTAAAACCGCATGTCCTTTCATTTCTTCTGTTAACGGCTCCCATGTCGGTTTGATATATAAATCACCGATGGTAAAGGTATGCCAATACTGCTTCCAGTTGTTAATCCAGTCCTTATCTTCTGTCTGGGATTCGGAAATTGTTCCTGCACCGACATTGCAGAACAGGCGCAGTTCTTCCAGACCGTCCTTGACCTTGTCCATAATTGTATTGTCGTCTTCATCGGAGTCAATATAGAAATTGACTTTTGCACTGCCGTCATCCGGCGGTAAATCCGGGATAAAATCGACAAACATCGTCTTTGCTTCTTCCTGTGTCAGCTGTACATTATCTTCAATTTCGATTCCTTCAATGCCCAGTTCTCCGAGCATACTGCTGATAAAATCAACAGCTTCGGTTGTTGTCTGGATTGAGTATTTATTCCACTTCATTTGTTTTCTCCATTCATATAAACATTTACATATGCAGGAAAGCTTCGTAACCTCTGTAGGTTTCGTAAAGGTCTGCCTTGCTGATAACTTCAAACGGTGCGTGCATGTTCTGTACGGCAACACCGCTGTCAACGACATTCATGCCATAATTGCCCATGATATAAGCAATGGTTCCGCCGCCGCCTGCATCGACCTTGCCAAGTTCTGAAGTCTGATAGGTAACATTGGCATCATCCATAACCTTTCTTAATGCGGCAAGGTATTCTGCCGAAGCGTCATTAGAACCGCTCTTTCCGCGAGCGCCGGTATATTTCATAAAGACCATGCCATTTCCGAAGAAGGACGTATTTTTCTTTTCGCTGACACTTGCGTAGTTCGGGTCAAATGCCGCATTGACATCAGATGAGAGCATATTGGAAGCGGTCAGTGCGCGGCGCAGCTTTAATTCAGAATACTGTCCCATGCGTTCCATAACTTCTGCTGTCATATTTTCAAAGAAACGGGAGTGCATACCGGTTGCACCGACACTGCCGATTTCTTCTTTGTCGACAAGTACGCATACACCTGTTTTGTCCAGATTATCTGCATTTAACAGGGCGGCTAAGGAAGGATAAGCGCAGACTTTATCGTCATGGCCGTAACCCATAATCATGCTTCTGTCGATACCGTAATCTCTTGCAGGACCGGCAGGAACAGCTTCAAGCTCGGCAGAGATAAAATCTTCTTCTTCAATGCCGTATTTTTCCTTTAACAGCGCAAGAATATTTTTCTTAACGGCTTCCTTTGCATCTTTTCCGTCTTCTTCTTTTTCATAAGACGGCATACTGCCGACAAGAATATCTAAATTTTCACCTTCAATAACTTTGTCGGCCTTTTTGCTCATCTGTTCACCGGCAAGATGAATCAGCAAATCCGATACGCCGACAACCGGGTCAGAAGCATCTTCACCAATGCAGACTTCCACGACACTGCCGTCTTTTAAAGCAACTACGCCGTGTAAGGCAAGCGGAAGTGCAACCCACTGATATTTTTTAATGCCGCCATAGTAGTGCGTATCCATTAATACCAGTTCAGAATCTTCATATAACGGCACCTGCTTAATATCAAGGCGTGGGGAGTCGATATGTGCGCCTAAAATGTTCATGCCCTTTTCTAACGGTTCTTTTCCGATGTGGTATAATACAACGGCTTTTTCCTTATTAACCGCATATACTTTATCACCGGCTGACAGTGTCTCATTTTTGGCAATGACATCCTGTAAATCACGGTAGCCCCGTTCTTTTGCAAGCCGTACTGCCTCTTTTACACATTCACGTTCTGTTTTACAGCAGGAAATGAACTGTCTGTACGCTTCAGAAAAATCAAAAACTGTTTTTAAATCCTCTTTGCCATATTTTTTCCATGCGTTTTTTCTTTCCATAATGATTGACTTCCTTTCTAAAATCTTTTTATATATCGAGTGTAATCTGTTCCGATTCGTCCGCTGCCTGCTCCTGTGCCTGCCGTTCATCAGCTTCGACTTCCATCTCAACCTCATCCTTGAACTGCTCTACTAAATCTTCACTGATGACAGGAAGCTCATCAATCGACTGTACACCGAATACTCTTAAAAATTCTTCTGTTGTACCGAAAAGCATTGGGCGTCCCGGTGCATCAAGCCTGCCAAGTTCTTTGGCAAGTCCGAATTCAACCAGCTTGTTTACAGCATGGTCACTGCTCACACCACGGATTTTTTCAATCTCCATTTTGGTAATAGGCTGTTTATAAGCGATAATCGAGAGCGTTTCCAAAAGCACATCGGACAATGCATATTTTCGCGGCTGGCTGGCAACTTTAATCAGATTTTCATAATATTCCTGTTTGGTGCATAACTGAAATGCATTCTCCAGTTCAATGATTTTAATGCCGCGGTCTTCCGCTTCGTATTTATCCATCATATTATGTACAATTTTTCTGGTGGTATCCTCATCGTGGTCAATGGCAGCGGCAAGTTTTGATACCTCCACCGATTCTCCCATTGTAAACAGCACCGCTTCAATCGCGGCTTCTGCCTGTTTTAACTCCATTTCCATTTTTTATTCCTCTTCAATATCTTCAATTAAATCCGGGTCTTTTACAACCGTGATTTCGATGTCTGCCATCGTATTTTCCTGCTGTACCGTGACAAAACCTGTTTTAATCAATTCCAGTATGACAAGAAATGTTACAATCACCGAAACTTTTGACGAATTTTTACTTAACATCTGACGGAAGCTGAACTGCTTATGTTCTTTTAAATAAGAACGTACCTGCACCAGTTTTTCTGACATACTGACTTCTTCTTTTTCGATTTTTCCGAATTTGCTCCGGATTGGGTCAATCTTTTCTTCCTGACGCTTTAAAACGTCCTGAAAAATCTGATTGAGCCGGTGCAGTGTTAAATCTCCGATAAGCTCCTCTAAATTGACAGGCGGGCGGTATGCGGCGACTTCTTTTGGAACGGTTGGTTCTTTATAAAAGGCGCGCTCCGCATCAATCTGCCGGTCCTTTAATTCATACGACATATATTTGAAAAGCTTGTACTCCAGCAGTTTTTCAACAAGTTCGGCTCTCGGATCTTCCTCAACACCTTCTTCGTTGACTTCTTTTGGCAGAAGCATTTTAGATTTAATATCCAGAAGGGTCGCTGCCATGACTAAAAATTCACTGACAACGTTTAAATCCTCTTTGTCCATCTGATTGACGTATTCCATGTACTGTTCCGTAATCATTGCAATCGGAATATCATAAATGTTTACTTTGTTTTTATCAATCAGGTGTAGTAAAAGGTCTAATGGTCCCTCGAACACCTGTAATTTTACATTAATTCCCATTATTTTTCCCACTTCTGCGTATACTAATTTTAACCGTACTTTATATTGTAACGAAAACCTGCAACAAATGCAATATTTTTATCTTTATCTTATCCGAAAAATAGTTTATAATAATAAAATCACCGTAAAGAAAGGGTCATTTTATGAGAATTATCTTTATGATTCAGGAAATTGCGCGCAAGCTGACAAAGGATAATCTTACCGGCTATGCGGCACAGTCCTGTTTTTACATTATATTAAGCATTTTCCCGTGTCTTTTGCTGCTGATGAGCTTGTTTAAGTTCCTTCCGCTGACAGAAGATGCCCTTTTACTGATGCTCAAAGGTGTAATTCCTGTCCAGCTGGAACCATTTCTGGTTTCCATTATTGAAGATTTATATGATAATTCATCGGCAGCATTAACATCCATTACTACGGTTGCAACCATTTGGGCGGCAGGAAAAGGCTTTCTTGCAATCATGCAGGAATTAAATATTATTTACGATACCCAAAAGAAACGAAACTGGCTGTTACAGCGGCTGATGTCTACGGTCTATACAATTGCACTGCTGGTTTTAATTATTGCGACCCTGCTGCTGCTGGTCTTTGGCAACCAGCTGATCGGATTGATTGAAGTTTTTATTCCTCGGCTTGCAGTGATTTTATCGGCAATATTAAATAACCGTATGATTTTATTTCCGTCATTTATGATTCTGCTGTTTTTGCTGATGTATTTATTTATTCCAACAAGAAAGTCCAGCATTACAAAGGAATTTCCGGGAGCGGTTTTCTCGGCAGTCGGCTGGTACGGATTTTCCTACTGCTATTCGCTCTACGTTGCACATTCACCGAATTTTTCATATATGTACGGCAGTCTGACAACATTGATTTTTGCACTGGTGTGGATTTATGTATGTATGCTGATTCTGTTTTTTGGTGCGGAATTAAATACACTGATTGCCAGTCAGACACTCCGCCCGCTTCTGCCGAAGTTTTCACGGAAAAAGAAAAAAGAAGCGGAAAGAAAATAAGACTTGTTAAAAAAATAACAAATTAAAAACAAAAAGCCGCAGAAGGCAGTTGACTTCATTTTCACCGGTCAGGGTGAAAACAAGAAATCAAAATGCTTTCTGCGGTTGTTTTATTTTTGTTCGATTGCCGTTCCCGGATAGAAAAACTGTAAAATCTGCTGATAATTCATTGCGTCTTTTACCATTTCATTGACTGCATTCTGGCTCATGCCGATGCCGTGTCCGTATCCGCCGCCGATAATGCGGTAACCGCTTAAAGAGCCTTTCTCGTATACCGGTTTAAAGATACAGAAGGTACTCGGAAGCGATGCCATTTTTGTCGTTCCGGTATTGGTCGTCATTTCTGCATCTGTCATACCGAATAACCCGCGGATACAGGATTCGCTGTCAATGCGCACCGTTGCCGCACTGCCGCAGACAGTCACACTTTTTACCGCACCACCCGCCGCCCGTTCATTAACGGTAACAGATGTAATCGTACCGATGTCCGTTATTTTCTGTGACTGGAAACTGCCGTCTGCCTGCTGTGTCAGAATTTTTGACGGAGCTGACAGATATTTTTCATACAGCTTTGCGTTAAAACTGTTGGAAAGTGCTGTAATATCTGCCTGTAATTCCCAGCGGTAAAGCGCATATCCGGCATCGTAATCATTTTCATCTTTTGACGTAATAAAAGCTTCAAAAGCGGCTTCATCCGTCAAATCCAGTTCCTTTTGTGAACGGCTGACAAAGCGGCTTACAAAATACGGATAAGACGATGAATCTGAACCCCAGATGCTGACATCCGTCGTTGCACCACAGGAGGTCGAATAATAATAAGTCTGCACGACTTCACCATTATAGGTCAGAATCTGTCCGCGCGTATTCTGAATGGCTTCATTGGAAGATGACTGCTCCGATGTATTGTTGTATACCTGATACATCGTGGAATCATCCACATGCGCACCGTATTCACTGTAAGCACCGTTTTCCAGATGTTTGTAAGCATAGCTTCTGGCACAAACGGCCTGCACCTTTAAGGCTTCTACGGCAAAGCTTGCAGGCATTTCACTTGGTACAACACGCTTCAGATAGGATTCGACCGGCACATCATTGACAATCACAATGCCGTCATCTGCAGCCGCCAGTTCGATACTGCCCTCATAAGACGGCACACCCTGACTGCGCATCACCGACAAAATAGAGATTTCACCGCCGTTATCCGGTGTGACGGTCACTCGTCCCTGTAAAAGCAGTTCATTATCCGGTGTCAGCTCAAAGACGTCCCCCGCGTTGTAGCGTGTCTGTTGTTCATTTGTACTGACCATAAAGCTTTTAGAACACGTCAGCCGTACATTTTCATGGAAAATGCTTTTAAACCCGGTATTTTTCAAAATAACGCGGATATTCTGCACATTCAGCGGTTTAGAGATAACCGCACCGCAGATTTTGCCTTCTGCAACGATAAAATCCTGTAAGGAATAACCCACAATAATATCCTGATAGGTCTTTACGGCAAAGCCGTTGTAAATGTCATAAATCATAAACGCATCGTCTAATGCGACTTTTCCGTAGCCCTGCACTTCCACATAGTCTTTTGTGACGGCCTGTACCATGCCGGTAATTGTATCGGTTTTGGTATTAATCTGTGTGACACTGCCGTTTTCCACCTTTAAATCAGCAAGTACATTTTCAACAGGCGCTGTCAGTCCCGGAATTTTAAAAATGCGGTCCGCGCCGTAAACGTTGGTTTCAACCGTGGTATCCGTACTGGATTTAATCCAGATGTTTTTATATTCTACCTCGTTTTCCACAGTATCTTCAACTGCAAGAATTTCTTTGCCGCAGGTATACATTGTTACTGTCTTATCAATCTTATCGTCCAGCACAATTCCTGTAAAACGGTAGGTGCCTTTGGTGGTGTAGGCTTCCCACTCCCCCGCCTGTTTAAGCGTTGCGGGCGTGCCTGCAATCCCCGCCTGTATTTTAACAACCTGTTCACCGTTTTTCATATAAGGAAGCAGCTGCATAAATACGTCTAAAAATTCCTGTTTTGTCATCGCTTTCGCACTGTTTTGAAGTTCTGCAAGAACCGTTTCCGGCACTTCCAGTTTCTTTGCCAGTGCATATGTATCCTTAAAACGCACCGCTGCCTGCGGCTTTTTAATTTTAAGCAGACCGGCTTCGCTGACAGCATTGACATAACCGGAATACCAGTATTTACCGGTGTCATCCGTTCCGGACGTCTTAAAATCCGTTGCGGCATAAGCAAGCATTTTAGAAGCTTCTGCCATGGTAAAGATATCTGTACTTTTCTTTTTTGTAAAAAGAACTGCCGCTAAAATAAGAAAAATACAAAGAAACAGTCCTGCCATTATCCAAATTCGTTTTCGCTTTTTTAAAATCACACCCGTCCCCTTCTATACTGATTTGTATGAACCGAATAAACGCTATTCATGATTTTATGCGGTTATAAATTAAGATATAAATGAAAAAAACTTCCTTTTATCATCATTATGCGGATAAAAAGAAGTTTGTCTGTACTTTGTCAATTAAACATTCCCAAAATGCCGTTGCCTGCGTTTTCGACTCCTAGCTTAGCTAGGTGGGTTACCGCATTCATTCCGCTGCCTTCCACTGACTAAGGAGGCTTGACATTGAAAATGAAGATATAGGAGTCCCGTGCGAATAATGTAGGATCAAAATAAACAGGCTGGCGAACACCCCAGGAAATGCCCTATTCAATTGTATCTCGTTTTCGTTAAACGTATTATACAACAATCTTTGTCTTTACACAATATCTTATGTAAAATTTCATATTTTATTCTTAAATGTTGTTACTGGAAGCTGATTTTTCCAACCGGTTTATTTGGAACATCTGCCTTTGTATCTGCCTGCGGCATGGTTTTTACATAATCAATGTCTTCTATTGCTTCTGCCGATAAGCGGATTGCTTCCGTTACCTGTTCTGGGGAAATGCCCATTTTATCAGCAACCTCCTGAATGGTCGGTTTGCGTTCCAGTTCATTTCTTAAACGTTTTGCCCAATCGTTGACAAGATTGACCTTTCCTAGCACTCTGCCCGCGACCTGATTGGATTCTTTCTGTTCATCAATCATCATTTCAAGACTGCCCTCAACCAGTTCACGGACTTCTTTTTCAATGCCGTGAAGGACTTCGAGCAAATCCTGCGTATTTCCTTCTTTAATCTTATCTTTCCATTCGTAATTGTTTGCCCACTGCTTCTGGCCGATATAGGACAGCATTGCCAGATTACCTTCCTGCACCAGATCGCAGGCAAGCACACCTTTGCCGCGGTACGGGGTAATCCATTCGGTAACTTTGCCTAAAAAAGACTGCGATAAAAGTTCCAGTGAATTTTTATCATTATCTTCAACAATATTCATTAACAGAAATGCAAGACTGGTATCGGAAAGCATATCCACCTGCTTTAAATCTTCCAGATACAGCTGTAAATATTTCTCATCTTCTGCATAGTCGAGTGATTCCTCAAGCTGCTTTGCGCCCGCCTGTTCTTCCTGTTTGGTTTCCTCGGCTTCCTGCTTCTGGATTTCTTCCGCTTCCGCGGTTTCCATCATTTTTAAAAATTCATTATCTTCGGAAGCTGCGCCTTTGATTTTAATATTATTTGCCATCAGATAGCCGTAAACCATCTGTAGTTTACCGTCATCTAAATCTAAATCTTTAAAATAACTGAGTACATCGTCTTTAGTAATAAAGCCACCATTGACTTTGGCATATTCTTTTAAGCCGTTCATGGCTTCCATAAATGCCGCCTGTGTATCATTTTGTGCTGACATAAGTCCCTCCTGCAATTTGCTTGGACTATTATATAATGAATTTTATAAAATGACAATGGTTTAAATACGAATGCATACGCTTAAATTGAAGAATTATTCACGCTGTATTCTACAAGTCCGCTGACTGCCAGCCGCTTACGCACAGCCGGACCGACTGCCGCAACGAGGATTGTTTTTATTAAATCTCCCAGTAAAAACGGAACAACACCGCCCATTAAAGCTGCCTTAAAAGAAAGCCCTGCAACATACGCATACCAGATTGTACCAAATGCCGCGCTGACTGCTTTGCCGAGCCACATTCCCGCAAAAGCAATTACAGGCTTGTTATACCAGCGGTCAATAAAGAAGCCGCTGACCATTGCCATAAAAATGAAACCGACAAGGTATCCGCCGGTCGGACCGGCAAGCTTTTGCACTCCGGATGAAAAATTAGAAAATACCGGTACACCGCACATTCCGATTAAAAGATAAATCAGATAACTGATAACAGTGCGTCTGGTTCCTGCTACATATAAAATGAAATAGATTGCCAGATTGGTCAGTGAAATCGGTACCAGTGTAAACGGCAGCCGGATTGACAGCGGCCCCATCACACAAATAATTGCTGCCATCAGTCCGATGATTACCATGTCTTTTGTTTTTTGAGCATTGATTTTATTCATTTTCTTCTCCCGTTCTATAAATTATTTTTCAGTTGGTTTCTTTTTCAAAATATATCCTTTTTCCTCTAAAATGTTTCTGTCCTGCTCCATACTGCTTCCACCGGTTGTCAGAAGATTTCCGGTCAGTGCGGCATTGATACCGGACAAAAACAGTTCCCCGCCGCCATCTTTAAAATAATTCCTGCCTGCAGCAATCCGCACATCTGCTTTCGGATTGATATAACGCAGTATGGCGACGGTTCTTAATATATCTTCCTGCGTCATCGGCTCAAGTTCTCCAAACGGTGTGCCTTTTACAGGAATTAAGATATTAATCGGGATGGAACGGATACCCAGTTCTGCGAGCGTAAATGCCATGCTAAGACGGTCTTTCCATGTTTCACCCATGCCGACAATGCCGCCGGTACAAAGCTCTAAGCCCGCTTCCTGAATCCGCTTAATTTCATGGATTTTATCTTCAAAGCTGTGTGTTGTACAGACATTCGGAAAATTTTCCTCGGACGTTTCAATATTTTCATGATACATTGAAACACCGGCTTCTTTTAACTGTTTTAATTTTTCTTCCGATACAAAACCGTGGGATGCACACAAAATCATATCCGGAAATTCCTCATGCATTTTTTTGTACGCATGAAGTGCTTTTTCAAAATCT
This sequence comes from Lachnospira intestinalis, assembly GCF_040095895.1. Lineage (NCBI taxonomy): Bacteria > Bacillati > Bacillota > Clostridia > Lachnospirales > Lachnospiraceae > Lachnospira > Lachnospira intestinalis. The sequence goes on from NZ_JBBMFS010000015.1 coordinate 23,050, forward strand.
TCATCTTTAATGGCGCGTCCCGCCGTTACGATGCAGTAGCGGTCTACCCCCTGCTCCCATGCTTCGCGGCAGCCGGATAAAATGGCTTCTTCATCAATAAAATCTCCTGCCTGACAGGCGGTGTGATGATGTGCGGACTGTGAGCAGAATTTACAGTTTTCACTGCATGCACCGCTTTTTCCGTTGATAATTGCACACAAATCCGCGCGTGTTCCACATAAATTTTTACGGATATAATCCGCACCTTCACACAATTCATTAATATCCGCTTCCAGTAAAAACGAACAATCTTCTTCCCTTGTCAGCCGTCTTCCGCCGACAATTTCTTTTGCAAGTTCTAACATACTAATCTCCATTTCTGAGCAACTTGTTACGAAACGGCGATGAAAAATTTGCGCATGCATTTTCTCATCTGCCATAATAGCACTTTATTTTTGCTCATAAACAAAGTGCTGTGTAAAAAATCAGCACATCAGTGTGTTTTTTTACACGATCTCCGTTTTGTTGTAAATTGTGAACCTCTTAAAAAATTAAGTTTACAACTAATTTAATACCTGCACCGTTAAATGTCAACATAAAAATCTGCAAAGTTAACACTTGTTGTTACAAATTTCACATACATTGACAAATCTCTCATAATTGCTTATAGTTAATTTAATTGCAATATTGCAAAATAAAGAAAGATGAGGTTTTAAAATCATGAGAATTGCATTGATTAATGAAAACAGCCAGGCTGCAAAAAATGAAATGGTTTATAACACTTTAAAGAAGGTTGCAGAAAGCAAGGGACATACAGTTGATAATTACGGTATGTATGCTGCTGACGATGCTGCACAGCTGACATATGTACAGAACGGTATTTTAGCTGCTCTTTTAATTAACAGCGGTGCTGCTGATTTCGTTGTAACAGGCTGCGGTACAGGTGAAGGCGCCATGCTTGCATTAAATTCATTCCCGGGTGTTCTGTGCGGACATGTTGTAGACCCTTCAGATGCATATATGTTTATGCAGATTAATGACGGTAATGCCATTTCACTCCCATTTGCAAAGGGCTTTGGCTGGGGTGCTGAATTAAATCTTACATACATTTTTGAAAAATTATTTGAAGGCGAACCGGGCGGCGGTTATCCAAAGGAAAGAGTTGTTCCGGAACAGAGAAATAAGAAGATTCTTGATGGAGTAAGAAAGGTTGCTTTCAAAGACAGCTTAATCGACATTTTAAAGAACCTTGATCAGGATCTTGTAAAGGGTGCTGTTGCCGGTGAAAAATTCCAGGAATTATTCTTTGCAAACTGCAAGAATCAGGAAATTGCAGATTATGTAAAGACACTGCTTGCATAGTAGATTTTGTATAATTTCATCTGAAATTGTGCGATAATATAAATGCATAAAAAGCTGCCCCGCGCTTTCCGTCCGTAGAGGACATTGAAAGTGCGGGGTTTTATTAATTCTTATTAATTATTCATTTATCATATTGATTTATCAAAAAATTTTAGCGGTTATGCTACTGCTGTTTTAATAAATCCGGCATGTACCAGTATTTTATGAAGCTGTCTGCCAAGCATGACACCGGCAATCAGTTTTATACAGTCACCGATAATAAACGGAAAAACACACGCTGCCATAGTCTGCATAAATGTCGTGTGCATGATATACATAAACCACAATGTTCCAAACAGATAATCAACGGCTGTTCCGATAAACCAGCCAATCAGTGTTGGAATCAGTTTTCTGTGTGATACTTCCATCACAATTCCACCAATCAGTGCCATTGCAATAAAGCCAATCAGATATCCGCCTGTCGGTCCGGCAAGTTTGCCAAGTCCACCGGCATAGCCGGAAAAAACTGGAAGACCGACCATTCCCAGAAGCAGATACAGACAGTAACTAATGGTTCCCTGTGCGGTACCAAGCACCCCGACTGCAATATAAATAACCAGATTGGTCAGCGTAATCGGAACCGGCCCAATCGGCACGGCAAGCGGCCCTGCAATACACATGACGGCTGCCATCAGTGCCATGAAAATTAATTGTGTTAAAGAAAATTTTTTCTTCTGCATTGTTTTATCCTTCTTTTTGTCCTATAAATTGAACGGACAGTCCTTTGTTTACGATGCCTGCTGTCTGTTCTTTTATTAGTTTACAATTTGAAAGAAGAATTGTCAACCTATATTTAAAATTAGTTTACAACGTGCATTGATATGTTACTTTCCTACTACAATATTGTCCTGATATATTCTGCCTGTTTTGCAAAGGTAAAGGTCTGTACCTTTGCAAATGCCCGCGCGGCGGTCTGCGCTCTGAAATCCTCGTCCGGTACATACGTATTTAACAAATCCGGCAACGCTTCAATACGATCCAGTGAATACGCAATATAATCCTGCTGCGGCGTAAAACAGGTATCCATCATGCTGCTGGAATCCGTGATACTCACCGCACCGTTGTACATTGCATTCAGCACACGGTCATGAATACCGGATTTAAACCACGGCATAACATTTAATACAAAGGCAGATTCCGCAATGGCAGATAAACTGTCTCGATATGACATCTGCGGCAGAACTGTCACATTTGAAAATTCACCAATGCTGCTCTCCTGATATTTTTCACCAAAAATGCGTACCGGCAAACCACTTTTGGCAGCAGCTTCCAGTACACGCTCACGGTATAATGCACGGACATAGACATCTGCCAGAAAATTGCTCTGTGCAAACACCGGAAATGCCATTCCGGTATCATATTCCTTATACACCTGCATCGCCGCAGCTTCAAAGGTGCAATGCGTATCCGAAAGCAGACAGTCTAAAACGGCCTTGGTATATTTTTGCATACTGTCCGGCAGTGCGGTGATTAATTCATAATAGTCACGTGGATTCAGATACGTTGCCGGAAACAAAATGCCCTCTTTTCTGTGCTGTTCTGATTTTACTGCATTTTCCGCTTTAGCTGCACCAACAGACAGGGTATGGACACTTTTAATATGCGGATACCATTTGCTTATATATTTGTTATGGTCTTCATCAATGCAGATGACATGATAATTCTCCAGCAGAACACTCAGATTCGCATGATGATATACCGGATGATCCAGAATATAGTTATAGAACGGAGCCTGTATGTGATTTAAGAAGGGTGTTCCGTCATCCAATACTGCTCCCGGCAGTTTTGAATTGTAATCAATGACGGCATCAAACGACTGTCCGCATAAAGCCTCCAAATCTTTCATCGTCTGTCTCTGGAAGTCAAACCAAGTTACTTCTATACCGGCATTTTCTAATGCTTTGCCAAGACACGATGAAAAAAAGCATGTCGAATCATAGGCAATGCCGTTCATTTGAAAAAGCAGTATTTTCTTCATGATTCCTCCACGCGGATATACTGAATCATACCCGGTCCCAGCTGTCTGGTCGGCCTTGCCGTAAATCCATGTTTTTCATAAAAAACTTCTCTGCCTTTTGCACACATCAGACAAAGCATCATCCGGGAATCTTTTAATGTAATGCTTTTCACATAAGCAATCAGTCGTTCAATCAACATACTGCCGATGTGCCGGCTCTGATATTCCGGAATAATAATCAAATCCTGAATATAGCAGATCACAGCCCCATCGCCGACAATCCGTCCCATGCCAATCGGACACTCATCATCATATACTGTAATAATCTTCAGGCTGTGGTCTAATGCCTGCTGTGCCTGTTCCGTCGTCAAAGAAACCCAGCCAACCTGTTGTCTTAAAGAAAGATATATGGAAACGTCTTTTATATCTTCTGCAAATGTAATCATAACTGTTCCACCTTCGTATATTTCCTCAAAAAAGATAACGACAGTATACACGTTTTCATATAAAAAGTCTATAAAATCAACGAATTTTATATGTGTTTTCCGTCTAAATATGATATAATAAACATAATATCGTTAATAAACGAATCGTCATATCAGGCAGGACGAAAAGCATGATAACAAAGGAGATAAACAATGATTACAGTGGCAAAAGACGGCTCCGGTGACTATACTTCTGTTCAGGAGGCCATCGACAGCATTACTTCCGTACCGGAAACGGTTTTTATTAAGAATGGTATTTATAAAGAACGGGTAGAGATTCATAAAGACAATATTACACTCATCGGTGAAAATGCAGACGGCACGGTGATTACCAATAATTATTATGCATTTATGCCAATGGAGGACGGAAGTAAACGCGGAACATTCCGTTCGTATACTTTTTTTGTGCAGGCAAATCATTTTAATGCATACAACATCACATTTGAAAATTCTGCAGGTTTCGGAAAAAAGGTCGGTCAGGCAATTGCGGTATATGCCGAAGGAGATGATCTGGTTTTTAAAAACTGTCATATGCTCGGACATCAGGACACGCTCTTTACCGGTCCGCTTCCGATGAAAGAAAAACAACCGGGTGGATTTGTCGGTCCGACAGAATTTGCACCGCGCATTCCTGGACGTCAGTTATATGAAGATTGTTTTATCAGTGGTGAAGTCGATTTTATCTTCGGCAGTGCAATCTGTTATTTTAAAAACTGTGAATTATATGCTTTAAACAGAAACGAAACGATTAACAGTTATTATACTGCACCATCTACATATGAAGGTCAAAAGTATGGTTACGTATTTGAAAGCTGCTCTTTTAGTGGGAACTGTCCGCCACGCACAACGATGCTTTCCCGTCCATGGCGGATTTATGCAAAGGTTGTCCTGCTCCACTGTGATTTAAGCGAGCAGGTATCCGAAATTGGATTTCACGACTGGAATAAACCGGAATCGCACGAAACCTGTTATTATGCTGAATATGCCTGTACAGGAAAAGGCTATGTACCGGAAAAACGCCCGGATTATGTACATCAGCTGACAGAACGTGAAGCGGGTGAATATACACGGGAAAAGGTTTTCGGAAGATAGGCTTTGACTTCTTTGATTTTTAAAATGAATTTTATAAAAAATGAGATGCCCCCTGCCGGTCTGATACCGGTAACGGAAACATCTCATTTTTTATGTTGATTTTATTGTACTTGTTGTACCTGCCGCTTATGCTGATTATTTTTTCAACTCCATCGTCCCCAGTATTGCATTAGCACTGCCAACTGTCAGAGTTGTATTTTCAAGACTCTGTGCAAAAATTTCCGGAATCTGAAAAACTGCGGCAGCAGTATAGCTTTGTCCTGCCGGTATAGTAACACTCTTTAAATTCGTCATATCATTTTTTAAAATCGTCTTTGACTTTGTAAAAGTTGTTCCTTCAATGCCAAGCTTTATCACTGCGTTAGAAGATGCAGTATTCAGTGTAATATCCGAGCCGGTTGTATTGGTCAGTTCAAATTCAAGTGCTACAACCACACAGGAATTATTTGCCGGTACACTCACGGAATACTGTTCATTCGGATAACGCTGACCTGATACCGTCTGTGTATAGGAAAGTGAAATTCCCGAATTTAATCCTAATACCTGCTTTAATGAATTCAGCACCTCATCAGAGGAAGTCACTGCTTTTGTTTCTCCTGCTGTTGACTGTGTTGCTGATGCCGTTGAAGAAGGATTCTGTGCAGCTGTTGTTGCAGTCATGGCAGAAGACCGGGTTGCAGGCTGGGTCGTCTGCTGTACAGTATTTGTGCCGGTCGCTGTATGATTCTTATTGTTGTTCTTGCTCTCACTCTGTTTTTTTGCTGCAGCAAGTTTTTCATATTCCCACTGGTTCTCATAGGAATGTTTTAAAAGAACACCCGCAATATATTCCGATACCATATCATTTTGTTCTGTATTTAATGTAACATTACTGCCACAGCCTGTTACTGTAAGCATACAGCCTACCCCAATGCATAACGCTGCAATTTTTTTCATCTTGTAACCACCTCATTTAGTCTATTCCAATATTTAACAGTTCCTACTGCTCTATTAAAATATTATACCATAGCTTTACCGTCCAGGTCAAACCAGAATTCTACACCATTGGATTTATTGATGACACCAAATCCTTTTCCATAAGAATCCATGATGGCTTTTACAATAGAAAGTCCAATACCGTTGCCGCCGTACTCTCTGGTACGCGCCTTATCAACCTTATAAAACTTCTGCCAGATATTCGGAATATCTTCCTCCGGAATATTTTTTCCGGTGTTAAATACATGTACCCGCACATCATCACCGATACGTTCTACAGAAACTTCAATCCGATTTTCAAAATCGCAGTGGTTAATGGCATTGGTAATATAGTTGGTTACAACTTCTTCTATTTTATATTCATCGGACCACACATCAATATGTTCATCGCGCTGGTTAAATTCTATCTGTATTCCTTTTTGGGATGCCCGCAGTTCATTTGCATTTACAATAGAAGTAATCAGTTCAATAATATCAAAACGCTCCATAACAAGTTCTTCGTTGCCGAATTCAATCTGATTTAATGTGAGCAGTTTTTTTACCATATTATTCATCTTACCGGCTTCATCAATGATGACACCGCAGTAAAAGTCCATACTTTCAGGGTCATCGCTGATGCCCTCTTTTAAGCCCTCTGCATAACCCTGGATTAAGGCAATCGGTGTTTTTAATTCATGCGATACATTGGATAAAAATTCCGTCCGCACTTCTTCCATTTTAACTTTGCGGTCAATATCCCTTTGCAGTTCTTTGTTCGCTGATTTTAACTGTGAGATATTTTCTTCAAGCTTCTTTGACATATTATTCATGCTGTTTCCAAGTACACCGATTTCACTCTTATCTTTTCCGTGATATTTCACATCAAAATCCAGATTGGACATTCTCTCTGCAATATCGGAAAGCTGCTGAATCGGTTTTGTAATATAACTTGAAAAAATGTATGCCGCAATGACACCAATAATCAAAATACCGATTCCCACATAAGTAATGAAGGTATTAGAAATGGATACGTTATCCTTAATCCCCTGTAATGCCATACGAAGCATAATACTGTCTCCATTGGAGAGTGTACCGAACAACTCGTAATAATCATCACCCAGACGGTTATCATAAACCTTTTGCAGTGTATATAAATCTGTCTGTGTCATAATATCACGGCTTTCCTCTATTCCACTATCCGACATATTAATGGAAACATCGTCTTTATTCTTCGGATTATTTTTATCCGGGCTGCCATTGTCTAAATTCCCTTTATCCGGATTGTTATTATCCGGATTACTCATATCCTGCATATCGCCCGGCACATTTTCATTGTTTGAATTTTGCTGCGGTGCCGAATCGGACGTTCCGAATACATCTTTATTAAAAATACTGCGGAGCAGGCGGTTTATCATATCCTGTTCGCCGTTAATATTGGAATACACGGTTGTCCAGTCACTATTTACCACGATAACAGACATCGCCGCACTGCCGGTAAGCTGTTCAATACTATCACTCATCTGGGATTCAGAAACATTTCCCGCATCGTAATCGCTCATAATCTGATCAATTTTGGAATATGTATTTAACATACATTCCTGCTTATCCGAAAAATAAAATTTTTCAGACAGTGTACTGTTTAAAATCAGCAAAAGTACAACCAGACTGGTAATAATAACAGTCAGTAATAATGTAATTTTAACTTTAATCGAATGTCTGCCCATAACTATACCTCAAACTTATATCCCATACCCCAAATGGTTTTAATGCAGTCCCCTTTTTCACCCATCTTTTTACGCAGTTTTTTGACATGTGTATCAATCGTTCTGGCATCTCCGAAATAATCGTAATTCCATACATTATTTAAAATCTTTTCTCTTGAAAGAGCGATTCCTTTATTTTCCACAAAATAAGATAACAGTTCAAATTCTTTGAAACTCAGCTCAATTTCTTCCCCGTCAATTTTAACCATGTGTGCGGCTTTATCAATTTCAATTCCGCCGATGTTAATACACTCGCTGCCATCTACCATATACGCACGGCGTACCAGAGCATCCACTCTGGCAGTCAGAATTTTCGGGCTGAATGGTTTTGAAATGTATTCATCCGCACCGCAGTCAAAGCCCTGTAATTCATCACGTTCTTCACCTTTTGCCGTCAACATAATAATTGGCACTTTGGAATCCTTGCGAATCTGTTTGCAGACTTCCCATCCGTCCATTTTCGGCATCATAACATCGAGGATTACTAGTGCAATATCTTTATCCGCATAAAATTTATCAATTGCTTCTTCACCATCACCGGCTTCAATGACTTCATAATTTTTACGTGACAGGAAGTCATTTACCAGCTTGCGCATTCTGCTTTCATCATCTACCATTAAAACTTTTAATTTATTCATTCGTAATATCCTCCTGACTTTTTACCTTTGTGCCGATTATATCGTAAGAATATGTTAAAAATGTGTTTTTTAAAATTATTTTTGCTGATTTAATGCACGTTCTCTTGCATTTAATGATTCTTCCTGCGACTGCAGTTCTTCCTGCCATGAAGCATACTTATCCTGAAGGTTTACTTCGTAATTGATTACATTTGCATTGGAACTATGCAGTGTAATATAAATCATTGCCGCAATCACAACAACCAATACAACATTTACAATCACAGATATAACAAAATTGTCTTTATAATGATTGCGTTCCTTTGTCAGCTTACGGATTTCGCTTTTATGTTCCGTAAGCTCTCTGCGGCCCTCCATCATTTCTTTTGTTTCATTATTAATCGGAATCGGCCTGATTTTTTCATTTGGTACATCCGGTGAAAGATATAAAAACTGCTGCAGCTCTTTTAAATAATTCATGCCAATCAGCGTATTAAACAGTTTTTTATCAATAATGTCATGATACAAAATATATACCTGTTTTGCATTTGTACTGTCTGTTTTTGATGACATATATTTAATTGCCGCCAGCTCATCCTTTGCCGCCTGTGCGCCTTCTTTTGTCTTAAAGGTATATCCTCCGACAGAATATTCCTTTGCCGGATTCTTTGATTCGTTTTTTGCCATATTATTCCTCATTTCTGAGCGACTTTGTCGCGAAGAGGCGATGAGAAATTCGCGCAGGCGATTTCTCATCTGCCATCATAGGGATTTGCTTTCGCCCAGAAACAAATCCCTGTGTGAAAAATAAGCACATCAGTGTTATTTTTCACACTATCCACATTTCTGAGCGACTTTGTCGCTAATTTACTATTATTTTACTTATTGTGTGCTTTAAAGTCAATAAAAGTCACAAGATAATTCTTGACGAAGCCGTTACCGCGTGCTATAGTAGTAAATAATCAGCGTTATGACTGGTTGACCGAAAATATTCCGGTGTATACACTCGGGGTAGTAAAGGTTTCGACAGGGGTTTTGAAGCTGGTGAAGCTATCCGCAGGTGATGCGTCAACTCACAAATCTAAATATAAACGCTAACGAAAATTTAGCTTACGCTGCCTAGTTGCAGCAGTCTGACCTAGAGTACCCGTACTTTAGGACCCAGGCTTCGACTATACGGGAAACGACGCCGGTAAAGCTTTGAACCGGTGGGCGTATTATGAAGCTACTAAAGGTATCAGGGTGTTGATTTCCTGCTACCGGAGGGAATGAGGGTTTACCCACAATAACCAACTATGATAGTAGAAGAACAGTGAATGGGCTTTTGGACACGGGTTCGACTCCCGTCTACTCCACTATTAAAAAAGGCTTTGAAATACCGTATTTTATGGTGTTTCAGGCTTTTTTTATTGCCATTTTACAGTATTTTAAACCGTCTTAAATTAAGAAAAGTGTTGTCAAAAGTGTTGTCAAAATTCAGGCTATTGTAATGATCAAAACGGCTCATCCTATAAACTGAAACGGATGAAGCTAAAAATATCAGCAATGTATCAGAATAAACGTGAAAGTAAAAAGGAACGCATTGACTAAAATTTACACCACCGCTCTGCAGAACTGATAATCTGCCCTGCAAAGCGGTGGTGTTTTTATTTTATAGTTTTCTGCTTTTATTAAATTACAACGGGTTGTATATGCTTAATAGAGATTGCGTACTTTAAATTCTTTCTCTGCCTCCCGCTTCTGATCCTTCTTTGCAATGGAATCACGCTTATCGTAGAGCTTTTTACCACGACCAAGTCCGATTTCCATTTTCACACGGCCTTTGCTTAAATAAACCTGCAATGGCACAATTGTATATCCTTTCTGCGCAATCTGTCCGGCAAGCTTGTTGATTTCGCTCTGGTGCAGTAATAGCTTTTTCGGGCGGAGCGGGTCTTTATTAAAAATGTTGCCTTTTTCGTAAGGTGTAATATTCATATTATTAATAAATACTTCGCCGTTCTGAATCTGAATATACGCCTCCTTAATAGAGCATTTTCCCATGCGGATAGATTTCACTTCCGTTCCGTGCAGAACCAGTCCTGCCTCATATTTATCCTCTATAAAATAATCAAAATAGGCCTTTTTATTATTGGAAATCAGTCGGTTTGCGTTTTTTTGTTCTGCCATTCTCCCATTCTCCTTCTGATAATTCAAAATCAATCGTTCTTAAAATTTTATTGGTTGCAACAACTTTGACCGTGACCTTCTGTCCGAGTTTGAAGGTTCTTCCGGTGGTTTCATTAACCATTTCGTAATGGTTTTCGTCATAAATGTAATACCCGTCCCGCAGAGATGTCACAGAAACCATGCCTTCAATCGTGCTTGGCAGTTCCACATACATGCCCCATGCCGTCATTCCGGAAATCACGCCGTCGAATTCTTCGCCCATGTGTTTTTCCATATATTCAACCATTTTGACTTTATCGGTATCACGTTCTGCATCATCGGCACGCCGTTCCGTTGTGCTGGTATGCTTTGCCACCTCCGGCAGAAGATTCTGATAGTGCTTGAAACGTGTCTGTTTCAGTCCACCGTGCAGATTTTCTTTAATAATCCGGTGAATCTGCAAATCCGGATATCTGCGGATTGGAGACGTAAAATGACAGTAATATTTTGCTGCAAGTCCGAAGTGTCCGACACATTCTGTTGTGTACTGTGCTCTTTTCATTGAACGCAGTGTCAGACGTGCAATCAGATTTTCCTCGTCTGTTCCGTCAATTTTTTCTAAAAGCTTTTGCAGTTCCTTTGGGTGAATTTCATCACCGGTATGAATAGAATATCCAAAATTATTAATAAAAGTGCTTAATTTCTGAATCTTTTCCATATCCGGATTCTCATGGCTTCTGTATAAGAATGGTATTTCCTGCCAGAAATAATCCTCTGCAACCGTTTCATTAGCTATCAGCATAAATTCCTCGATGATTTTGGTCGCAACATTTCTGTCATACGGCTTGACTTCCAAAGGATGACCGTCCTTATCCAAAATAATCTTCGTTTCAGGAAAGTCAAAATCAATCGAACCGCGCTGAAAACGTTTCTTTCTTAAAATTGCCGCAAGTTCTCCCATGCGTTCAAACATCGGAATAAGTTCTTTGTATTCTTCAATCACAGAAGTCTCTTTATCGACAAGAATTTTCTTTACATTCGTATAAGTCATACGGCGGTTGACATTGATTAATGTTTCACAAATGCGGTGTCCCACCACATTTCCTTTATTATCAATGTCCATTATACAGCTTAATGCCAGACGGTCACAGCCCTGATTTAAGGAGCAGATTCCATTTGACAATTTGTGAGGAAGCATCGGGATAACACGGTCTACAAGGTATACACTCGTTCCGCGTTTATAGGCTTCCTTATCCAGTATGCTGTTTTCCGTGACATAGTGACTGACATCCGCAATATGCACGCCGAGCTGGTAGCCCTTTTCATTTGCAGTCAGCGTAATAGCATCATCAAGGTCCTTGGCATCCTCGCCGTCAATCGTAACCGTATCAACATCGCGGAAATCAACACGCCCCGCCTTCTCCTTTTCGTCTACCTCATCGGGAATATTTTTTAAATACTGCATGACTGCATCCGGAAATTCCACCGGTAAATCATAGGCTTTAACAATAGACAATACATCGGTGCCGGGGTCATTGATATGACCGATAATATCAATGACCTGACCTTCCGGGTTCTTGCCGTGACTGCCGTAATTGGTAATTTTTACGACAACCTTATGACCATTCATTGCACCCATTGATTTTTCCTGCGGCACAAAAATATCAACCGGAATTTTTCCATTATCCGGTACAACAAATCCGTATGTTCTGTTTTTTTGAAATGTACCGACCAGCTCGGTAAGCTGATGCTCAAGCACACCGATAATTTTCCCCTCACAGCGCTTGTTACCCTGCTTCTTATGGGTAATCGTCACCTTTACTTTATCCATATGGAATGCGCCTCCGGTGTCCGATTCCTGAATAAAAATATCTTCATCCCAGCCGTCTACCGTAACAAAGCCGAAACCTCTCCTGGTGCTGGTAAATATACCGACAACCGCCGTATTATCCGGTTTTCCGTATTTTCCTTTCTTTGAAACGCCAATAGTTCCGTCACTGACTAAGCTGTCTAACACCTCTTGAAGTTCCCCTCTCTGTGATTTTGGAATCTGCAAAAGAATCGCAATTTCCTTTGTTTTCATCGGTACATAAAATTCATTTTCCAAAATCAATTCAGCGATTAACTTTTTACGTTTTTCAAGCTGTTCTTTATTCATTCTCCACCGAGCCTTTCCTGATGCGCTTTTATTTACTGATAATTTCTGACGTTAGAGGCATCTACCTTTTCAAACGGAACCCATACGTACTTTTCATTTTCCGCAGCACCGTCCAAATCCTTGATACTGCCGCCCTGTGCCAGAATCTTTCCTGCCTGAATCAGGCGTTCTCCTTGTCCTGTTGCAGACTGGTAAACCGTAAAGTTCATTGTACCGTTGGTAATCGCCGTACAACCGTCAGCCGTTGCATCAATTCCTAATATTAAAATGTCATTTCTTCCTGCTTTTTTACATGCGTCCGCAACACCTAACGCCATGGTATCATTGTTACAAATAACGGCGTTGCATTTCTGATTCGTCTTTAAAAATATTGTAAACAGTTCTTCGGCACGGGTCTGGTCCCAGTCCGCATGGTCTTCAAACACATAATGAACCGTTTTGCCGGATGTATTCAGCGTATTTTTAACGGCATCCGTTCTGCCCTTTGTTGCGGAATGACTGTCCGGTCCTTTAATGATTGCCACATTTAATTCTGAAAGTGTTTTTAACTGCTCTAACACATATTCCGCCTGATACTGTCCCGCATCTGCTTCATTTGAGCCTACGTAAATGTATTTTCCGGCTTTTAAGCGAGAAACGTCCGGTGACGTGTTAAAAAACACAATCGGAATATCGCCTGCCAGTGCTTCCAGTTCCAGCGCCGTATCGGCATCAACCATATTGCATAAAATGACGTCATATTTTTCGGACACGGCTTTTTTAATATGTTCAACCTGCTTTTCAATGGAACTTTCCGCGTCCAGCACGTCTAACTGTACATTATTTTCCGAAGCGGTCTTTTTGGCCTGATTGACAAGCGTGGTGCGAAAGGTATCTGCCTGTCCCAGGGATAAAAGCATTTTCACACTGCCGCCTGCGGACGAACCGGACTTCGCAGACTGCGTACAGCCGCCTAAAACCAGACAGCCTGCAAGCATTGTAATACATAAAAACCAACTGATTATCTTTTTCATTTTATCTTACCTCCATACTCAGACTTTTACCGGTATCAGCTTAAATCCTGAACTGCTCTATCTGTGATGAAAGCTGATTTGCCGATACTGCTAAATTTTCAGATGCGGATTCAACCTGTTCGCTGTTTCTTGTAATATTTTTTGCCTGTGTAAGCATGGATTCCGAAGTTGCAAGGATTTCATCGGAACTTGCCGCCTGTTCTTCACAGATAGCAGCAACATTGGTTGCGACTTCATCGACTTCGCCAATCTTGCTTACAACATTTTTCATCAATTCGTTTGTATCCTGTATATTACTGAAAATTGTATGGAAGGTATCCACTGCCGCATGGATCAGACCGGCACTGTCGGCGATTTCACCGGCACTGCTTCCTGCCTGGGATACGGCATTTTCTACCAGCTTATTGATTTCATTAATTAATTCCGTAATATTGGCAACGGAATCGGCACTGTTTTTTGCCAGTGTACCGATTTCAGAAGCAACAACAGCAAAGCCCCTGCCAGCTTCTCCGGCTCTCGCCGCCTCAATCGAAGCATTTAAAGACAAAAGATTTGTTTCTTCCGCAATACTGCCAATCAGATTGATAATGTCAACAATCTCACCAGAAGCGGTGCCGACCTTGTCAACGGCCTCCTGTAAGTTATGGATAGAAAGCTCAATGCCCTCCAGCGCTTTGCTGACTTTTTCCATATCCTGACGGCCTTTTTCGGATACTTCAACCGTTTCACGCATTTTAACATCAACAACATCGCTGTCCTTCTTGGTATCGGCGGCAACCCCGGCAAGCTGTGTTGCGTTTTCGGCAATTTCATTGACAGAAACCGCAAGCTGGTCTACCGTTGAATTTAATTCGCCCATAGAACGCGACTGGATTTCCGTTGCGGAATTTAACTCCGTGGATACACTCTTGCTGGACTGTGCCTGTTCGCTTAACGTCTGGGAAACCTGTCCAATCTGTGTAATCATCTGCTTCATGGCTTCGATAAAATGCTGGACACTGTAGCCCATTACGGCGATTTCATCATTGCCGCGCGGATTGACGGATACCGTGAAATCACCGGATGCCATTTGTGTAATAGCCTTTGTTATTTCTTTAACAGGTTTTACAACAATATGTGTCATTCTTTCAATCAATATGCAGAGCAGAATAATACAAACCACGCCGATTACAATCATTCGTGTTCTTAATGCAACTAAATCCACGAGTACCGTACTCTTAGGAATGTAAGATACCAGAATCCAGTCCGTTCCCTGTACCTCCTGTGAAACAGTCATTTCACCGTCAATCGTTGTAAAATCGTAGTTCTGGTCGTCAATACGCTGTGCCATATCCTGATAAAAAATGCTCTGTCCCGCTGCACCGAGCTTTTGTGAAATCAAAGACGAATCACGGTCTGCTAAAATCGTACCGCTGTTTTTGTCAACCAGAAATGTCTGCGCATCGTCCATTTCAATAAATGAATTGACAATGATAGAAATGCGGTCCAACGTCATATCTGCGGATATGACACGTATTTTGTCCGAATTATCCTTTAATATTCCCGATGCACTGATGACATTGACACCCTCTGCATTTTTGTAAGCCGAACCGACTGCCATGTTGACACGAGTCAGACCTTCAGTATACCATGTGCTTTTTGTCGGACTGCTCTCACTCTTTGTAGATTTGGAAGCCTTTAACAAATTGCCGTTACTGTCGGATACATATAATCCGTCCGGATAATTGTCGCTGTAGCCATAATAGCTGTCCAAAATCGTCTGAAGCTGTGCATCGTCTGGATTTAACTGTTCAATCGTTGTCTTTGCCATTTGAAAAGACGAAAGATTCTCGTCTAACCACGATTCAATCTTTGATGTCTGGTTTTCAACCGAAGATTCCAACAGATTCTGCGAATAATTTTCAATGATATGTGCGGATGCCAGATACGATACCAGTACCAGCACAACAACAATTGCAATGACTACTGGTGTAATAACACCCAAAAGTTTTGCTTTAATTGATATGTTTCCGCGTTTTTTCATAAAACCAACCCCTTTATATATTTTCACTTCTGCAAAAAATAAAACCTGAATCCTCCATTGTTTTACGGAGAATCCAGGTTTCTTTTTAAAAATTAATATTTAATATAGCTGCCAGAACAAAGAAAGCAACACCTAATATCTTTGTAAATAATACCAGTTTTCCTTCCATTGAACGGCCTTTGTTTCTGCCCCAGTAAGTATCAGCGGCTCCACTGATTGTACCAGACAGACCCTGCTGCTTGCTTTCCTGCATTAAAACAACGATTGATAATGCTATACATACTAATATAAAGATTCCCATTAAAACAATTCGTATAATATCACCAGCCGACATTCCGAACATTTATCACACCTCCTATTGTGTCGAAGCTTACGATTCTATTCATTAAATTATAATCGCATACTATTATCATTATAGCACACCTATACGTGCAACACAATAGAAATTTATGAATTCTTTTTAACAAGCAGGGATTCGCCTGTCATTTCCTTTGGTTTTTCCATACCCATAATTTCAATCAGTGTCGGTACGATATCACAAAGCTTTCCGCCTTCTTTTAATGTATACGCTTCATCGTAGTTTACAAGAATGAACGGAACCGGATTGGTTGTATGTGCCGTAAACGGTTCTCCGGTCTTATAATCAATTAACTGTTCTGCATTTCCGTGATCAGCGCAGATAAACATAGTTCCGTCAACTTCCTTTAATGCTTCTACAGCCTTGCCTACACAGGTATCTACAGTTTCAATTGCCTTTACAACGGCAGACTCAATACCGGTATGTCCGACCATATCCGGGTTTGCAAAGTTGATGATAATAACATCATACTTATCTGAACGGATAGCAGCTGTTAACTTATCGCAGACTTCCGGTGCACTCATTTCCGGCTGTAAATCATAAGTTGCAACCTTCGGTGACTTTACAAGGATTCTGTCTTCACCCTTGTTTGGTTCTTCTACACCACCGTTGAAGAAGAATGTTACGTGTGCGTATTTTTCTGTCTCAGCAATACGGGCCTGTGTCTTGTTGTTTGCTGCTAAAAATTCACCAAATGTATTGGTAATCTTTTCTTTCTTGAATGCTACATACTTATTGCCGATTGTTACATCGTAATCTGTGAAGCATACATAGTGGACTTTCTTTCTTGCGCCTCTGTCAAAGCCTGTAAATTCATCATCGCAGAAACATCTTGTGATTTCTCTTGCTCTGTCCGGTCTGAAGTTAAAGCAGATAACAGAATCTCCGTCTTTAATCGTTGCTAATGGCTTACCATCCTTCTTTACAACAGTCGGCACAACAAATTCATCCGTTTTCCCATCTTCATAAGATGCAGCAATAGCACACTTTGCACATTCTGCCTCATTTCCTTCACCCTTTACAAGTGCATTATAAGCAGCTTCTACTCTGTCCCATCTGTTATCTCTGTCCATTACATAGTAACGACCCATAATAGAAGCAATCTGTCCAACACCTAATTCTTCCATTTTGTCAGATAACTGGCTGATAAATTCTTTTCCTCCGTCCGGTGCTGTATCACGTCCGTCCATAAAGCCGTGAACATAGACATTCTTAATACCGTTTCTCTTTGCCAGTTCCAGCAGGGCATATAAATGTGTAATGTGGCTGTGCACACCGCCGTTTGATAACAGACCGAATAAATGTAAGTCTGAATTGTTCTCCTTGCAGTTTTTAATTGCGCCTAAAAGTTCTTCGTTTTCAAAGAAATCACCATCTTCTATTGCTTTTGTGATTCTTGTCAGTTCCTGATATACAATACGTCCGGCACCCATATTTAAATGTCCTACTTCAGAGTTACCCATCTGTCCGTCCGGAAGTCCGACTGCAAGACCGCTTGCATAGCCTTTTACATAAGGATATTCCTTCATTAATTTATCCATTACCGGTGTATTCGCTGCAGCAATACCATTTCCTTTTGTATTATCATTTAATCCATATCCATCAAGTATCATTAAAACAACTGGTTTTTTACTCATTGTATTTCTCCTTTTAACATTTTCCATAATCGGTACAATATACCTAAAGAATCATATCATATTTTGCGCAAAAATAAAAGTGCTAATTATTATAATTATGGCACTTCACATTAAAAAACTGCTGCAAAAAGAACTCCATCAGAAACCGTTCCTTTTGCAGCAGTTATGTATTTTTATTGATAATTTACAATTTTTGAAAATTCAGGTTTTAAACTGGCACCGCCGACAAGACCACCGTCAATATCCGGTTCAGAAAACAGCTGCAATGCGTTGCCTGCATTCACACTGCCGCCATATAAAATACGGATAGCATCCGCAATCTGTGTACCATAAATATCGCGGATAATTCCACGGATAGAACAACATACCTCCTGTGCCTGCTGTGTAGTTGCCACTCGCCCCGTTCCAATTGCCCAGATTGGTTCATAAGCAATGATACAACGCTGGGCATTTTCCGGTGATACATACTTTAATGCACTTACAATCTGTTTTTTAATCAATGTAAGTGTAATACCTGCTTCTCTTTCTTCTAATGTTTCACCACAGCAGATAATCGGAATAATATCATGTTCAATGGCTTTCCTGATTTTTCGGTTTACCATTTCATTGTCTTCTTTAAAATACTGTCTTCTTTCCGAATGGCCGATAATCACATAGGATACACCGGCATCAACCAGCATCTGTGGAGAAACCTCACCTGTATAGGCTCCCTTTTCTTCATAATACATATTTTCAGCTCCCACGCTGATTTTTGTACCTTTGCAGGCTTCTACAACCGGAACGATATCAATAGATGGAACGCAAAAGATAACGTCCACATCTGAATTCTCCATATTGGGCTTAAGTTCCTTAACAAGAGCCACTGCCTCACTCGGTGTCATGTTCATTTTCCAGTTACCTGCTACAACTTTCCTGCGCATAAAATAATCCTCCTCAAACTGTATTATTTTTTGTCATACATATTTGGTTATTCCGTCGCTTTCTTTTAAGTAAATTATAACACATCTTTCTAAATAATACTAGAATTTATAAAAATTTATATCCAATTATTTCAATAAATACAATTTATAAAATTTATGCGGATTTTTTTACAAAATAAAGAAACAGTCATACGCAATATTTCAGATAAAACCACTGAATGTATGACTGTTTTCCTATATTTTTATTATGTCAGTAATATTTCATCAAATGTTACTTATTACTTATCATTAGCTGCAACAACACCCGGAAGTTCTTTTCCTTCAAGGAACTCTAAAGATGCACCGCCACCGGTTGAAATGTGAGTCATCTTATCACCAAAACCAAGATTGTTAACAGCTGCAGCTGAGTCACCGCCACCGATGATTGTTGTAGCATCCTTTAATGATGCCAGTTCTTCTGCAACAGCGATTGTACCCTTTGCAAAGTTTTCAAATTCAAATACACCCATTGGTCCGTTCCATACAACAGTCTTTGCATCAGCTAAAGCTTCCTTGTAAAGTTCACAGGTCTTTGGTCCGATATCCATGCCCATGTCATCATCAGCCTGGCAGCCCGCATCTACTACATGAAATGGTGTATCATTTTTGAATTCCTTTGTCACAACAGTGTCAATCGGAATCAACATTTTAACGCCCTTCTTTTCAGCCTTTTCCATCATTTCTTTAGCATAATCAAGATAATCATCTTCTACGAGTGACTGTCCTACATTGCCGCCCTTTGCTTTCTGGAATGTATAAGACATACCACCACCGATGATTAATGTATCTACCTTATCAAGCAGATTGTTGATAACAGAAATCTTTGAAGATACTTTCGAACCACCAAGGATTGCTACGAAAGGTCTTACCGGATTGTTGACTGCATTGCCAAGGAAATCGATTTCCTTCTGCATTAAATAGCCGACAACAGCTGTATCTACAAACTGTGTAACACCAACATTTGAGCAGTGAGCTCTGTGTGCTGTACCGAAAGCATCGTTTACAAATACATCACAGATAG
Organism: Lachnospira intestinalis; assembly: GCF_040095895.1. Lineage (NCBI taxonomy): Bacteria > Bacillati > Bacillota > Clostridia > Lachnospirales > Lachnospiraceae > Lachnospira > Lachnospira intestinalis. The sequence goes on from NZ_JBBMFS010000015.1 coordinate 42,615, forward strand.
AAGCTAAATCCTTAGAGAATGCTTCACCATTCTTTGTTTCTTCTGCTCTGAATCTGGTGTTTTCAAGTAAAATAACGTCACCGTCATTCATAGCTGCAACAGCAGCCTTTGCATTTTCACCTACAACAGTATCATCTGCTGCAAACTTCACTTCCTGTCCTAACAGTGCAGAAAGTCTTTCAGCAACCGGTTCAAGAGAAAATGCTGCATCCGGTCCCTTCGGCTTTCCTAAATGAGAGCAAAGGATAACCTTACCACCGTCTGAGATTAACTTCTTGATTGTAGGAAGTGCTGCAACCAGTCTTGTTTCATCTGTAATCTTCTTTCCGTCTAACGGCACGTTAAAATCACATCTGCATAATACTCTCTTGCCTTTTACGTTAATATCATCAACTGACTTCTTATTAAGCATAATGAATCCTCCTTGTTTTTGCGAAGCAAAATGCGACTGCCCTATGCAGGAGCAGAGGATTTTGCCTCCTTGTTTTTGCGGGACAGTGCCACGCGATAGTAAAATACCGGAGAAAGAAGACTATAGCTTCATTCCCCGGCTTTCATTCCGGCACAAAGCCGAATTTATATTAGTTTAATTCAGCAAAATACTTGATTGTTCTTACCATCTGGCTTGTGTATGAATTTTCGTTATCATACCAAGAAACAACCTGAACCTGGCAGCCGCCGTTTGGAAGGTCATTTACCATTGTCTGAGTAGCATCAAATAATGAACCAAATCTCATACCAACGATATCGCTTGAAACGATAAGTTCTTCGTTGTAACCGAAGCTTTCTGTTGCAGCAGCCTTCATAGCAGCATTAACTTCATCAACAGTAACCTTCTTAGATACTACAGCGTTAAGAATTGTTGTAGAACCTGTAGGAGTAGGAACTCTCTGAGCAGCTCCGATAAGCTTTCCGTTTAATTCAGGGATAACAAGACCGATAGCCTTAGCAGCACCTGTTGAGTTAGGTACGATGTTGCATGCACCTGCTCTTGATCTTCTTAAATCGCCCTTTCTCTGTGGTCCGTCAAGAATCATCTGATCACCTGTGTAAGCGTGAATTGTGCACATGATACCTGATTCGATTGAAGCACAGTCATTAAGAGCCTTAGCCATAGGAGCTAAGCAGTTTGTTGTACAAGAAGCTGCTGAGATAATCTTATCATCTGCTGTTAATGTTTCATGGTTTACATTATAAACGATTGTCTTTAAATCATTACCGGCCGGAGCTGAGATAACAACCTTCTTAGCACCTGCATTGATATGAGCCTGAGCCTTTTCCTTAGATGTGTAGAAACCTGAGCATTCAAGAACTACATCTACATCAAGAGCTCCCCATGGGCAGTTGTTAGCATCTGGCTCTTTGTAAATCTTAATTGTCTTACCCTTTACTGTGATTGTACCAGCTTCGTCATCAGCTGTTACCTGGTTTTCTTCGCCGAAACCAACGTATCTTCCCTGTGATGAATCATACTTTAAAAGATGAGCTAACATCTTTGGGCTTGTTAAATCGTTAATAGCTACTACTTCGTATCCTTCTGCACCGAACATCTGTCTGAATGCAAGTCTACCGATACGTCCAAAACCATTAATCGCAACTTTTACTGACATAAAATCATTCCTCCTAAAATAGAATTTTTATTGAGTTTGTTAATAAATAATCAACTATGGTGTATTTTACCGAATTCATTCCAAAATATCAAGTATTAATTCCCTTTTTTTACAAATTACCGTCCATTTTCTATTATTTGTCCAAAAAAAACGGTAAATTTAAAAATTATTTAGCGGTATTTTCTTCTTGTATACAATCGACAATATTATTGGCGTGATCTGACATTCTTTCAAGATTAGAAAGAATATCTAAGAACACAACACCGTTTGACGGAATACAAAGCCCCGCGGACAAACGTTCGATATGTTTGTTGCGCAGTTCTTCTTCCAAATCATCGACCTCGTCTTCAATTCTCAGGACATTCTGAATTGCCTGACGGCTTCCGGTTCCTCTCGCCTTAACAGCTTCTTCAAAACAATGCACAACTTTATCCCACAGCTGATTAAGTTCCTGTGTTCCTTTTTCGGAAAAAATTATCTGATGTTCAATCTTATATTTTGCCAGCTCCGCAATATTTTCCGCATGGTCGGATACTCTTTCAATATCAATAATCGCATGGAACAGATTTTTAACCAGCAGATGCTGTTCCTGTGTGATTGATAAATTGTTGACCTTAATTAAAAAGTCTGTCAGATACTTTTCATATAAATCGACTTTATGTTCGATTTCATAGACCTTATCTACCATCGTCTGGTCATTTTTCTGTGTTGCCTCTGCCGCATATTTAATATTATCTAATGCCAGATTACCCATGGCAATCACTTCATTTTTAGCCGTTTCTACTGCAACGGACGGCTGACCTAACAGACGGGAATCAAAATGTCTTGCAATTTCTGCTGCAACGGCATCTTTGGCTTCCAGTTCCGCAAAATCGTCCTGCTTTTCGTTTTCACGCACAATCAGACCGGAAATTTTTACAAGCAGATTGGCAAACGGAAACATTACCAGTGTACATGTAATATTAAAGAATGTATGGAATACGGAAATTTCCACGCTTGTAATATTATGTGCCGCAAGTGCCGGATAAATACTGAACAGAATAAATCCGACGGTACCGAATAAAAGTGCCCCTGCAATATTAAATAAAATATGCATACAGGCTGCACGTTTTGCCGTTCTCGTTGTTCCGGCACTTGAAATCAGTGCAGTCACACAGGAACCGATATTCTGTCCCAGTGTAATATAAATTGCCGCATTGGTTGTTACCACTCCGTTTAAAGCCAGTGTCTGTAAAATCCCGACAGAGGCGGAGGAACTTTGTAAAACCGCGGTTACAATAATACCAATTAAAATACCTAAAAACGGATTGCTTCCCACAATCTGGAATGCCTGTGAGAAAATAGGCGCATCTGTATACGGTGCAATCGAAGAAGACATAAATGTCAGACCTTCAAACAGCAGACCGATTCCGACGATAATCTCTCCTGCATTTTTTACTTTATCCTTTTTTGAAAATAAAATAACAAATGCACCGATACCGATTAAAAACGGGGCATAAAATGACGGATTCATTACCTTCGCCGCATCCCCAAGCTGTCCTAAAGATACAATCCATGCGGTAATGGTCGTACCGATATTGGCACCCATAATAACACCAACTGCCTGAACCAGTGTCATCAGTCCTGCATTAACAAAACCAACAACCATAACCGTTGTTGCACCGCTGCTTTGAATAATCGCTGTGATAACGGCACCTACGATGATTGCCAGCAGCCGGTTACTTGTAAGATAACCCAATAATTTTTTCATCTTACCGCCGGCGGAACGCTGCATACCATCTGCCATTGTGTTCATACCGTAGAGGAACATTCCGATTCCTCCTGCAAATTCAAACAAACTGCTGATATACTCGATATTCACTTCTACTCCTGTCTGCACATTTTCTTTCGTAATGTAAAAAGTACGTGCTTTTTGTGTAAAATTTTTTTAACAATTCCTTTACATCATAACAATTGTCTGCTTAATTTTCAAGTTGAAATCTTACACTATTCTTCAAATTTATTTTATGATATACTAAAAGGACTATGATAAATGCCGTTATACGGCGGATTGGAGATATAATGCAAGGCTTTGAAAATTTATCGGACTGCCACTTACACTGCCATTTTTCTTCGGATTCTGAAGCTTCACCGGAATCTATGATAGATAACGCAGTCAGACTGGGGCTGTCTCACATCTGTTTTACAGACCACAATGACTATGATTACCCGAAAGAAGATGGAAAAACCGTCTTTTTGTTGGATTTAGATGCTTATTTAGAAAAAATATCTGTATTAAAGAAAATTTATAAAGATAAAATTGATGTCCGGATCGGTGTGGAACAGGGTCTGCAGCCGCATCTTTGTGAACAAATTAACAATTATGACCCTGCACACCGGCTGGATTTTATCATTGGATCAACACATTTAGTAGACGGAAGTGACCCTTATTATCCATCTTTTTGGGAACATCACTCACCAAAGGAAAGTATCTGTACTTATTTTGAAAATATTTACAAAAGTATCTGCTGCTGCGATAATTTTGACGTTTACGGACATTTAGACTACGTTGTCCGCTATGCACCTAAGAAAGATGCAGACTACCAGCCTGCGGATTACACGGACTTGCTGGATATGATTTTAAAAAAACTGATTGAAAACGGAAAAGGCATTGAAATCAATACAGCAGGACTTCGTTATGGTTTAAAAGAGGCAAATCCATGCTGTTTTATTTTGAAACGTTACCGCGAACTGGGCGGCGAAATCCTCACAACCGGTTCCGACGCCCATAAGCCGCAGGATATGGCATTTGCTTTTGATATTATTGTGGATTTACTCAAAGACTGCGGTTTTTCTTATTACACGCTTTTCCATCAGCGAAAGCCTGAATTTATCCGCCTTTAAAATATTTTCACAAAAAGTTCTGGTAATCCTCGGACTGTTCCCGCAATTGGGCAATATCATTTTTCAGGCAATTCACAACGTAATCAATTTCCTGGCGGGTGATTTCTTCATTAATGGTAAAACGGACTGTTGCGAAACTTAATTCATCCGGCAGTCCGATGGATTTTAATACGTGTGAAGGCATACCGGAGCCTGTAGAACAGGCAGAACCCGCCGATGCACAAATTCCCTGCTTATCCAGCATTACAATCAGCGTCCCGCCATCAACAAACTGAAAGCTGAAATTCATGTTTCCCGGAAGCCGCTTTCTGCTGTCCCCGTTTAAACGTGAAAAAGGAATCTCTGTAAGAACTCTGTGAATCATATAATCCCGCATCCGCATTTCATATTGTGTCCGCACCGGTTTATTTGCCATGGCAGTCTGCGCCGCCTTTGCAAAACCGATAATCCCTGCCGTATTTTCCGTGCCTGAGCGCATCCCACGCTCCTGTCCGCCGCCGTGGATAAACGGTGTCTTTACACAGCCCTCGCGGATATATAAAAATCCAATCCCCTTCGGTCCGTTTAATTTGTGTGCACTGGTACTGAGCATATCAATCTGCATGGCATTGACATCAATATCCATATTCGTATATGCCTGCACTGCATCCGTATGAAACAAAATACGGTGTCTGCGTGCAAATGCACCAATTTGCGCAACCGGCTGAATTGTGCCAATCTCATTATTGGCTGCCATTACTGAAATTAAGAATGTATCCGGACGGACTGCCCGCTGAATATCCGTAAGACGGACAATCCCATTTTCAGCCGGACGGATATAAGTCACATAAAACCCTTCCTTTTCAACTGCTTCACAGCTTTTTAAAATTGCATGATGTTCCATTGCTGTTGTAATAATGTGTCCCCTGCGGTGTTCCTCGGCTGCAATTTTTACCGCCCAGTTGTCCGATTCTGTTCCACCTGATGTAATATAGATTTCTTGCGGCTTTGCCTGAATGGTCTGGGCAAGAAATGCCTCTGCGTTATTTATATCGTTTTTTACATCCGCTGAAAATGTATAAGCACCGGATGGATTGGCATACCGTTTTCCCATATAAGGCAGCATCGCATTGATAACTTCCGGGTGCAGCCGGGTTGTTGCGGCATTGTCCATATAAATCATACTGCCATCCCCTTTTTTCATTTCTTATTAATAATATATTCAATGCATGCATATATTGATAATAATTGTTTGACATTCCGGTTGGTTACAACAATGAACTTTTCATTTAATAAAAATGCTGTATTAAAAGGAACTGTAATTTTGACACTGGCTGGTATTATCAGCCGGATTGCGGGATTTTTTTACCGTATTTTTTTAACCCGCCAGATTGGTGCTGATGGTATAGGAATGTTCCAGCTTGTCACACCGGTGCTTGGCATTGCATTTGCGCTATGCTCTGCCGGTATTCAGACTGCCATTTCACGATTTTGTGCTGCAAAAAAATTTCAAAGCACATGGCTTTTTGCCGGTTTAGCCGTTGCACTTCCGCTATCTGTTCTTTTTACATTTTTCACCTATGCTTACGCAGATTTTATTGCTGTACGGATTTTTCTAAACAAAGACTGCTCCCGTTTTATCCGGATTCTTGCAATTGCCGTTCCATTTTGTACTTTTCACAACTGCGTAAACGGCTATTATCTCGGAAAAAAGCAGGCTGGACTCCCTGCATTTTCCCAGCTGTTTGAACAGTTTGCACGGATTGGTGCCGTTTATTTGTACACTGTATACTGTACACAAAACGAACGTCCTGTTTCTGTTTTATGCGCCGTTTACGGTAATCTTGCCGGTGAAGCAGCTTCCTGCCTGATTTGTATCCTTGCTCTGCTGATTGATAAAACCGTAACATTCCGGTTTCATTCTTTACCTGAATGTATCAAAAAAACCGTGGTATTTTCTATTCCGCTGACTGCCAACCGTCTTTTAATGCATCTGCTGCAAAGTGGAGAATCTATTCTGATTCCGGCACAGCTTGTGCTTTTTGGCAATACGCAGAATGAGGCTTTAAGTATTTATGGTATTCTTATGGGGATGTCCCTTCCGCTTATTTTGTTCCCGTCTGCCATAACCAATTCCATGGCTGTCATGCTTCTGCCGGAAGTTTCCGGTGCGCAGGCAGACGGTGACAATGCACGGATTGTACATACTTTGAACCGCTCCCTGCAAATCTGTATGGCAATGGGATTTTTAAGCACCGCACTTTTCTTATTTTATGGTGCTAAAATGGGGGCTATTTTGTTTAAAGAACCGCTTGTTGAAAATTTTGTCATGATTCTTGCATGGCTGTGTCCTTTTTACTATCTGACAACAACACTTGGCAGTATTTTAAACGGTCTTGGCTGTACTACCCTGACCTGTGTCCAGACCATTGCCGGAATTCTTGTGCGCATTGCTTTTCTTGTTCTGCTCGTTCCCAAAACCGGTATCCGCGGATATCTGATTGGCACGCTGGTTTCACAGATTTTGGTCTGCATTGCACATTTTCTATATTTAAACCATCTGTTTCATATCGGTTTTCCGGTCTGGAAATACATCCTGCAGCCGCTTTTATATACAGCTGTTTCAATTTTATTTTCACAGATGTTCTGCCGTTTATTGCTGTTTTTAGGAACGGACTCACTGTTTTTCCGGCTTTTTACCGGTGCCTGCTGTGCCGTCTTTATTTTTGCGGTATTAATAAAATCTTCATTTCTGACAGCAGAACGCACACGGCTGTGAGCTGCCCCACGTAGTTTTAAATCTTTTAATTCCGGCATTATTTCATACAATTACTGCGGCAGTACGGCATCCAGCAGTGCGGGTGCCGTATCCCACTCACCCCTGCGTGTTTCATACTGCTCATGCAGCCAGTTAATTGCTTCTTTGCGGCCTTCAACACTGCTTTCAAAATACTGTGTCGTCTTTTTTTCATCTGGAACTGCTGTCGAAGCATACGGTCCTAACCAGACCTGTACCATCAATTTAAAATCCGGTTTTTCTCCGGTATTTTTTATCAGATAACGCATACCGTGATGTTCACCTGTATATACTCCGCCATACTTAAAAAAATTGTATGGCATAATTTCTTTTTCATCCATCATTTTAACCTTTTCTCCTTTTCTCCGGCTTTTCCGCCATGCACGAGCAGGAAAATGAATTTTCCTGCTCTGTCGGGCGTTCGCCCTATCGTCCGGAAGTCTAGAAAAGAACTTTGTGCAAGCACAGTTCTTTTCTAGACTTCCGGACGGCATGGCTCATTGCTTACGCACATTATAACATGATTTTATATGTTTTTTTATATAATTTTATGCTGTTTAAAGATTTACACAGAACGTTTGTTTTGATATACTGTTAAAAATAAGGAGGTTTTTCATGAGCGATTTTCCACCACACATTATTTATCATATTGATGTAAACAGCGCATTTCTTTCATGGACTGCTGTAAAGCGACTTCGTGACAATCCGGAAGCGTTAGATATCCGGACGATTCCGGCTGTTATCGGCGGAGATGAAAAGAAACGGCATGGCATTGTTCTTGCAAAATCTGTTCCCGCTAAAGCCTATGGCATCCAGACAGGAGAGCCTCTTGTACAGACCCGGAAAAAATGTCCTGATATTTTAATTGTTCCGCCTGATTTTGCAACATATGTATCCATGTCCGAACAGCTTATGAATTTTTTGAAACAGACTGCGCCTGTTGTTGAACAATATAGCATTGATGAAGCATTTTGTGATATGACAGGTACCGGTCTGTTGTACGGCGATCCGGTTGCTTTTGCACACCAGCTTAAAGACGATATTTTAAACCGCTTTGGCTTTACAGTTAATATCGGTATTTCAACAAATAAACTGCTTGCTAAAATGGCATCTGATTTTAAGAAACCAAATCTTGTGCATACACTTTTTCCTGAAGAAATCCCCCAAAAAATGTGGTCGCTCCCTGTGGGAGAACTGTTTTTTGTCGGACCTTCAATGTGCAAAAAACTGGAAGCCCTGGGGATTCATACGATTGGTGATGTTGCCGTCAGCAATCCGCAGCTGCTTGTGAGCCATTTTAAAAAGCACGGAGAACTGATCTGGAATTATGCAAATGGATTTGATATTGAACTGCCGGTAAACCACAAAGCTGCCAATAAAAGCTTTGGTAATTCCGTTACACTGCATTTTGATGTTACAGATGCTGAAAATGCAAAGACCATTCTTCTTTCCCTCAGCGAAACAGTCGGTGCACGAATCCGCGCAGAACACGCTTATATTGGTGTGGTGTCTGTCACAATTGTTGATAATGAATTTCGCCACCTATCCCGTCAATGTACGCTTTCTACACCAACAGATATAACAGAAATCATCTATGAAAATGCCTGCCGGCTGTTTGATCTGACATGGAATCATGTCCCAATCCGTCTGCTCGGTGTTTCCACGGCACATGCGACAGACACTGCTTTTCATCAAATGAGCCTTTTTGATGAAGATAAAAATGAACGGTTTGCGATGTTGAATAAAGCGGTTGATTCCATTCGGGATAAATATGGTGAAGACAGTATTAAACGGGCACGTTTTTTAGATAATGGCTGCACCCATATGTCCGGAGGCTTAAACCGCGAAAAACGCAGTCACAAAAAGAACTCTTAATTTTTTGGAGATTCAGCCGATATACATAAAAGTATAATGGTACAATGCTTATACAAAAATACACCAGACAAAATACGATTAAAATAAATGTCAGTCTGACAGAATGGAGTGTTTATAGATGTCTATTACAATTAATGCTTCGGCAATTTTAAATAATTTGACAGCAAACAATTCTTATGCTTTTTCATCGACAAAAAGAATTGTAAAGTACAACAGCGATGCAGATGAAACCCGTCAGAGTGCTTCTTCACTCAAGCATAAATTACGTTCTTTAAAAGATATTGATACATCGGACGGACCAACTGCACGTACACAGAATAAAATCAAAAGTTTTGTAAATACCTATAATGATTTAATGTCTTCCGCATCCGGTATAACCGGTTCCAAGAAACTCACAAAGTACATGGATAAAATGGACAGCCTGTTTTCCGAATATGAAGATTCATTAAAAAGTCTTGGTATTACACGGACTTCAACGAATAAATTAAAATTCGATACTACCAATTTTTCAGATGTAACAAGCACAAAACTGGATGCTGTTTTTGGTGAAGATGAACATTTTGTAAGTGACAGCATTAAATATGCCAAAGCTATTTCTTCTGCTGCGCAGCAGGCTTTAAATACGCCAGAGAATGTACTTGGAACAACCACTATTTCTGTATCTGCCGGTAATACAGCTCTGGCTCAGTCTGATCAGCTCTTAGCAGCTGCCACAAAAAATCTGTATTTAACAGACTATGCATCCGTGCAGGCGCAAACCTTAGTTACCTATTTAAAAAATTATACAGAACAGTATAACAATACATTGCAAAACCATACTTCCGCTGATTTAAATTCAACAGAAAACGGTTATCTGAATGCTATGAAAAATGCAACACAGAAGGTAAAGAACCAGCTTCTGCCTGTCGGCATTACAGTCACCGATGACGGTACACTTTCTTTTGACGAAACAGCCGTTTCTTCGGATAATATCGAAAATGTAAAAAATCTGTTTGGTTCTTCATCTTCTTATGGAACAATTATAAAAGGATATGCCGAAAAACTTTTTTCAAGTCTTGTGCAGGCAGATTCATCTGATTTAAATATTGATTACTACGCATAAAAAGAAGTGGGTAAACATTTTATGCTTACCCACTTCTTTTAACTATCACTATCTTAATTTTTCCAAAAACATCAGCAGGAAACTGATAAACAGCAATATGCAAGATATCCAGATAACATGAATCCCATAACAGACAGATAAAATACCACCAATGCCCGCACCAATGGCAAAGAAAAAGATAATTCCAAAATAATAAAAAGTCTGCCGCAGATGTTCAGCTTTTTTATCTCTTAAATACAAAGACAATGCGGCTGTTCCACTTCTTAAATTTCCGATACACATTGTGCTTGCATAAGAATAGCCACCCACTTTGCGGAATGTCTGCACCTGCATTGCACAGGCAAACGATACCATTACGGTTGCTATCATATTATAAGCATTTGGAATAAATCCTACAATCGCGAGTATCCCTATTTCGGCCAACAAAATTCCCTGCCGCCAGTGCATTTTTTTAGCATACTTGAAGCGGTTCTGTACATTTTCTGCAACAAAGACCCCAAACACAAATGCCAGTAAAGGGAACAAATACCGCAGCCCAATCTGCCATTCCCGGTTCATAAAATGCTGGCTCATCAGGACAACATTTCCCGTCTGGGCATTTGAAAAAACCTCATCTCTTGTATTGTATGTATACGCATCCTGAAAGCCTCCGGACAATGCCAGAAATACACTGTTTACAAATGCTTCAGACATCTGTTTTTCTGACAGCAGATGTTTTATCCAAGTCTGTTTATGACTGCTCAATGCACGCACCTCCAAAGTCTGATTAAGCAATTTCTAATTTATCTTTAATCTTCCGGATATCATTTTCCATTATATTCGTCCGGACAAGAAGGAGTTCCTTTTCGTTTTCTACCTTCAATGCTTCATCCAGTTTTCTGCACAAATCGGCATGTCCCTCTGCAATAATTCTGATATTGCGGTTTGTTTCATTCTCAAGGGTCATTTCAATACCGGATACACGGCCTTTTAAATCCCGTATGTCCGTTTTCATGCCTTGCATATCAGTCTTCATTCCCCGCATATCAGTCTTCGTACCTTGCATATCAGTCTTCATACCCTGCATATCAGTCTTCATACCTTGCATATCAGTCTTCATACCCTGCATATCAGTCTTCATTTCTTTCATATCCGACTTCATGTTCTGCATATCTGCCTTCATATTCTGCATGTCAGTCTTCATTTCCTGCATATCGTTTTTCATATTCTGCATATCAGAATAAATTGCCTGTAACATTTCGTTTTCTGTCATAGAATGTCTTCCCCTTATAATTAGTGCCACTCATACGGTGTGCTTTGGTATACGTAATAGTTGAGCCAGTTCGTATATAGATTATTGGCATGGCTTCTCCATGATAATATCGGTCTTTGCGTCGGATCATCATCGGGATAATAATGTACCGGTAAAGTCGGCATAATGCCTTTTTTCACATCCCGCTTATACTCCTGATCCAGTGTCATACGGTCATATTCAGGATGTCCCATTACAAAAATCTGTTTGCCTTCCTGTGCCATGACAATATATATTCCGGCTTCTTTTGAATCCGCCAGCACTTTCAATTTCGGATTGTTTAAAATATCCTCCCGGCAGGCCTCCGTATAGCGTGAATGCGGTGCCATAAAAAAGTCATCAAATCCACGTACCAGCGGTTCTTTTTTATTCATTACATGATGGCGGTATATTCCGGATAACTTCTTTTCCAGCTGTACCTTTTTTACCCCGTAATGATAATATAATCCCGCCTGTGCCGCCCAGCAGATATGAAGTGTTGACGTAATATGTGTTTTAGACCACTCCATAATCTGAGATAATTCTTTCCAGTAATTCACCTCATCAAAATTCATCTTTTCAACCGGTGCACCTGTAATAATCATCCCATCAAATTTGCGGTGTTTAATATCTTCAAATACCTCATAAAACTTCTTCAAATGGGAAGCTGAGGTGTTTTTTGAAATGTGTGTTGCCATCTGCAGAAAAGTAATATCAATCTGTAACGGTGTATTTGAAAGTCCCCGCAGAAGCTGTAATTCCGTATCCTGCTTAATCGGCATCAGATTAAGAATTAAAATCTGCAATTCACGGAAATCCTGTGTCATTGCTCTATGTTCATCCATTACAAATATATTTTCATTTTCCAGTTCTGCCTTTGCCGGCAAATCACTCTGTATTTTAATTGGCATAATTTCCTCATTTCCGCACAACGCTTTTATTCCTGTTGGTTTGTGCTTACGCAGTCACACTATAGCATATTTTCTCTTTATCGGCAACCGTCATCATCTGCCATCATCATTCATCGGTGCCATTTCAAGGAATTCGTTTTCTGTTATTACAGGAACTCCCAGTTTTGCCGCAGTCTTATTTTTAGATGACGTAGAATGGCTGTCGTTATTAATCAGGTATGATGTCTTTCCTGTCACAGAACCGGTCACCCTGCCGCCAAGCTGTTCAATGCGTTCTTTTAACTGATTTCTGTTTTCAAAATGTTCCAATGAACCTGTAATTACAAACACTTTACCGGTAAGAATCTGATTATTCTGATTGTCCTGCGCTTTTTCAATGTGCATTTCCTGCAGCAGCTTATAAAATTCCTCTTTATTTTTTTCATTTTCAAAATAGGAAGCAAATGTATCTGCAATGACTGCACCTACACCATCTATTTTCTCAAGTTCCTGTCTTCCGGCATGAATTATTTTTTCTATATCGTTACCTAATGCCTGCACAATCATCTTGGCATTGGAAAGTCCTACATTTGCAATGCCAAGTCCGTAAATAAATTTCGGCAGCGTTGTATTTCTTGAATTTTCAACAGATGTCAGCAGATTCTCATAGGATTTTTCCCCGAATCCGTCTAAAGCAATAATTTCATCACGGAATTTTTCCAAATGGTATAAATCACAGAAATTCTTTAAAAATCCGTGCTGAATAAATTTTTCCAGTGTTGCCTCTGACAATCCATCGATATTCAATGCATCTCTTGATACAAAATGGGCAAAACTTTTTACATGTTTCGCCTGACAGTCTTCATTGATACAGTAAAGTGTTTTGACATCATTAACCTGTTTAATCTGCGTTTTCCCGCCGCATACCGGACAGACTTCCGGAATCTCTAAATTACCGCTTTGTGTAAGATTTTCTGCAATCTGCGGAATAATCATATTCGCCTTAAATACTTTAATGCGATCACCAATACCTAGTTTTAAACTTTCAACAATACTGATATTATGCACACTTGCACGACTGACCTGCGTGCCTTCAAGCTCTACCGGGTCAAAAACGGCAACCGGATTAATCAGACCGGTTCTTGAAGCACTCCATTCTATTTCTCGCAGTGTCGTTTCTGCGGTTTCATCTGTCCATTTAAACGCCATCGCATTTCTTGGAAACTTTGCTGTTCTTCCCAAAGAATCTCCATATGCAATATCATCATATAAGATTACCAGACCGTCTGACGGAAAATCATTTGTTACAATTGTTTTTTCAAACCATTCTATCGTGTCTAAAATCGTGTCTTTTGTAACCATTTTATATTCAACAACCGAAAACCCCTGATCTTTAAGCCACTCAAACTGTCGTTGTCTGGAATTATCAAAATCAACATCCTGTGCCGATACCAGTGTAAATGCAAAAAAATGGACATTACGCTGTGCCGTAATTTCATTATTTAACTGTCTGACAGATCCGCTGCATAAATTTCTCGGATTTTTATATTTTGCATCGGCTTCCGGAATCTGTTCGTTAATACGCTCAAAATCTGAATACGTAATAATCGCTTCTCCACGCAGAACAAGTTTTCCTTTAAAAGGAATGGTCACAGGAACATTTTTAAATACTCTGGCATTATTGGTAATAATTTCTCCTACTTCGCCATTTCCTCTTGTAACAGCTTTTTGCAGTTGTCCATTGTCATAGGTCAATACAATTGTCAGACCGTCCAGCTTCCATGAAAGCAGACCTTTCTGACTGCCAAGCCACTCTGCCAGCGCTTCCGGACTTTTCGTCTTATCAAGACTTAACATTGGAGATTCATGACGTTCTTTAGGCAGTTCACTAAGCACCTCGTAGCCGACATTTACGGTCGGACTATTTGAAAGAATATAACCTGTTTCTTTTTCAAGCATACCCAATTCATCATATAAAGCATCATATTCATAATTAGACATCAGTTCCCTGCCCTCTGAATAATAGCTTTTCCCTGCCTTATTGAGTAATTCTACCAATTCTTTAATTCTGTCCATTTTACTTTGCTGAATCATATAACTGCTCCTTTAACTGCTGATATTCTGCTTCTGTCACATTCCGGTATTCTCCGGGCTTTAAATCTCCCAATAAAATATTCATGATACGGATTCTTTTGAGCTGCACAACTTCCCTTCCCTGTGTACTGCACATACGCCGGATCTGCCGGTTTAATCCCTGTGTAAGGATAATGCGGAAGGTTTTCTTTCCCAATGCGGTTACTTTGCACGGTTTCGTTGTTCTGTCTAACTCCGCCAGATATATTCCTCCAGACATTGCCTTAATAAATGAATCATCAATCTCTTTATTTACGGTTACAATGTATTCCTTTTCGTGACCGTTGGCTGAACGGAGAATTTTATCCATCATCTCTCCGTTATTTGTCATTAAAATTAACCCTTCTGAATCTTTATCCAGCCTGCCAACCGGGTAGATTCTTTTAGGATACCCAATATAATCAACAATATTATTATCACCCTGATTTGCCGTTGTCGTACACACGATTCCCGTTGGTTTGTAAAATGCCAGCAAAATCTTTTCATCTTCTTCTATAATTGATTTTCCATCGACAAAAACTGTCTGTCCATCTGTCACTTTACTTCCCATTTGTGCAGGAATGCCGTCTATGGTTACTCTGCCCTGTTCTAACAGGCGGTCTGCTTCCCTTCTGGAGCAATATCCCGCACTGCTTAAATATTTATTAATACGAACTTCCATGTTTTCTCCAATTCTTATTTCACAAGCTATTTTAATATTTTAACAAATTTTAAAATTTAATTCAATTTGTTCTTTTAGATAAAAGCTGTGTTTTAAATTATTTCACCTGTGTGATATTACCCTGCTTGTCGATATGCCATACCTGCTCGCAAAGTTCATCCGGGTAGTTTTTCAGTTCATCGATGGTTAAATGCCCTACCGAATCATACCATTCCTCGTCACCGGGGATTCTTTTAATGATGGTGTCGTTATAGACGGTCGATGCCGCCTTTACAAGGATAATGCGGCGCTGTTTCCACTGGGCATACAGTTTTACCGTGGCGTGGTTTACGGTTGTAAGGTTCTTTACCGTATCCTGCGGCTGGTACTCCGTTCCCTGTCCGTCCGTTCTTGTATTCCATCCCATAAAGGTAAATCCCGTCCTTTCCGGCTTCTGCTCCGGAAGAACGACTTCCTCTCCGTACTGCACCTCCATTTTATCAGGAATGTTTCTTGCGGCTGTGCCTGCATTGCCGTCAAATTCGATATAGTAGGTAATCGGTGTCACCGTTTCATCCCAGAGGGCATACATAGTCGTATTTTCCTTTAAGACATAATCTGCATTGCATGGGAAGCGTGTTTCGCTCTCCGGGCTGTTTTCGGCCCATGTCGCAAATGCATAGGAATGGGTATAGCCGTCAAGGTCAACGGATTCCTTTACACTTTCGCCAAGCTGTAATTTAAAGCCCTTTACTTCCTGCGGGGCAGCCGCATTGCAGTACACGGTTTTCGTTACCGGCTTTGTGGTGTCATTTTCCGTTCCGCCGTTTAATTCATAGGTCAGTGTTACGTCTGCCCGGCACACGGTATAGTAGGTAATGCTGTCCGGGATTTTTAAATGTTCCTCCCCGGACTTTACCTCCATCTTTTCAGCACCTTCCGCAGTGATATCTGCCCGGCTGTTAAATCCCACTGCCGTAACATCCGATACGTTTCCCCATCCGCCATAGGTACTGCACTGTGGCGCATCGATAAGGGCATAGGTGTCGTTGTTGTACATGGAGCCTTCCCTCTTATAGGTCTGTGCAAAGTCCACGAATGTCACAGTGATGTCCTTGCGGTACACGGCATAGAGTGTGACGTTTCCGGTGACGGTGTACCGGGTAAGTCCTGTTTCTGAATCACTTTTCGTATTCCATCCGGCATGTTCCCAGCCGTTTTTGTATGCTGCAACGGAAAGGTCGGCATCCGCACCGTAGTAGGTCTTTACGGTTTCCTTATCCGCCGACGTACCGCCGTTTGTTCTGTAGTCATAGGTAACGGTGCATACCGTCCTGTCATAATAAAGTCTGACCGTGGTATTTCCCTTAACTTCCGTCTGCGTGCGGTTTCCGTTTTCCTGAATCGTCCTGTTTTCGTTGAAGGAAAGTCCCTTTATTTCACGGGCAAGGTCTTTATGCACCAGTGTTTCGCCGTAGTACGGTGTTAAATCTTCTGCCACGGACGGTTTGTCCGGATAGTTTCCTGCCGTATCCATGTAGTAATGCTCAACGGTGACGGCATATTCATTGGTCTGTGAATCCGAGCATGCCTTTAACGTGACATTTTCTTCCGGCATGACAAATGTTACCGGATTTGATGCTGCCGTGGTGCCGTTCATGAAGGTCAGGCGGGAATCCGTTTCAAATCCTGCAAAACGGTAGGTATACTGCGCAGTCTTTTCACTGAGCGTAACGGATGCCGTTACATTTTCTCCCCAGCGGTACGTACCCTCTCCGCTTTTTGCACTGAAAGCTTTGTCGTTATCATAGGTTACGGTTACGGAGTATTTCTGTCTGTAAATGTCAACGCTTGTTGTATAGCCCTCTGTCTGGTACTGTCCGCTGACTGTATACTTTACTGCCGCCGGTCTTACCCACTTATCTGTATCAAGACTTCCAAAATCATAATCCACCGTATCCCCGGTCCTGAAATCCTGATCAAGAACGGTGGTGTATGAAGTCCATGTGCCGTCTGCATTTTCATAACGCACACGTATCTTCTGGTTAAAAATAAGGTTTTCAGACTGTGTTGTATATTTTGCATACAGCGTTGTATTTCCTGCCGGTGTATAGGTATCGCCTGCGCCGCCCACACGGCTTGTCAGTGCCGAATCCAGATACCAGCCGTCGAAAGTATAGCTTACATTCTTTCCGTCAATCTCAACGGAAGCTTTTTCTGCATTTGGAAGTGTAACTGTGCCGTTGGTGTAATCCGCTTTTACGTTTACCGTGCCGCCGTTTGCTGTCAGGTTTTTAAAGCTTAATGCCGGCAGCCAGTAAGATGCTCCATTGAACGTTCTGCCTTCATCAATTCCGTGTTCCCGGTAATGCAGGATTGCCCACATGGTATCATAGGTATTGTTGGTTGCCCTTAAAAGGTCCGGGTTGCCGTTATAATATGCCGCCCAGTTCCATGTGCCGACCGACCAGCCGTCCCAGCCGTGTACTTCGCCATGGGTGGTATTGCTGTCAAGCTGTTCGTTCCAGCCGTTAAATGTTCCCGGCGCATCGGTGTTTGAACTGTTAATTGCTGCCGTGCCGCCGTTGGTTTCATAGCT
>NZ_JBBMFS010000016.1:0-59541 GCF_040095895.1 Lachnospira intestinalis
TATCTCTATTGTACCATGCTTATGTGTATTTGGAATTTCTCATTTTGGCTTGTACTATTTATATTCTAGCACCAATTCTTCCGATATGGAAAAGGTGTTGACGCAGATAAAGCCGCTTGTAGATAACAGTGTTCTCACAATGGACAGAGCCTTTATGGAATTCTGCTATATTTTTGATATGATCGTAGTAGGGCTTCTGCTTGTGGTAAGTATTATTCTTATTGCAATAGCATTTGTAGTTTTAAGGTTTACCATTTCCTTTACTCTTTCTGAGGAATTCCGTGAAATCGGCGTAATGAAGGCGATTGGTATTGGCAATTTCAAAATCCGGGGCTTATACCTTGTAAAGTATATGGGTCTTTCCGTAATCGGTGCGATTATCGGTTTTGCCCTTAGCTTCCCCTTTGGTGAAATGCTTATGAGCGTTTCCTCACAGTCAATTATTGTGGGAAATCAGAGTCCGATTTTGATAAACGTTTTCTGTACGGTTCTTGTTATTGCAGTAATCTTACTGTTCTGTTATGGATGTACAGGTAAAGTTAAGAAAATGACTCCTATTGATGCTATCCGAAACGGACAGACAGGGGAACGCTTCCGAAAAAAGAGTCTTATGAGTTTAGGAAAATCGAAGCTTCCTGTAACGCCTTTCCTTGCACTTAATGATATTGTAAGCAGTCCTAAGCGTTATGGTATTATAAGCCTTACATTTTTCCTTTGTCTGTCCCTGTTGCTTATACTTTCGGCAACTGTTTCTACTATGAGCAGCGACAGTCTTGCTACAACATTTGGATGGGCAGATTGTGATATATATATAGACAGTAAAATCGGTGCGGAATGTATGTTAGAAGACGGACATGAAAAGCTTGAAAAGCACCTTAACAATATGGAGCATACTCTTGCCCAAAACGATATTCCTGCAAAATGCTATCAGGAGACAATGTTCAATTTGCCGGTAGCTTTCGGAGAAAACGAAAGCAATATCTGTATATATCAAGGCACAGGTACGACAATGGATATGTACGAATACACAGCAGGAACAGTACCACAGAATACGGATGAAATTGCAATAACACGAATTGCAGCGGATAAACTGAACGCAAACATCGGTGATACCGTTACGATTAAAACCATTGACGGAGATAAGGAATATATGATTACGGCATTCTTCCAAAGTATGAATATGCAGGGAAGTGGTATCAGACTCCACAGTGATGAGTACATAAATTATGCCCAGGCAACGGGGTATATCAATACGCAGATCATGTTTACAGATAACCCTGACAGCGAAGAGATTAACTGGAGAATGGAAGAAATTCAGAGAATTTTTCCGGAGTATGAAAACATAGAAACTTGTGCTGAAACCGTAAAGGATATGGTAGGTGTTGCGGATACTCTTGCTTCAGTAAAGTCCCTTATCGTTATCCTTACAATCATCTTAGCTGCACTCATAACCGTGCTTATGGAGCGTTCTTTTATTGCAAAGGAGCAGGGAGAAATTGCACTTATGAAAGCCGTCGGCACAAGAAACGGAAAAATCTATGCATACCATGCTTTGAGATTCTTATTTGTAGGAATAATTGCAATTTTTATCGGAGAGATGTTCGCAATGCCCCTTACGCACCTTTGCATTGACCCAATATTTAAAATGATGGGTATGGAGCTTGCGGTTGACTATGTGATTAATCCTGTTGAAATGTATCTTATATTCCCTATTGTAATTCTTGCTACAACAACCGTAAGTGCATTTCTGACTTCGATTTACACAAGAAAAATTAAGTCCTCTGACACTGCTAACATTGAATAAGAAAGGAAATGATTATGAATATTTTAGAAGTAAAAGACCTCTGTAAAACTTATATTGTAAATAAACGCCAGAATAATGTTCTGAAAAATGTAAACTTTACCGTTTCGGAAGGTGAAATGGTAGCAATTATGGGGCCATCAGGCTCGGGTAAATCCACTCTTTTGTATGCTGTTTCAGGTATGGACTCCATTACTGCAGGGGAAGTGGAATTTTGTGGAAAGAGTATTGTAAAAATGGGTGAAAAGGAGCTTGCAGACTTACGTCTTGATGAAATGGGTTTTATTTTTCAGCAGATGTATATGCTCAAAAATCTGACCGTTCTCGACAATATTATTCTTCCAGCGGTACAATCTAAAAAGAATACCGAAACACGTAAAGAAACGGTTTTACGTGGACAGGACTTAATGCGCAAACTGGGTATTATAGACATTGCCGATAACGACATCAATGAAGTCTCGGGAGGGCAGCTTCAGAGAGCTTGCATCTGTAGAAGTATGATTAATAGACCTGCGATTATATTGGCGGATGAACCGACGGGAGCTTTGAACAGAACTGCATCAAATGAGGTAATGGAGGAACTGGTAAAGTTAAACGAAGAAGGAACAACAATTATGATGGTAACCCATGATGCAAAGGGAGCTGCAAAGTGTTCGAGAGTGTTATACATTGTAGATGGTAACATTAAGGGAGAGTATATAAGTCCGAGAGACTTAGAGATAAAAGAGAAGGATAGGGAGAGAATGTTAAATAACTGGCTATTGGAACTGGGCTGGTAAGAATATAATGACATGTCATTTTCATTTAATCGTCAAATAATCATCAGTTGTTCACGGGTAAGCTGTGAACACTGTCTAAGAACTTTAGTGATTAATTCGGTTAAATTGGATTTAAATGCTTTGAAATCTTCAGAACCTATAAGGTAGCGTAAGTCTATTTTCCACAATTCCTTGAAAAATAAGGAAAAATACTTGACTATATAGGGAGGAATATAGATATGTTATCGGAAGAATGGATATTATGCCCCATATGTGGCAACAAAACTCGTGTCCGAATCAGAAAAGACACAGAATTGAAAAACTTTCCGCTCTACTGTCCAAAATGCAGTCGAGAAAGTTTAATTGAAGTAAAAAATTTAAAAATAACCGTAATCAAAGAGCCAGACGCATTAGACGCAGAGCCGATGAATCAGTAATCAGTGAGCTCAGCAAGAAGCTGGACAAATGTGAGGAAGAGAAAGCAATATTTGCTGACTGTGCATTATCACAGAAAAACATTGCAGGTAAGATGAAGACTATCAGAGCAAAGCTGAAGGATGCAGATGTTCTTGACCAATTTGACAGAGTGGTATTTGAAAGCCTGGTCGAGAAGGTTATAGTTGGAGAGCAGGAAGAGGATGGCACAGTTGATCCATATAAGCTGACCTTTGTGTTAAAAGGTATGGATGAAAGAAGCATACCGGATGCGAGAGACAGATATATGAATCTTCATAATAAGGCAGTGTAAATAAAGTAGAGTAAAACAACAAGGAGGAGCTTTAAAATGAGCGATAATCACGACTTGTTGAATGATAATGATATGTGTTCTTTTTCAGGACACGAGGCAGAGGATATGTGTTTCAACTGCGGTGACCACGCATATCGAAAATGTAGTTTTGATGACATTAAAATAAAATTAGAAATGAATACGATATTCCTATCGAGGAGAACTTCAGAAAGGATGTGAGTGTTATGTGTAACTTGAGTCAGGGAATTGAAGAAAAGGGGATTGCTATGGCTACAGATAAGGATATCGAAGAAGTGAAAGCGATTATTGCAGGGAAAGAACCTGCGCTTGTATAAAATTATATGAGAACAGAAGCCTTTGAGTTTAATGACTTG
Organism: Lachnospira intestinalis; assembly: GCF_040095895.1. Lineage (NCBI taxonomy): Bacteria > Bacillati > Bacillota > Clostridia > Lachnospirales > Lachnospiraceae > Lachnospira > Lachnospira intestinalis. Next base: position 3,682 of record NZ_JBBMFS010000016.1, read on the forward strand.
AAAGCTTTTGTTCTGTAAATATTTTAAAAATAATGGAAATAGTAAATTATTAAATAGAAATAGCAAAAAAGGACACCCCCCAAAAAATGAAATTTATCCTATCCGGCGACACACACGGAACATTTGACCTTGATAAAATTATAACATTTTTTCAAAAACAGAATACAACTTACACAAAAGAAGATTATCTCATAATCTGCGGAGATACCGGCATTTGCGGGTACTCTGAAACAGAAGAAACCAAAGTCAGGCACATTTTAAGAAATCTTCCGGTTACAACGCTTTTTATAGACGGAAACCATGAAGATTTTAAAAAATTAAATGCCTTTCCGGTTGAAAAATGGCATGGCGGCAATGTCCATTTTATTGAAAAAGATATTATTCATCTGATGCGCGGACAGATTTTTAATTTAGGCGGCATTACATTTTTTACTTTTGGCGGGGCATACAGCCCTGACAGAGCATATCGGGAGGAGGGCATTTCATGGTTTCCGGAAGAACTTCCATCCCAGCAGGAATATTTAGAAGGCTGGGAAAATTTAAAAAAATCGGGTTTTAAGGTCGACTATATTCTTACCCATACCGCACCCAAAAACATTATTTACAAAATGGGCTATAAAGCTTTATCCGATCGCAACGAAGAAGCCCCTTTAAGAGAATTTTTACAACAGGTAGCCGACCATACTGATTTTAAGGCATGGTACTTTGGACATTTTCATAAAGATTGTAAAATAGCAGATTCTTTTTTCTGTTTATATGATATACTTTCATTAATACAGAGGTAATTACGAATTCAAGAAGATAAGTTGGCGTGCGCACAGAATGCCCTTCCAGAGAAATGCGAACAGTTATCTTATCCTGATTTTTTGAATCAGCGTAGAATTTTGATTGTCCAAATCGTAATGAAAGCATATGAAAAATTGTGTAAATAGAGAAATTCAATTTTTTATTGAGAGAATGTTTGAAATGTTGTATTAGTTTGAGCTGAAGGAGGAAATTCAATTTGAAAAAGAAAAAAGATGAAGTAACAATCCGTTCCAGCGCAGCAGAATATCTGACCTATGTTGCTTCTATTGGTGACCAGCAGGACAGCATTGAGATGCGCTACGAGAATGAAAATATATGGCTGACACAGAAGATGATGGCCACATTGTACGATGTAGGAACAAATACAATTAATTATCATATTAAAAAGATATTCGAGGATAGTGAGCTACAGGAAGATTCAGTTATTCGAAAATTTCGAATAACTGCTCCTGACGGGAAAAGCTACAATACAAATCACTATTCCTTGGAGATGATTATTGCCGTAGGTTTCAAGGTCAATTCTGAGCGTGCGGTACAGTTCCGTAAATGGGTGAATCAAATTGCGAAGGATTATACTATCAAGGGCTGGGTTATAGATGACGAACGTCTGAAAAACGGCGGTTCTGTACTTACAACTGAATACTTTGACCGTTTACTTGAACAGATTCGTGAAATCCGCCTGTCAGAGCGCAGATTTTATCAGAAAATAACTGACATTTATGCTACGGCACTTGACTATGACCGCACAGCCAGAACAACCAAACAGTTCTTTGCTAAGGTACAGAATAAAATGCATTATGCGGTACACGGACATACGGCAGCAGAACTGATTTATGAACGCGCTGATGCGGAAAAACCTCATATGGGACTTACCACATGGGCAACAGCACCGGAGGGTAAAATTGTAAAAAGTGATGTAAGCATTGCAAAGAATTATCTTACTGATAAAGAAATGCGTTCATTAGAGCGTATTGTATCTGCTTACCTAGATTTGGCAGAAGACCGTGCAGAACGCCACATTCCGATGACAATGGAGGACTGGTCAAAGCGTCTGGATTTATTCCTGATGGCAGATGACAGAGAAGTTCTTCAAGATGCAGGGAAAATCACAGCGGAGATTGCCAAGGCAAAAGCTGAAACGGAATTTGAAAAATACCGTGTGATTCAGGACAGATTATTTATGTCCGATTTTGATAAGTACATACTGGAATTAGAAGAAAACGCAAAGAAATGATGTCTGTTTCTGTGCGTATGCGTGTAATTAGTCAATACATTTTTAAAATAAGAGGACAAATATGACCAGAAAATATACAGAATCCGAAATCAGAGATATCATTGCTGACAATTTACAATGTATTGAACCCGGCATGGTATTAATAGATACAGAACATTATCTGCCGAATTATAAAGGAACAAAAGGCTTTGCTGATATTCTGGCAAAAGACTGCAAAGATCATCTGACGGTTATAGAAGTAAAGAAAAGTAATTCTACTGCGCGGGAAGCAATCCATGAAGTTTTTAAATATCTAGAAGGTGTAAAAATAAACAAAGGACTGCGGGACGATGAAATCCGTTTACTGATTTTGTCTACCGAGTGGGATGAGCTGCTCATTCCTTTTTCTTCTCTTTGTCAGAACAGTACCGTTAATATCGAGGGGTATCGTATTCAGGTATCTGAAAATCGTACACTGTCATCTGTAAAAAGAGTACAGCCTATTATGCACAATCATGAACGTCTGTTTTGTGAACATCATATGCTGCGTGCATATACTACAGAACAGAAATTACAACAGGCAATCCAGGAACATATTACATCTTTTGAAACAAAAGGAATTTATGATTACGTTCTTGTTATATTAAAAGCACCAAAAAATCATAGAGAAAAAGAGCTTGCTGCCATGGAAATGCCCTACGTCGGCTACTCTCAGGAAGATAGAGCCTATATGTCAACCCACAACCATGAACACTATCCCGACTATAAATTTATTATTTATTCTGCAAGCCAGTTACAATCTGAAGATATTTACTGGGATATATTAAAAAAAGATGCTGACATCTATTCAAACGTATCAGAATTTTTTACAGAAGATTCTGACGAAGAAGATTATCTGTCAGACCTTCATGATTATGCAATAAATTCTGTTGCCCCTGTTCCGTCCTGTGATACTGAAGATATCGGTTATGCCGCAAAATTACAGAATTATATTTATAACCAGAACTGGACGGTTGAAAAAATTATCAGAGGAAAAATCTTTAACAATGAATTTTTATCGGACGAAACCATTTTGGACGAATTGTGTGGTGCACGAGGCGGTACGCGCCAAAAATATTTATTGGAATTTGATTCGGAAAATATTACTGCACTGAAAAAAATGAAAAGAGAAGTCAGTTATTGTTTACAGGATAACAAGCAATGGAAAGTACCTGTTACAACCATTCTTGATACGCTGATAGACGAATGTGATAAAAAATCATTTAAAGGGAAGATATATATTTATAATCCTATGCATACCTTATACACGCTTTATCTGATAGCTGCACATAATAATATTATGAATTGGGCACCTTGTTTTTTCATTGTCGTGGAATATCCGGATCAGACGGACGTATATTTTGGCGAAATGAAACATACCGGAAATATTCAGGATTTTGATATTGTTATAGAAAAATATTTTGGAAAAACATTATGGGATTTAGCGTTTTCATTGACATGGGGTGGTTACCTGCCAAATGATGTACAAATTGCAAAGGATTTAGGACTGGGTTACGGTGTATATAAAACAAGCAATATCTATGGCAAATCAACGCATTATGAATATTTAGATTATGAATTTACAGAATGTGATGAAATTTCCTCAATGAAAGCTCTTACAGAATATTTTACCCAAAACATCAGTGTAATAAACCGAATCGTTGACCTGTTTGAAAAGGACATGCCTGCCAAAGGATATACTTTCATCTGATGTTTCATTGAAAATCATTATATGCTATACTTTCCTTAATCACAACATTTTTAAGGAGGTCACTATGAACATCGAACAGGCAGTAGAGCTTATTTACACAGGTCTGGTAAGTGAAGAATCGGTTCCGGTTAAATTACGGGCATACCATGAACTCGACCGGGAACTGCTTGCACAGGTGCAGGAAGCACTGGATTTTGCAATAGAGTATTACAAGGGAGAGCCGTTGATTCCTAAAAAACTGGCGGCGGCACTGGTTGATATTTACGGTGCTTTTTACTTTAACAGCGGTTTTAGTGAAAATGAACTGCGCGAGCTTGAAGATATCGGAATGGATTTACAGGAAAAATCCATAGAACTTTTTGAAGACTAAACAAACCCGAGGTAAAACAAAATCATGGGACAGACAGATTTATTTGGAACAGAAAAAATCAGCAAAATACTTTTAAAACTGGCGCCACCGGTCATGCTCGCCCAGCTGATACAGGCGCTCTACAACATCATTGACAGCCTGTTTGTCGGCAGATACTCCGATTCGGGGCTGACGGCACTGTCAATTATCTACCCGCTCCAGCTTTTAATGATTGCCCTTGCCGTGGGAACAGGGGTGGGCATTAACACGGTTATGGCGGCAAAGCTAGGTGTCGGCAATGAAAAAGAAGCCGATGAGTATGCCGGTGTCGGCACGCCGTTAGCAGGCTTTATGTGGCTTTTATTTGCGGTCATCTGCTGGTTTGCCATGCCGTTTTACGCAAAAATGTCAACCAATTCCGAAGTCATCATTCACGATGTCATCGTATACGGACGTATTGTGTGTGTATTCAGTTTCGGACTGTTTCTGGAAAGTATCTGGACAAAGGTTCTGCAATCCTGCGGCGATATGAAAACGCCGATGACAGCGCAGATTATCGGCGCGATTACGAATATCGTGTTAGACCCTCTGCTGATTTTCGGTATGTTCGGATTTCCGAAAATGGGCATTGCGGGCGCGGCGGTGGCGACAGTATCCGGACAGATTATGGCGGCACTGATTGTCATGAAAAAAGGCTTTCGCAAATCCCCGCACAGACAGGTTTACCCACACCACATTGCCAAAATCTTCCAGCTGGGTATTCCGAATATTCTTATGCAGTCGGCGTATACCTTTTACATACTGGGATTGAATCTGATTCTTGCAACCTTTTCAGACCAGGCAGTAACCGCACTGGGACTTTACTATAAGTGGCAGACCTTTTTCTTTATCCCGCTCGGCGCAATGCAGACCTGCATTGTTCCTGTTATCAGCTACAATTATGCGGCAAGAAATATTGAGCGCTGTAAAAAGACCCTGTCGGCTTCCATTGTGTTCGGAATGTCCCTTATGGCACTGGGAACACTATGCTTTGTCTGTATTCCTTCACAAATGCTGCGGGTATTTACTTCCGATGAACTGGTTATTGCTATCGGACGGGTCGGCTTCCGCTTTGTCGGCATCAGCTTTCTGCCAATGGTCACTTCGCTGATATTCCCGGTATTTTTTCAGGCGGTGGGTTCAAGCCTTAAAAGTTCACTGCTTACGGTTATCCGCACCGTGGTATTATTTGTTCCGCTGGCATATTTATTTTCCAGATTCGGATTAAACTGGTTCTGGCTGACTTATCCGGTGACGGAAGTTATCACCAGCCTTACCGGGGCTTATTTTTACCGTCAATTCTTAAACAAGGATTATGTACGGAAAACTGAAGCTTCTGGCGGTAAAAACATCACAGATGTCACCGCCGCCACACATATCTCAGCCGCCACAGCTGGCGCAGACAGTACAGGCAGTCATGACAATATCGATAATCTTGACAATCCTGATATTGCCTTAAAGCCTTCCAAACCCGGCGTCATTATCACGATTGCAAGAGAGCATGGCTCATCGGGCAAGCAGATTGGAAAATGTGTCGCCAATGCCTTAGGCATTCCTTTCTATTATAAAGAAATGATTACGCTGGCGGCAAAAGAGAGTGGACTAAATCGCGAATTCATTTCCGATATTCACAAAAATTCGCCGGATATCATGCGTGATTTATATCTGAGTTCCAATGCAGTGCAATACGCGATTAAAGCACAGGATGCCATTATCCGTGAAATTGCGGAAAACGGCTCCTGTGTCATTGTCGGCAGGGCAGCAGATTATATTTTAAAAGATTACGACAATGTTGTCCGCATATTTATCCATGCGCCGCAGGATTACAGAATTCAAAGAGTTATGGATGTATACGGCGACACGCCAAAAGAAGCAAGGGTGAATATTGAGCGTTCCGATAAGGCAAGGGCTTCATATTATGAGCATATTTCCGGCACACACTGGGGGGATGCAAGAAATTATGAATTAACGGTCGATTCCTCTGACGGTGTTGAAAAAACGGCACAATTCATTGTCCGGTATATCACAGGACACACACAGACAGATTCCGCCGTATAAAGTGTAAAATCAGCCACACGGATTAAACATTACCGGTTGCCAATTTCCTGTTAAAATGATATCATACTTTGTGGATTATTTATCAATACTATTTTAACAGCAGGAGAATTCTATGAACAACTCAAATGAACCCATTTATGACGCACGTAAGCTCGGCATTCCGAAAATGCTGATTCTCGGAATCCAGCATATGTTTGCGATGTTCGGCGCTACAATTCTGGTACCGATTCTTGTGGCAGGCTATTTTAAAGATGCCTGCGGTGAACCTTTGACAAGAGGTCTTACCGTTTCTGTTACTTTATTTTGTGCAGGCTTTGGCACACTGATTTTCCATCATTGTTCCAAATTGAAAGTGCCTGCGTTTTTAGGCTCGTCCTTTGCATTTTTAGGCGGATTTTATACCGTTGCCAACTTAAAAAACGGTATTTATGCGACCATGAATGTCAATGATAAAGCGGCTTATGCCTGCGGCGGTATTGTTGTTGCCGGACTTTTATATCTAGCAGTGGCACTGATATTCAAACTGGTCGGTGTCAACCGTGTCATGAAATTTTTACCGCCGGTTGTAACCGGTCCGATTATCATCTGCATCGGTTTATCCCTTGCACCGTCAGCTATTTCAAATGCTTCAACCAACTGGTGGATTGCATTTACGGCATTAGCGGTGATTATCATTTTCAATATCTGGGGAAAAGGCATGTTTAAGATTATCCCGATTCTCATGGGTGTTTTGATTTCCTATGGGCTTGCGGTGATTTTAAATGCCTGCGGTATCACAAATCCTGATGGCACAGCGATTTTAGATTTTGCATCTGTATCGGGCGCCGGCTGGATTGGACTGCCTCAGTTCCAGATTTGCAAATTTGACATCACAGCCATTCTTGTTATGGCACCGATTGCCATTGCAACGATGATGGAACATGTAGGAGATATGTCCGCCATTTCCGCTACAGTCGGAGAAAATTTTATTGAAGAACCAGGTCTGCACCGTACCTTAATGGGTGACGGACTTGCAACCGCATTTGCCGGATTCCTCGGCGGACCTGCCAACACGACATACGGTGAAAATACCGGCGTTCTTGAACTTTCCAAAGTTTATGACCCGCGTGTTATCCGTATTGCGGCATGTTTTTCAATTGTATTGTCCTTTATTCCGAAGTTTTCGGCAATTATTTCAACAATGCCTGCGGCAATTATCGGCGGTGTGTCATTCATGCTCTACGGTATGATTTCCGCTATCGGTGTGAGAAATGTCGTTGAAAATAAGGTAGACCTAACAAAGTCCAGAAACTTAATTATTGCCGGTGTCATCTTTGTCTGCGGACTTGGATTTTCAGACGGCTTGACCTTTACTGTCTTTGGCACTTCAATTACACTGACAGCCCTTGCCGTAGCTGCGATTGCAGGTATTTTCCTCAATGCCGTTTTACCGGGAAATGATTACCAGTTCGGTAAAAATCCGGAGGGTGACAGAAGCCGAGGGGTCTATGTTGCAAACAGCGACAGCGAAGATGAAGCAGAGTAATAAAAAAGATAAAAATGCCGCATTGACGGCGGAATGGAGATTTTTATGAATAAAATGGAAAATGTAACTATTTTTGAACACCCTTTAATCCAGCACAAGATTTCAATCTTACGTGACAAGAGAACCGGTACAAACGAATTTCGTCAGTTAGTTGATGAAATTGCCATGCTGGAAGGCTTTGTAGCGCTTTCAGATTTGCCGGTAGAAGACGTAGAAGTCGAAACGCCGATTGAAACCTGCATGACACCGATGATTGCCGGAAGAAAACTTGCCGTTGTGCCGATTCTTCGTGCCGGACTTGGTATGGTTTCCGGTATTTTAGCGTTAGTTCCGTCCGCAAAGGTCGGACACATCGGTATGTACCGTGACGAAGAAACTCACGAACCGCAGGAATATTACTGCAAACTGCCGGACCCGATTGCCGAAAGAACGATTGTTGTGTGTGATCCGATGTTAGCAACAGGCGGTTCTGCGATTGATGCGATTAACCAGATTAAAAAACACGGCGGCAAAAACATTAAGTTCATGTGCATTATTGCAGCTCCTGAAGGACTCGAAAGACTGCACAGGGAACATCCGGATATCCAGATTTATGTCGGTGCATTAGACAGACAGTTAAACGAAAATGCATACATCTGTCCGGGACTTGGCGATGCAGGCGACAGAATCTTCGGAACAAAATAAGAAATTCTTAAGAAATAAATTGGCTTCAGGTATTGTAATTAAATACATTTTTGCGTATAATCTGCATAGGTAGCAAAGTAATGGTTCACAAAAATGAAATGGAGAAGTACATGAACCCTGAAAATAGACCCATTAGAAGTATTTTTACAGTAATGTCAACTGCCATCCGTACACTGGAAAAGGAAGGACGGCTGACAATGGAGAAAAGCTATATACAGCACGGCTCGACATCTGTTTATGAACATAGTGTAAAAGTAGCTTATACAAGTTTGTATTTTGCAAGACGTTTCCGTCTGAATATTGATGAAAAGTCACTGATCCGCGGTGCATTGCTTCATGATTACTTTCTTTATGACTGGCATGAAAAGGATAAAAGTCATCGACTTCATGGCTTTTATCACCCATCAACAGCTTTAAGAAATGCCAAAGAAGATTTTGATTTGAATCCAATTGAAGAAAATATGATAGCCAGACACATGTTTCCGCTGACCCCGATACCGCCGCGGTATAAGGAAGCATGGATTCTGTGTCTGGCTGATAAATACTGTGCAACCATTGAAACACTTTTCCCTCTGCTGATGTGGAAGGTGCTTCGTGCACGTATGATTAAGGCGTTATTCCTTAGTTAAAACTGTTACAAATGTATAACGTTTATCCATCCAGCTGCCAATGAGACCGATACATTTTCCCATTGTAAATGCTGCGAGGATTGTTCCGATGCCTAATCCGTCAAGATGTCCTAAAAGAAATCCGGTCATGCAGGCAGTTACTGTCAGACAGATCACATCGAATGCAATTTTGATTTTAGGATATCCGACACGGATAATATCGGAAAGTTCCCTTGGAAATAAATCTGTCGGAATAATTGGCAATCCGCATCGGTTGGATAATGCAATTCCAATACAAATCAGAATATAACTTAACACAAAGTATACTATCCGGCACGGTATCGTCTGTGGCAGAATCCCTATCCATAATTCATGGATATCCAAAAATTCCCCGAAAGCAAATCCGACAACGAAACTGAATAAATACTGCGGTACGAATTTTTTACGCAGAATCATTAATGTCAGAACCAGTAACCCCTGAAAAAGATACGTCCATGTTCCGAGGGAAATTTTAGTAAAGACTTCTGAAAATGCAAACGGCACGCTTGAGATTGCTGAAATCCCCGCACCGGAATACAGCATTAATACCACACCAAAACTGTTAATCAGAACCGCCGCTATCAAAGCCAGCTCCCCGCGCAGTGTCCGCCTGTCCGTTTCCTGAATCATTGTGTCAGCATTATTATTATTCATACTTTTCACCATTCCTGTTCTAAGGCATTTTGCCCTACATATTTGTTTACAGCTTTTCAGTATACAAACGCTTTTTATAAATAACAAATAAATAAATTTCATCAAACTATAGACTGTATCTATTGAATATTATATATTTATCATGATTGGGGACTTTTGTCCCTGGTATCATATATAAATGTAACTGCACATCAGATATTTAGATTTACTACCTGCCGGAGATTACCGGACACACTGGAGGAATTTATTTGAATTTATTTTATTTAAGATACTTTGTGACCCTTGCACACGTCAAACACTATACCAAAGCAGCAGAACAGCTCTGCATTACACAGCCAAGCCTCAGCCACGCCATTGCACAGATGGAAAAAGAACTGGGTGTGCCGTTATTTGAGAAAAATGGCAGAAATACCATGCTCACGCCGTTTGGCAGGGAATTTCTATCGTGCGCGGAGCATACGCTTTCCACGCTTGATGACGGCATTGCTTCCTTACAGCGCAGTGCGCGCGGTTCAGGACTGATTCGTCTGGGCTTTGTCCGTCCGCTGGGGATTGAATTTGTCCCGCACCTTGCGGCAGATTTCTTACGGGCATATCCTGAAAATGATATCCGTTTTACCTTTCATACCGGCATTACCCAGCACCTGTTAGATGATTTGGCACAGCGGAAGGTAGATTTGCTGTTTTGTTCCAAGCCGCAGGACGACTTAAAATTTACCGCCGTTCCGGTTCAGAAACAGGAGCTGGTTGTCATCGTGCCGCAGAATCACCCGCTTGCCGCACGTTCCGCTAAGGACGGTATATGTCTTTCCGACACCGCTTCGTACCCGCACATTTATTTTACAAAGACTTCGGGTATCCGCAGTGTCATTGACGATATGTTCCACAGGGAAAATGTGATTCCCAATATCGTTTACGAAACAGAAGAAGATGAAGTCATTGCCGGACTGGTGGCACAAGACTTCGGTATTGCCGTTGTTCCGTATATGGATTTGCTGTCAAAACTGCCGGTTCGGATTCTGCCGATTCTTTCACCGGATTACGAACGCAATTTTTATCTGGTGCATGACGGTTCCGTGTATATGCCTCCTGCCGTGGAAAATTTCCGCAATTTTATATTAAATCGCACTTTTTAAAACATTTTGCAAAAAAGTATAAATCTGACATTTCTGTAAAAAATAAGAATATCAAACTTCAAACAGAAAGGGTTCAGATTTATGAAACGATTGGAATGGATAAGCGCCGCTGCCGGAATATTACTGTTATTTATCTCCGGCTTTGGCTGTATCTTTTTCTTTGCTTCAAAGGAAAATACAAAAAATATTACCAAAGAGGAAACCTTTGTCTACCGGGCAGAAACTGACAGCACCAGTCTGGCAGACACCTCTGCCGGCATTTATGCCAACGGAAAAGTACAGACCAAAAAAGAAACCTTTTACCTGATTTACAGTGAAGACCGCCTGTGCATTTACCGGGGAGATGACAAGATTTTCTATGATTATGCCGATGTGGCGGTAAACCTCATGCCGGTTGAAATACGGGAGCAGTTAAAATACGGTCTGTACATCACCGGAGAGCAGGAGCTTTACGAATTTTTACAGACCTACAGCAGTTAAATATTGCGCCTGTACCTGCGGTCTGTTAAAATATAAAACTGAAAACACAATAAAGAAACGAGGACTTTTATGACAAAATTAAACCGGCACACCTGTGACTGCATTGTTATCGGCGGCGGCGCCGCGGGCATGATGTCCGCTGTCTGCGCTTCACAGGGCGGTGCATCTGTCATTTTAATAGAACATACGGCACGGCTGGGTTCAAAAATACTCCAGACCGGCAACGGAAAATGTAACTTTACCAACCTGCATATGCAGGCAGACTGTTATCAGAACGGCAATCCTGACTTTGTCATGCAGGTTTTAAATACCTTTCCGGTACAGGATACCCTTGAATTTTTTGAAAATGCAGGCATTTACCACAAGGACAGAAACGGATATGTCTATCCCCATTCGGAAACGGCGGCTTCTTTGCAGTCCGCACTGCGGTATGAAGTCGAACAGAGCGGTGTGACCGTGTTTACCGAACAGTCTGTTGTGTCCGTTGAAAAAAAAGACGGTTCATTTTATGTGACGACCAATACCGATAGCTTCTGCGGCCACGCCTGTATTCTTGCCACCGGCTCAAAAGCCGCACCAAAGACAGGCTCGGACGGCTCCGGCTATACACTTGCCAGAAAATTCGGACACCACATTATAAAACCGCTTCCGGCACTCGTACAGCTTACTTCCGACAATCCGCTGTGCAAAGCGATGTCCGGCGTGCGCAGTACAGGAACGGTTACTGTTTTTGCAGACGGACATCCTGTTGCTTCGGATACCGGAGAAATCCAGTATACGGACTACGGCATTTCGGGGATTCCCGTATTTCAGGTCAGCCGCTATGCCGTCAAAGCCGCAGACAGTAAAAGAATCGTGACGGCAGTTGTGGATATGCTTCCGGACTTTGAAGCGGAAACCCTTATTACACAGTCGATAAAACGCATGTATCAGCATAATACGCAGGATATTGTCACGTTCTTTTCGGGACTGCTTAACAAAAAGCTTGTACAGGCAGTGGCAAAAAGCTGCGGTTATCCAGCCGGTACGACTATGGACGCACTTGGGAAAAAAGGTATTGCAAAAATGATAACAGCTTTTAAAGATTTTTCCTTTGGCATTACCGGAAGCCGCTCCTTTGATGCCGCACAAATCTGTCAGGGTGGTGTATCTCTTGAAGAAGTGGATTCCCAGTTCATGCAGTCTCTTTTATGTCCCGGACTTTTCTTTGCGGGAGAACTTTTAGACGTAGACGGAAAATGCGGCGGCTACAACCTGCAATGGGCATGGAGCAGTGGACATCTGGCGGGAACTTCTGCCGCACAGTATTGTATTTCACAGAAAGGAACTCACTATGATTCAAATTAGTCAGATTCGTTTAAAACCGGACAGCCCGGAAACGGCATTACATCAGGCAGTTTACAAGGCACTGCGCCTTTCATCGAAGGATACCTGCCGCATTGAGATTGCAAAGCAGTCCATTGATTCCAGACATAAACCGGATATCTTATACATATACAGCGTGCATGTTTCCGACATTCTGCTTAACGGCAAAAAGCCGGTGGACGAAGCTGCATGGATTAAAAAGTTAAAGAACCGTGACATTACACCGGTTACCCAAAAAGGATACACATTCCCTGCCGTATCAAGGCAGATTTTAAAAGAAGAAGACCGTCCGATCATTATCGGTTTCGGCCCTGCGGGTATGTTTTCCGCATTAAAGCTTGCCGAAGCAGGACTGCGCCCGATTGTGTTTGAGCGCGGTGACAGTATTGAACAGCGTAAAAAAGAAGTCGAGGCGTTCTGGCAGGGCGGCGCACTCAATACCGAATCGAACGTCCAGTTCGGAGAGGGCGGCGCCGGTACATTTTCGGACGGTAAATTAAATACGGCGATTAAAGACCCAACCGGAAGAATCCACGAAGTTTTACGCATATTTGCAGAATTTGGTGCGGATTCGCGGATTTTATATGTGAATAAGCCGCATATCGGAACTGATGTTCTTGCCAAGGTTGTGCAGAATATCCGTAAAAAAATCACTGCCTGCGGCGGCGAGGTGCATTTCCAGACAAAACTCACGGCAATTCATGAAAAAGACGGTGCAGTAAACGGCATTACCGTCTTTGACCGTGCAGAAAACAGATCCTTCACCCACGCCTGTAATACCGTCTGTCTTGCAATCGGTCACAGTGCCAGAGATACCTTTGAAATGCTTCTGGCACAGGGAATCTCCATGCAGCCGAAGGCTTTCGCGGTCGGTGTGCGCATGGAACACCCGCAGTCCTTTATCAATCAGAATGCGTATGGCGACTGCCACTATAAACTGCCTGCTGCCGATTATAAAGTAACGTTTCAGACATCCACCGGCAAAGGCGTGTATTCTTTCTGTATGTGTCCGGGCGGTTACGTGGTCAACGCTTCCTCCGAAAAAGAACGCATTGCCGTAAATGGCATGAGTTATTCGGGCAGAAACGGTGACAATGCCAACAGTGCCATTATCGTCACCATAACGCCGGAGGATTTCGGCAGTAACATTTTAGACGGCATGCACTTCCAGCGCAGACTTGAAAACCTCGCATGGCGGGAGGGAAACGGCCAAATTCCCGTACAGTTATACGGTGATTTCAAGAACAACCGCATATCGACCGGTTTCGGTGCCGTAACGCCGTCCATAAAAGGCGCTTACACCTTTGGCAACTTAAACCGCGTTTTACCGGAGTTTCTCACAGCACCGTTAAAAGAGGGCATCACCGGATTTTCAACGCGCATTAAGGGATTTGACATGGAAGAAGCCGTGCTTTCGGGTGTTGAAAGCCGGACCTCCAGCCCGGTTCGTATTCTGCGCGGCGACTCCTTACAGTCTGTGACACTTCACGGTCTGTACCCGTGCGGAGAGGGTGCAGGATATGCAGGCGGTATTACCTCTGCCGCCGTTGATGGTTTAAAAATTGCCGAGCAGATTGCCACAAACTAGAAAAAACGTGACATTTTGCCTTAAATGGTGTAAAATAACAAAAGTATGCAAAATATATAGTAGATGAAATTTGGAGAACATAAAAATGAGCAGCATAAGAGAGCGAATGAAAGAGAAGAAACGGATTGTTGTAAAAATCGGTTCTTCTTCCCTCATGCATGATAATACGGGTAAATTAAATTTATTAAAAATCGAAAAACTGGTTCGTATTCTGGTCGATATTAAAAATTCCGGAAAAGACGTTATATTGGTATCTTCCGGTGCAATCGCCGTCGGAAGAAATGCCATCGGTCTGCATGACCGTCCCGATGATTTATCCGTAAAGCAGGCGTGTGCCGCCATCGGACAGGCTAAGCTGATGATGGTTTATCAGAAGATTTTTTCCGAATACAATTCCCTTGCGGCACAGGTTCTGCTGACAAAGACAATTGTGTTAAATCCGGTCAGCCGCCAGAATGCCGAAAATACATTCCGCGAATTGTCAAAGCTTGGGGCAATTCCGGTTGTCAATGAAAATGATACCATTTCGACTTCGGAAATTGAGCAGGTACAGACCTTTGGCGATAATGACCGCCTTTCAGCTGTCGTTGCTTCTATTACCGATGCGGATTTACTGATTCTGTTATCGGATATTGACGGCATGTATACAGATGATCCGCGAACGAATCCGGATGCACGCTTTATTCATTATGTTGAAACCATCGATGACTCACTGATTCAGATGGGCAAGGCAACTTCCGGCAGCAGTGTCGGAACCGGCGGTATGGCATCAAAAATTGCCGCTGCCATGATTGCTGCCAATTCAGGAGCCGATATGGTCATTACCAATGCCAATAACGTAGAAAATATTGTTGGAATTTTAAATGGAGAGGATATTGGCACACTCTTTTTAAATCACCGCAATAAGGATTTTGATTTAAAAGAGCTGATTTAAAACGCTGTGGGAGGAATGAATGGACATCAAACTTGTCAAAAATTTTGAAGAGGGTAATTACATCCCGGTTAATGACCAGCTTCTGCTTCAGGTCGTAGATGCCAATTACCGTCTTGGACGTTTTCCCGGCAAAAAAATTTTTATGCTGAATCCGCTGACAAACGAACGGCTTGAAATCTTACCGGAAATTCATAAATACAATTTGGCAAACATCAGTTATGCAGCAGTTTCCCATAACCATATACTGTTTACATCCGCAAGCAGTATTAATGAAACACAGGTAGAGATTTCTTACTACCGTTACGATGTCAGTACCGGTGCGTATCATATTATCCATACCACCGTGGCAGACCTGACGAAACTCGGCAATGTGCTTTTATTAAAAGCTTTTGTACTGGATGAAAACTACTGTATTTTTGATGAAATTACATATTCCAGAGAAAATTTAAGCAGTACCGGACTGTTTAGCAACGGCATGGGTACACATAAAATGCTTTTAAAAGAAATACAGGAAAATAAAGAGCGTTTACTAAAAGATTCTGTGATTGCCACATCCGGCATTGAAAAACTGATTCCTCTTTCAGGTAATTTATGTATTATCAAACTGGGGAGTCCGATGTTAGAAGAACTGGTTTTTTCTGATACTGCCATACAGCCTTTTAAGCAGAAAGAAATCATCGGCATTGTCAATATCAAGCAGTTTATTTCCGAACTGCTGTTAAATCAGAACAATGCATTTCTGGAAATTTTAGATGAAGGCTCTGAGGAAATTACATTTCCATACATCCGCCAGTATGACAATGATATTGTCTATTCTAAAGTCGATGTTTCAAAAAAAATAGAAGAAGTTATTATATACGATTATGAAACAAAAGTGAAGAAAGTACGCTTAAACAGCAATATTACCAGGATTTCCGATTTGAATCATACGTATATTTTAAATGATACCCCGTATATTATTAAAAATACGGACAAAAATACGCGTTTAATTAATCTGAATACACAGAAAACCGACATTAAATTAAGCGGTGATGTACGTATTAAATTTATCCGCAGGGATTTAATTGTTACGCAGCACCATGTTAAAAAAATGTTTTTTATGCGTAAGGAAAACTATTACATTGAGGTTTTCCGATACCCGGATATGCACCATTCCATTTTTAAGACGCGTGCAAAATATAAAGACTGTATCGCATTTTTTGACGATTTACTGATTTTTACCAATTAGAACAGGAGAACATTTGTATGGTAACACAGGACACTATTAACCGGATTAATGAATTATACCGCAAGTCCAAGGCAGAAGGCTTAACAAGCGCCGAAGCCGAGGAACAGAAGCAGCTTCGTGCAGAGTACGTTGCAGCATTCCGCAACAATTTAAGAGGGACGCTCGATTCCATTAAAATCCAGAACCCGGACGGTTCTATGATTGATGTCAAGAAGCGGCATGAAGAAAAAATGAAGCGGCTGGAACAGGAAGCATTGGAAAATGCCAGAAAATACGGCAATTAAGACAAAACGAGGCAGTTATGACTAAAGAACAGGCAAGAGTATTTGTAAAAGCAGAAAAAAATAAAATGACACCGGCACAGATTCATGAAAACAGCCGTCAAATCATAGATCGGCTTATTTCACAGGATTTTTTTTACAGCGCAGATACCGTACTTACTTATGTCAGTTACAATCAGGAAGTGGAAACCCATTCCTTTATTGACAATTGTCTTTTCCTGGGCAAAACCGTGCTTGTGCCAAAGGTCTACGGCAGGGATATGAAGTTCCACCGGATTACGGCGCTGTCAGAATTAAAGCCCGGCAAATACGGTATTTTAGAACCCGATAATACTGATATCTGTGAACCGGAGCAGGGGCTGATGATTATGCCCGGACTTGCTTTTGATAAAGAACACCACCGTGCCGGATATGGCGGCGGATTTTACGACCGCTATTTAGAACAGCACCCGGCGTTTTACAAAGCCGCTGTAGCTTTTTCTTTTCAGATTGTAGACCATATCGAAACCGAAAGCTACGACTTAAAACCGGATTGTATTATTACTGAACAGGCGGTTCTGTAACAACAGACGAAAATGCCTGCAAAATAAAGAATCGTAAAAATATAAAAATTTTATGGAGGGCAGAAAAAATATGGAAACACTTACCGTAATGGGACAGCGTGCAAAAACAGCCGCCGCCCAGCTTGCAAAAACCGGAATCACCGAACGCAATAATGCTTTAAAAGCAGCTGCAGATGCACTGCTTGCAAAACGTGATACCATTCAGGCTGCCAATGCAAAAGACATTGAAGCCGCAAAGAAAAATCAGATGAAACCGGCAATGATTGACCGTCTGACACTGACCGATGCCAGAATTGAAGGCATGGCAGAAGGCTTGTATCAGATTGTGCAGTTAGACGACCCGATTGGTGAAATCACTTCCATGAAGCAGCGTCCAAACGGTCTAATGATTGGTAAAAAAAAGGTGCCGTTGGGTGTTATCGCCATTATTTATGAATCCCGTCCAAATGTTACTGCCGATGCTTTCGGACTGACTTTAAAATCCGGCAATGCCGTTATTTTAAGAGGTGGCAGTGACGCGATTCATTCCAATACGGCAATCGTTTCCGTAATTACCGAAAGCCTGAAAGAATGTGGTATCAATCCGGATGCCATCCAGCTGGTTACCGATACCGACAGGGCGCTTGTTACCGAATTAATGCATATGAATAAATATATTGATGTCATTATTCCGAGAGGCGGTGCCGGACTGATTCAGAATGTCGTCCAAAACAGCACCGTTCCGGTCATTGAAACAGGAACCGGAAACTGCCATATTTATGTGGATGAATATGCAGACTTCAAGATGGCAGAAGATATTATTTTCAATGCAAAAACACAGCGTATCGGTGTCTGCAATGCCTGTGAATCTTTAGTTGTCCACAGTAAGATTGCCGGTGAATTTATCCCGCAGCTGGTTGACCGCTTAAAATTAAAAAACGTTGAAATCCGTGGTGATGAACGTGCCATGGCTGCCGACTCACGGATTGTTCCGGCAACGGAAGACGACTGGGGAACGGAATACTTAGATTACATCATTTCATTAAAGGTTGTGGATTCCATTGATGAAGCAATTGCACACATTAACCGCTATAATACCGGTCATTCCGAGGCCATTATCACAAAAGATTATGACCACGCACAGCAGTTTTTAAATGAAATTGATGCCGCCGCCGTCTATGTCAATGCTTCGACCCGTTTTACGGATGGATTTGAGTTTGGCTTCGGTGCGGAAATCGGTATCAGCACACAAAAGATTCACGCACGCGGTCCGATGGGACTGGATGCGTTGACCACTTCCAAATATGTCATTTACGGAAACGGACAAGTCCGGAAGTAGCCTTGAAAAATTTACAGGTAATTTTAATGCCGTCTGACGGCAGAATGGGGAATTGTAATGATAAAAAGTGTTAAAGATTTAAAAGCGTATGAAGATGTCTTTACGCTGATTGATGAATGTACTGATAACTATGTGTTCGTTTATGATTTAGAAAATGATTTGTTTCATATAAGTAAATCCGCACTGGATACTTTTACTTTGGAAGAGGAACATATCAAATTAGCTTCCAGCGCTTTGAAACCTCTGGTTTATCCAAAAGACTGGGACAGGCTGGCTGCTGATATCCGTGCCGTGCGCAATCAGGAAAAAGCACAGCACAATCTGGAGTACCGCCTGATTACCAAAGATGATGAAATTATATGGGTAAGCGGAAAAAGCCGTACCTTTTTTAATGAAAATGGTGAGCCTTTCATGCTGATAGGCTGCATTTCCGAAATCGGAAAGCATAACAAATACGACAATATCACAAGCCTTTACTGTGAAGATGTGTTAAAAGAGCGTTATGCCCTTGCAAAAATCGCAGAGCCGCAGCCTGTTACCGGCACAATATTGTTAATCGGCATTGACAATTTCCGCGAAATCAATGAAAAATACGGTACCAAAATGGGCAACATTCTGCTTGCAGGTGTTGCAGAGGCAATTGCCGTCTGCTGCAAAAACCGTGAAAATGTATTCCGTTTCCACGGGGATGAATTTGCCGTGATTTTAAAAGAACAGCCGTCATGTACCACCGCCGATGCGAAAAAATTGTATAAAACTATCCGTAGAAAGATCGATTCTTCAATTGAAAAAAACGGGTATCATATGTTTTTCACGATTTCCGGTGGTGCGGCTTCCTTTAATACACAGGAGAATTCTTACGAAGATGTTTTAAAAAATGCCAAATTTGCACTGCATGTTTCAAAATTAAATGGTAAAAACACCTTTACACCATATTCAGAAGATGAATATCTTTCCTATATCCGCAGAATTGATATTCAGGAAGAATTAAGAAAATGTGTGGAAAATGATTTTAAGGGCTTTGAAGTCTATTACCAGCCAATTATGAAACCGCAGACGAACACCCTCTACGGCTCGGAAGCCTTAATCCGCTGGCACAGTGAGAAATACGGTTTTATGTCACCGGTTGATTTCGTTCCACTGCTTGAAGAAAGCGCCTTAATCATCCCGCTCGGCAAATGGATTATTGAAAATGCGGTGCGGCAGTGTAAAGCATGGGTTTCGGTTTATCCGGATTTTATAATGAATATTAACCTGTCCTTTGTACAGATTATTAAAAGTGATATTTTAAAAGACGCGGTAGAATTACTGGAACAGTATGAACTCTCTGCCAAACATGTTGTTTTTGAGGTCACGGAAAGCGGCGAGCTGGAAAATAATACTGCCGTAAAGCATGTGTTAAATTCTTTTAATAACAAAAGCTTAAATCTTGCCATTGACGATTTCGGAACGGGCTATTCTAACCTGCGCTATATCCGCGATATGATGTTTGGCATTATCAAAATCGACCGTCTGTTTATCAAAGATATTAATGAAAGCAGCCAAAACTACACACTTGTCAAGTATGTAACGGAAATGGCGCACAACTTTAACATCAAGGTCTGCGTGGAAGGTGTCGAAACGCAGGAAGAATACGACAAGGTCATGACATTAAAACCAGACTGTATTCAAGGCTTTTTCTACGGCAAACCGATGAATGCCGGAAATTTTGCCGCCAGCTATATTTAACAGCAGAGTCAAATCTACAAAATTTCATTGTAGATTTGACTTTTTTTATGGAATTCAGTAAAATTATGAGTTGACGGTTTTAAACTGATACAATGACAGATTATAGAAATAAGGAGTATTTTAAATGGGCAATATTGCACTTACCGATGTTATTCCACAGGATTCCCTGGAACGACAGTTATATTTTATAGAAAAATGCAAAGCTTATGTAGCAGACTTACAGGAAAAGTTAGGACGTCCCTTAACCTGCTGTACCCAGACGTTTGGGTGTCAGATGAATGCGAGGGACTCTGAAAAGCTTCTTGGTATTTTAACGGAAATCGGCTATGTTCCGGTTGAAACAGAAGAAGCCGACCTCGTGCTTTACAATACCTGTACCGTCCGTGAAAATGCCAACCTGCGTGTATACGGACGTCTTGGCCACTTAAACGGCTTAAAAAAGAAAAATCCGCATATGATTATCGCACTGTGCGGCTGTATGATGCAGGAAACACAGGTTGTTGAAAAAATCAAGCAGTCTTACCGCTTTGTCGACATTATGTTCGGTACATTCAACATTTTCAAGCTGGCAGAACTGCTCTACAGCAGATGGACACAGGAAGACCAGATTATCGACATCTGGGACAGTACAAAAGAAGTGGTGGAAGAACTGCCGACTATGCGTAAATATCCGTTTAAATCCGGTGTTAATATTATGTACGGCTGTAACAACTTCTGCAGTTACTGTATCGTGCCATATGTGCGCGGCCGCGAAAAGAGCCGTGAGCCGAAAGAAATTATCATGGAAATTGAACGTCTTGTAAAAGACGGTGTCAAGGAAGTCATGCTTTTAGGACAAAATGTTAATTCTTACGGTAAAAATCTTTCTGTTCCGGTTACATTTGCAGAATTATTACAGGAAGTGGAAAAGATTGACGGCTTAGAGCGTATCCGTTTTATGACACCGCATCCGAAGGATTTATCCGATGACTTAATTGACGTTATGAGCAAGTCCAAAAAAATCTGCAACCACGTACACCTTCCGGTGCAGTCGGGCAGCAGCCGTTTATTAAAGCTGATGAACCGTAACTACACAAAGGAGCATTATCTGGAACTGGTTGACAAAATCCGCAGTAAAATGCCTGACGTATCCCTGACAACCGATATTATTGTCGGCTTTCCGGGTGAAACAGAAGAAGATTTTGAAGAAACCTTAGATGTTGTAAGAAAAGCAAAATACGACAGTGCGTATACCTTTATCTATTCAAAGCGTACCGGAACACCTGCTGCCGCAATGGAAAATCAGGTACCGGAAGATGTTGTTAAAAACCGCTTCAACCGGTTATTGGAAACCGTAAATGAAGTATCCCGCTCTATCAGTAACCGCTATGAAGGCACGGTACAGCAGGTACTTGTTGAAGACGTGGACGACCATGATGCAAGCTATGTCACAGGCCGCATGACCAACAACATTTTAGTTCATTTTCCGGGTTCAAAGGATTTAATCGGAACACTTGTCAATGTACGGCTGACAGAATGCCGTGGCTTTTACTATATGGGTGAACAGGAGAACGCATAATGGCTGAATACTCACCGATGATGCAGCATTATTTAAAAACAAAGGAAGAATATAAAGACTGTATCTTATTTTACAGACTGGGTGACTTCTATGAAATGTTTTTTGATGATGCACTTGTCGTATCAAAAGAACTGGAACTGACACTGACCGGAAAAGACTGCGGACAGGCAGAACGCGCGCCGATGTGCGGAATCCCGTTTCATGCCGCAGAAACCTACTTAAACAGACTGGTTGCCAACGGACACAAGGTTGCCATCTGTGAACAGGTCGAAGACCCGAAGCAGGCTAAAGGCATTGTAAAACGGGAAGTCATCCGCATCGTTACACCCGGCACGAATTTAAATACACAGGCTTTAGACGAGACCAAAAACAACTATCTGATGAGCATTGTCTATCTCGGTGAGAAAATCGGTGTATCGATTGCAGATTTTTCAACCGGAGATTACTTTGTAACCGAACTGTCTTCCGGCAGTGAACTGATTGACGAAATCAATAAATTTGTTCCGTCAGAAATCATTACCAATGAATACTTTTCAATGAGCGGTATTGATTTAACTGCTGTCAATGACAAATTGGGCATTACCATGTCCACGCTGGATAGCTGGTATTTTGATGAAGATACCTGTATTAAAAAGCTGCTGACTCATTTTAAGGTCGGCGTACTGGACGGTCTTGGCTTAAAGGATTATACCGCCGGCACAATTGCTGCAGGCGCATTGCTGTTATATCTATATGAAATGCAGAAGGGCAGTGTAGACCACATTACCTCAATAGTTCCGTATACTACCGGAAAATATATGCTGATTGACAGTTCCTCAAGACGAAATCTGGAACTGGTTGAAACCATGCGCGAAAAACAGAAAAAAGGCTCGCTTTTATGGGTGCTTGACAAAACTAAAACCGCCATGGGTGCGCGTGCGTTACGCTCCATGATTGAACAGCCGCTGATTAATAAAGAAGACATTTTAAAGCGGCAGGCAGGTATCGAGGAGTGTAACAACCGTGCAATAGACCGCGAAGAAATCCGCGAATACTTAAATCCGGTGTACGATTTAGAGCGTATTATGACAAAAATCAGCTGTAAATCCGCAAACCCACGTGATTTGATTGCATTCCGTAATTCACTTGAAATGCTTCCGTATATAAAGAAGCTTATCGGCACAATGGAAAGTGATCTTTTCGCCGAATGTTTTGCAAATTTAGACGACCTTGCAGATATATATTCGCTGATTTCCTCTGCAATCGTAGAAGAACCGCCGATTACCATCCGTGAAGCCGGTATTATCAAAGAAGGCTTTTCCAAAGAAGCCGATGAACTGCGCCGCGCCAAAACCGAAGGCAAAGAGTGGCTTGCGCAGCTAGAAGCAAGAGAAAAAGAAGCAACCGGCATTAAAAATTTAAAAGTCAAATACAATAAGGTCTTTGGTTATTACTTAGAAGTAACAAACTCCTTTAAGAATTTAGTTCCGGCAGACTGGGTGCGCAAGCAGACTTTAACCAATGCGGAACGGTACACCACCGATGAATTAAAGAAGCTTGAAGACGTTATTTTAGGGGCGGAAGATAAGCTTTGCAGTCTGGAATATGACTTATTTAACGAAGTCCGTGACAGCATTGCCGCCGAAGTACGCCGTATCAAATCCACTGCCCGCGCGATTGCGGAAATCGATGTCTATACGGCACTTTCCGTTGTCGCACAGCAGTACAACTATGTAAAACCGGCGATTAACGAAAAAGGCATTATTGACATTAAAAACGGCAGACACCCGGTTGTCGAAAAAATGATCCGCAACGATATGTTTGTCGCCAACAATACATACCTTGACAATGCAAAGAACCGCATTTCCATTATTACAGGGCCGAACATGGCTGGTAAGTCCACTTATATGCGCCAGACGGCTTTAATCGTTCTGATGGCACAAATCGGTTCGTTTGTTCCGGCACAGGAAGCCAATATTGGTATTGTAGACCGCATTTTTACGCGTGTCGGAGCTTCCGATGACTTAGCTTCCGGTCAGTCTACATTTATGGTGGAAATGACGGAGGTTGCCAATATCCTGCGCAACGCTACACCAAAGAGCCTTCTGATTTTGGATGAAATCGGACGCGGAACGAGTACATTTGACGGATTAAGCATTGCATGGGCCGTTGTTGAGTATATCGCAAATACTAAGTTGCTTGGCGCCAAGACGCTGT
Source organism: Lachnospira intestinalis (assembly GCF_040095895.1). Classification (NCBI taxonomy): domain Bacteria; kingdom Bacillati; phylum Bacillota; class Clostridia; order Lachnospirales; family Lachnospiraceae; genus Lachnospira; species Lachnospira intestinalis. Next base: position 27,783 of record NZ_JBBMFS010000016.1, read on the forward strand.
TTGCCACACACTACCACGAACTGACCGAACTGGAAGGTACATTAGACGGTGTCAACAACTACTGCATTGCCGTCAAAGAAAACGGCGATGACATCGTTTTCCTGCGTAAAATCATTAAAGGCGGCGCGGATAAAAGTTACGGTATCCAGGTTGCCAAGCTTGCAGGCGTACCGGATACGGTTATCGAACGTGCAAAGGAACTGGTTGCCGATTTATCCGATGCGGATATTTCACTGAAAGCCCGTGATATTGCGCAGTATTCCAAGAAACAGGAAAAACTGGTAGATTCATATAAAAAAGTGGATGATTTAGAGGTAAAGCAGATGTCACTTTTTGATACAGTCAATAATGATGATATTATCGAAGATATTAAGGCACTCGACATCAGTAATATGACACCGATTGATGCCTTAAATACGTTATATAAATTACAAGGCAGGGTAAAAAACCGCTGGTAAACGTTAACTACCGGGAAACAGCTTATAAAGCAGATTAGAAAGAAGGTGTAAAAATGCCGATACAGGTACTCGATCAAAGTACAATTAATAAAATTGCCGCCGGAGAAGTGATTGAACGTCCTTCTTCGGTTGTAAAGGAACTTGTAGAAAATGCGATTGATGCCGGGGCAACCGCCATTACCATAGAGATTAAAGAGGGCGGTATTTCTTTTATCCGCATTACCGATAACGGAAGCGGTATTGCGCCCGAAGAAATCAAACTGGCATTTTTGCGCCATTCCACAAGTAAAATCAAATCCATTGAAGATTTAATGAATGTTTCCTCCTTAGGTTTCCGCGGAGAGGCTCTCTCAAGCATTGCCGCTGTTTCACAGATTGAACTGGTGACAAAAACGGCGGACAGCTTTACCGGTATCCGATACGTGATTGAAGGCGGAAAGGAAGTCAGCTTTGAAGAAGTCGGCGCACCGGACGGAACGACATTTATGATCCGTAACCTGTTTTTTAATACCCCCGTGCGCCGTAAATTTTTAAAGACGGCGGCAACCGAAGCCGGATATATCAACGCGCTGTTAGAACATCTGTCCCTGTCACACCCTGACATTTCTTTCCGTTTTATCAGCAACAACCAGAACCGTCTGCATACGTCCGGCAACATGAATTTAAAGGATATTATTTATTCCGTGTACGGACGGGACATTACCAAAAATCTGATTGAACTGGATGTATCCACGCAGGATATGCACATCACGGGATTTATCGGAAAGCCCGCAATCTGCCGCGGCAACCGTGGATTTGAAAATTATTACATTAACGGCAGATATATTAAAAGCCACATTATTACAAGGGCTATAGAAGAAGCGTACCGCGGTTTTATTATGCCGCATAACTATCCGTTTACGGCACTGCATTTTCAGATTAACCCGTCCATTTTAGATGTCAATGTACATCCGACCAAAATGGAGCTTCGTTTTTCCAAAAATGAGTTTGTCTATCAGTTTGTGCTGGATGCGATTACCGATGCCTTAAATCGGCGGGAGTTAATCCCGGAGGTTAAGCCGTCCGATACGGTTACGGAAAGTGCTATGCAGAACACAACCACACAACAGAACGCTTCCGCACAGCCGGAACCGCCTATACCGTCCATGTCTGTGCAAAAACCTTCACGTTTGCCTGAACCGTTTGAAGCAGAACGTCTGCCCGATCCGGCAGAAAAATCACTTTCCGACACCGTGTCAGAAAGCGTTACTCCATACGGCACACACAACACACAAAGCAGACAAAACATACAAAATACACACAATACACAAAATGTGCAGGACTCACAGAATACACAACAAACAGCAAAACCGGCAGAACAGATGAATCTGTTTGAAGACAAGCTTTTAGATGTGAATCACAAACAGGATTACCGCATTATTGGACAGTTGTTTGACACTTACTGGCTCATTGAATTTGAAGATTCATTTTACATGATGGATCAGCACGCTGCCCATGAAAAGATTTTATATGAACGGCTGATGAAGCAGTTCCATGAAAAAACCTATCACTCGCAGATGATTATGCCGCCGGTCATTTTAACGCTTAGTCTTCGTGAAGAACAGATTTTAAAAGAAAACTGGAAGACTTTTACAGCACTCGGCTATGAAATCGAGGAGTTTGGCGGAAAAGAATATAAAGTGACCGGACTTCCGGCAGAACTGCCGACCGTGATTGACTGCAAACAGCTTCTGATTGAACTAATTGACACGATTGCGGACGAATCTGCCACCCACGACCCGGAGCGTATTACGGAAAAGGTGGCATCCATGTCCTGCAAGGCGGCAGTCAAAGGCAATAACCGTCTTTCATTTAAAGAAGCCGAGGAACTCATGCGCGAATTAATGGAAGCCGAAAATCCATACAACTGCCCACACGGAAGACCGACACTGATTAAAATGACCAAATACGAAATAGAACGGAAATTCAAGCGGATTCTATAAAAAATCCTGCGGAATGGAGATAAGGGTAAAAAATCCTTAAATCTAAGATTTTTTACCCAACAGTATTGTGCCGCAGGCGTCACAAAACTGCCCTTATCGCAGAACTGAATAAATTCAGTTCGCGATTCCTCCGGCATTAAATGCCTGCGGAATGGAGATTGATATGAAAAATCCTTTAATAATTCTTACCGGTCCGACCGCTGTTGGTAAAACTGCGCTGTCCATTAACCTTGCAAAGGCTGTGAACGGTGAAATCATCAGTGCGGACTCTATGCAGATTTATAAAGAAATGAATATCGGCACGGCAAAGATTCTGCCGGAAGAAATGCAGGGTGTCCCGCATTTTCTTGTAGACGAATTAAATCCCGATGAAGAATTTAATGTCACGGTCTTTCAGAAAAAAGCCAAAGAAGCCATGGCAGATATTTACAGCCGCGGGAAAATCCCGATTTTAGTCGGCGGCACCGGATTTTATATCCAGTCTGTTTTATATGATATTTCATTTACGGAAAGCGGACAGACCGATGCGTACCGTGAAAGCCTGTACCAGCTCGCCGCAGAAAATGGTGCAGAATATCTGCACGCACGGCTTATGCAGGTAGATTCTGCCGCCGCGCAGGCAATCCACCCCAATAACGTCAAACGTGTTATAAGGGCACTAGAGTATTTTCACCAGACGGGAGAGCGCATTTCCGAACACAATGAAGAAGAAGCCGCAAAAACTTCTCCTTACAACTACATTTATTTTGTGTTAAATAATGACCGTGCCGTCTTATATGACCGCATTGACAAGCGGGTTGATGCCATGTTTGATGCGGGGCTGGTAGAAGAAGTGACCGCCCTGCGTGATAAAGGATACTCAAGGAATCTTGTATCCATGCAGGGCATCGGTTATAAAGAAATTTATGCCAGCTTAGACGGAGAGTACGATTTAGACCGTGCCCGCTACATTATCAAACGGGATACCAGACATTTTGCCAAGCGGCAGATTACATGGTTTAAACGGGAAAAGGATGTTACCTGGATGAATTACCCGGACTATAATAAATCACAGGCAGAAATGCTTGACGCGATGTTAAAAATGATAAAGGAAAGAGGAATCATAAAGAGATGAATACAACAAAAGAAATGTATATCCGGCAGATGGGAATTGATGAAAAAGTATATGACTACAGTCAGACACTGCTTGAAAATTTAAAAGAGCGTTTCGCAAAAATTGATGAAACCGCAGAATATAATCAGATGAAAGTCGTTGCCGCCATGCAGAAAAACCACGTGGCTGAAATGCACTTAAACGGCACCACCGGCTACGGCTACAACGATGACGGCAGAGATACCTTAGAGCAGGTTTATGCCGATGTCTTCCACACGGAAGCGGCGCTTGTCCGTCCTCAGATTATGTGCGGTACACACGCATTAAATATTGCACTGTCTGCCAATTTAAGACCGGGAGATGAACTGCTTTCACCTGTCGGCAAGCCATATGATACCATGGATGAAATTATCGGTATCCGTCCTTCAAAGGGCAGTCTTGCCGAATATGGGGTTACTTACAGCCAGGTGGATTTGCTGCCAGACGGCGATTTTGACTATGAGGGTATTAAAAATGCAATTAATGAACGTACAAAGCTTGTCACAATCCAGCGTTCCAAAGGCTACGCCAGCCGTCCGACACTTTCCGTTGCAAGAATCAGAGAGCTGATTGCCTTTATTAAAAATATCCGTCCCGACATCATCTGCATGGTCGATAACTGCTACGGCGAATTCGTAGAGCGCATTGAGCCGTCAGAAGTCGGCGCCGATATGATTGTCGGTTCACTGATTAAAAATCCGGGCGGCGGGCTTGCTCCTTGCGGTGGCTACATCGCCGGTACAAAAGAATGTGTGGAGCAGGCGGCTTACCGTTTATCCTCACCGGGGCTTGGAAAAGAAGTCGGTGCAACACTCGGTGTCAACCAGTCCTTCTATCAGGGATTATTCCTTGCGCCGACCGTTGTTGCAGGTGCTTTAAAGGGTGCGATTTTTGCTGCAAATGCCTACGAAAAGTTAGGCTACAAGGTCATTCCTGACAGTACCGAAAGCCGCCATGACATTATTCAGGCGGTTGAATTAAACACACCGGAAGCACTGATTGCTTTCTGTCAGGGAATTCAGGCAGCTGCCCCTGTTGACAGTTTTGTATCTCCTGAGCCGTGGGCAATGCCGGGATATGATTCCGATGTCATAATGGCAGCAGGCGCATTTGTGCAGGGTTCTTCCATTGAACTAAGTGCTGACGGTCCGCTTCGTCCGCCATATACAGCGTTCTTTCAGGGTGGACTGACATGGTACCATGCAAAATACGGCATTATGATGAGTATGCAGAAGTTATACGAAGCCGGAATTTTGTCTTTTTAATATCATTGTCGAAAAAAGACGAACTTCTTTGAAAGAAAAATGGCAATTATTTGTATACATTAAAAATATTCTATGCTATAATTCAAGTTGGTTTAGTCTGATACAGACAGAAATGGAGAAACATGAGCAATATATCAAAGTATAAGAACGGCTGGTTTTTACTGCTGTTTATTATGATTGGCATTGTACTGGGCGGTCTGATTGCAGAGTCCACTGCCGGAATTGAATCTTTAAGCTGGCTGTCATATGGCAATACCTTTGGGCTGGACAGCCCTTTAGTCATTAATCTGGGAGTGCTTGTCATTACATTTGCATTGCAGATTAAGATTACCATTGCAAGTATTATTGGCGTGATACTCGCAATCATTATTTACAAGGTTGTATAGCAGCCTGTACAAGGATTATCCGTTTGTCCGGAAAGGGCAGACCTATGAACACAAAAAACAACTGTATACGCACAGAAAAAACGGATACCGTTTTACGTCCTTATGAAAAATGCCTTACACTCGGTGCAGAAACGCTTTCCGATGCCGAACTGCTGGCTGTCATTTTAAGGACAGGCGTATCCGGCATGAATTCCATTGAACTTGCACAGCACATTTTTTCTGTGTGCTGCAGGTCAAAGGGCTTACTGGGGCTTTCATCCATCACGATTCCTGAACTGCTAAAAATCAGGGGTGTGGGAAAAGTCAAGGCCGTACAGATTAAATGTATCTGTGAACTGTCACGGCGCACAGCCAAGCAGAGTGCTTCCGCAAAGCTGAAATTCACCGAACCGGAAGCCATCGCTGCCTATTATATGCAGGATCTGCGGCTTTTAGAAAAAGAACATATGATTCTTGTTCTGCTTGACAGTAAATGCCGTAAAATTGCAGACACCGTACTTTCCGTCGGTACCGTCAATGCTTCACTTGTAACACCGAGAGAAGTTTTTGCGGAAGCCTTAAAGTACAATGCCGTTTCTGTTGTGCTGCTTCACAATCATCCAAGCGGTGATGCAGCACCCAGCCACAATGATATTGCGGTAACGGACAGAATCGTGCAGGCAGGAAAAATTTTAGGAGTTCAGGTCATCGACCACATTATTATCGGTGACAATACGTATACCAGTCTGAAAGAAAAAGAATATATGTAGACGAAAGGAGTCCAAAAATGGGACAGAATATTTATGGTGTAGACATCGGTACCAGCAACTTTAAAATGTGCTGTAAAGATAAGGATAAGATTATCAATGAGAAAAATATCATTGCAATTGCAAATAAGAAAGATATTTTAGCATTCGGTGACGAAGCATATGAAATGTATGAGAAAGCACCAGAACACATTGAAGTTTCCTTTCCTGTAAAATTTGGTGTTATCGCCGATATTGAAAATATGCAGACACTGCTTCTTCGTTTCTTCAACAAAATGAATGACGATAAGAAATTTACAGGTAACACAGACTTTTATATTGCCGTTCCAACGGATGTAACAGAAGTAGAAAAGAGAGCTTTTTATGAACTGGTTGCTGATTCCAAGGTGAAGGCAAAGAATATCTATATCGTAGATAAGCCCGTTGCCGATGCCATCGGTGCCGGATTAGACGTTACCAAATCAAAGGGTATCATGATTGTCAACATCGGTGCTGAAACAACAGAAATTTCCGTTCTTTCATTAGGTGGCATTGTTATCAGCAAATCTGTTAAAATCGGCGGTAACAAGTTAGATGACAGTATTATCAGTGCTGTCAGAAAAGTATACAACCTGATTATCGGAAGTAAAACCGCAGAAGGCTTAAAAAAAGAACTCGGCAGTGCCGTACAGGCAGAAGAAACTTTTGCGCCGGGCTTTGGACGTAACGTGCTTTCAGGACTGCCTGTCAGCGTAGATATTTCATCTGATGTAATTTATTCAGCTGTAGTAGACCCGCTGCACTCCATTATGGATTCTATTAAAGTCATCCTGGAGCGCACTCCACCGGAACTGGCAGCTGATATTATCAAAAATGGTATTTATGTATCCGGCGGAACATCCAATATCCGAAATCTGGAGAAGTTTATCCATCAGGAAACAAACCTTGCCGTAAATATTGTAGAAAATCCGGCTGAAAGTGTTGTCAGAGGTCTGATGGGTGTTGTCAGCAATCCGGATTTTGCCGGTGTCGCATACACACCACAGGATAAAAATTACGACTAAGTAAAAATCCATTTCAGAAATGAGGAGAATCATGAGAAAAAAGCTTGCTTCATTCATGAATTCAAAATATATACTGATCGGTTTATCCGCACTGTGTCTGCTTTTTATCGCAACCAGCTTTTTTACGGATAAACTGACAACCCCGCTTCGGAATGCCATTTCAACAGTGGTAATTCCGGTACAGCGCGGTATGAACTATATCGGATTATGGATATCCGACAAGTATGATACCTTACAGGAAATCAGCACAGTGCTTGAAGAAAACAAAGACTTACAGGCAAAGGTTGACGACCTGACAGAGGAAAACAACCAGCTAAAGCAGGACAGCTATGAGTTAGACCGCCTGCGCGATTTATATGAACTGGATGAAAAATATCCTGGATACAACAAAGTCGCAGCCCGCGTTGTCGGTACAACTTCCGGCAACTGGTATAGTACTTTTACTATTGATAAAGGCAGCAATGACGGCATTGAAAAAGATATGAATGTCATTGCTGGCGGCGGTCTTGTCGGTATTATTACGGAAGTCGGTCCGAATTATGCACAGATTAAAACAGTGATTGAAGATAACAGCTATGTCAGCGGCATGTTAATTGACACCGGAGATACCTGTATTGTAAAAGGCGATATTGAATTAATGGATACGGGACTGATTCATCTTTCCGGCTTTGCAAACAGTGTCACTGTAAGAAACGGCGATAAAATCGTAACCTCCAATATCAGTGATAAATATCTTCCGGGTATTCTCATTGGCTATACAAAGGATGTTACCGCAGATGCCAACAATCTGACACAGGCAGGGTACTTAGTTCCTGCTGTAGATTTTGGACATTTGCAGGAGGTTCTGATTATTACACAGAAAAAGAATTCATAATAAATAGGAGATGGGTATGAAACGGAAAATCGGAGAATTGATTTTAATCATATTTTTCTACCTTTTGCAGGTCACACTCGGCAGAGTGATTGCAATCGGCGGCATTAAACCGAATCTGCTGATTATTCTTCCGGTATTATTCGGTTTCCTTCATGGAAAAAATGAAGGAATGTATGTAGGTTTTTTTGCCGGATTTTTTTATGATTTATTTTTCTCGGGACTGTTTGGTTTTACTTCCCTTGTATTTGTATACATAGGATACTGCTCCGGCATTTTTTATCAGAAATACGAAGAAACAGAAATGTTGATTCCTCTTGGCTTATTACTGGCGGGAGATTTCTGTTTCGGTTTTCTGTCTTATGTCGGTAACTTTTTACTGCACAACCGGTTGAATGCAATGTATTACATTTCACGCTTTATTCTGCCGGAGGTTGTGTACACACTTTTGATTGCCGTCATTTTATACAAGCCGGTAACCTTTTTAAATAAGCACTTAAATCCTACGGATAAAAGGAGAATCAGTAAAGTTGATTAAAGATATTTTTGATTATGTGATTAGTTTATTAAAATCAAGACTGTTTCCATTAATTATGGTATTTGTCCTGATTGTAGTGGTTTTAATTAACCGTTTATTTTCACTCCAGATAATCAAAGGCGCTTCTTATGTAACAGATTTAACGGACTCCATCCAGAAAAATATGAGCGTTGCTGCTACGCGCGGAAGAATTTACGACAGAAACGGTGTTTTACTTGCCTATAATGAACTTGCTTATGCTGTAAAAATCAGTGACAGTGGTACATATTCTGATAAAGACGGTATGAAAGCAACCGATATTAAAAATGCAACTGTCAATAATGCCATCAACCGTACTCTTGAAATTATCGAAGAAAAGGGCGACCAGTATTCAACAGATTTTAAAATCAGCTATGCCGGTGACGGAATGTACGAATTTAATGTATCCAATTCTGCCGTGCTGCGTTTTAAAAGAGATGTTTACGGCGTTACTTCCGTAGATAAATTATCCGATGAGCAAAAGGCGGCAACTGCCAATGAAATGATGGACTACCTGTTTGACCGGTATGGTGTGGATACCGCAGCGTTTACCCCGGAACATATTCTGGAGATTTTAAGCCTGCGCCTTTCCATGTCGGCAAACTCTTACAACCGTTATATGTCCTTTACAATTGCCAACGAAGTTTCTAATGAAACGGTTGCAGCGATTCTTGAAAATTCCGATGAACTGGTAGGCGTTACCGTTGAAGAACAGTATGTGCGGCATTATGTTGACAGTACATACTGCTCCCAGATTATCGGCTATACCGGTACGGTATCAGAAACTGAACTTGCCACATTAAAGGCAGAAGATGATTCTTACGAAGCCAATGACATTGTTGGTAAGACCGGCATTGAACAGACCCTCGAATCCGAACTTGCGGGAGAGAAGGGTTCTAAAGAAGTCTATGTTGATACCGTCGGACGTATTACAGAAGTCATTGACGAGACCGATGCAGCTGCGGGACATGATGTTTACCTGACCATTGATGTAAATCTGCAAAAGCAGATTTATACGGCAATTGAAGATAAGCTGGTAGAAATTCTGCTTTCCAACATTGTCAGTAACGATACGAAATACGCCTATAGTTCTACAACCGGAAATGTATCCCACGTATACATTCCGATTAAGGAAGTTTATTTTGCGCTGATTGACAATAATTTAGTATCAATGTCTAAAATTGCAGAAGGTGACACGGAGAATGAACGCAGTGTATACAGTTCATTTTTATCAAAACAGGATTCTGTCATGAGCTGGCTGTCTTCCGAACTCTTAGACGGCAATACACCGTATGGAAGCCTTTCAGAGGAAAATCAGGTTTATGTATGGTATGTCTATGAAATGCTGATGAACGAAGGTGTTTTAAATAAAGACTCCATTGATACATCCAATGATGTATACACAGCATGGACAGACAGCAATTCTGTCAGCATCCGACAGCTATTGACGGAGAGTATTTCAAACGGCTGGATTGATATGTCTGCACTGACTTCACAGTCTTATACCAGTCTGGAAGAATCCTACGAACTTCTGACAGACTATATTGTGTCCAATTTGCAGACAGACACGGCATTCTTTAAGAAACTGTACAAATACATGATTCAGAATGAACAGCTTTCCGGCAGACAGGTCTGTATGCTGTTATATGAGCAGGGCTATTTAACCGATGACGGCTCTTATGCCTCCCTTTCATCCGGTGCTGTATCCGCTTATGATTTTATGTACAATGCCATTCAGACCAAGAAAATTACACCGGGTGAGCTTGCCCTGCAGCCTTGCTCCGGCTCCTGTGTCATCACAGACCCGGACAACGGCGATATTTTAGCGCTGGTTTCTTACCCAAGCTACGATAATAACAAATTATCCGGTACGATTGATACAGAATATTACAACAAGCTGTCTAACGACAATGCCAAACCGCTTTTCAACTGGGCAACCCAGTCCCAGTCCGCACCGGGTTCTACGTTTAAACCGTGTTCCTCTATTGCTGGACTGGATACCGGTATTATTTCAACCGGCACAGTATTTAACTGTTCCGGTGCATTTACAGAAGTAACACCTTCTCCAAAGTGCTGGAGATTATCCGGTCACGGCGGTGAAACCGTTACAACCGCAATCAGGGATTCATGTAACGTATACTTTTATAATGTAGGCTACAAGCTTGCATGCAGTAAAACAGGTTCTTATAACAGTACAACCGGAACGAATATCTTAAAGCGCTATGCAGAAGATTTAGGTCTTGCAACGAAAGCCGGTATTGAAATTTACGAAGAAACACCACATGCTTCTTCCGTAAACTCTATTGCATCAGCAATCGGACAGGGTAACCACCAGTTCAGCTGTCTGAATCTGGCACGCTATGTTACAACGATTGCAACCTCGGGTACGTGTTATAATCTGACACTTGTTGATAAGATTACTGACCACGACGGAGAGCTGATCCGTGACAATTCCGCAGAAGTAGATCATGTAATGAACATCAGTTCATCTACATGGGATGCCGTTCACACCGGCATGAAAATGGCCGGTGACAGTTATTCATCCTTAAAAGTATCCGGACTTTCTATCGCAGCAAAGACCGGTACAGCACAGGAACGTCTGACAGAACCTGACCATGCAACACTGATTACGTATGCACCTTACGAAAATCCGGAAATTGCCATGGCAATCGTTCTGCCGCATGGATACGATTCTGCAAGAAATACGGAACTTGGAAAAGCCGTTTATAATATTTATTACAGTCTGTATCCAAGAAACTAGTGTCTAGTGTCAAAAATCCTTAAATCTAAGATTTTTGACACGTCAAGTGTAACTTGACGTTGCGCTTTGTGCCGCTTGCGGCACAAAGCCGCTCTTATCGCAGAACTGAATAAATTCAGTCCGCGATTCCGCAGGCATTAAAATTGCCTGTGGAATGAGTTTAGTGTGAATAAAAAATATGAAAAAGGAGATTAGTATAGTGAGTCAACCGGTTGTTATTAAGGGCAACAAACATGGGATTATTGTTGTACTCGACGCAGAAGCTGAATTTAAAGATTTAAAAGTTCAGATAGAGGAAAAATTTAAAGCATCCGCAAAGTTTTTTGGCAGTGCAGATATGGCACTCGGTTTTGAAGGCCGGGTGTTATCCGATGAACAGCAGCGGGAAGTTTTAGACATTATTGCCAACGTATCACAGTTAAATATTATCTGTATTATCGACCATGATGAAGCACAGGATGCCGTTTTTAAGGCCGCCATTGATCAGACGGTTTCTGCCGGTGCTGTGGCAGCTCCGGCGCAGACCGGTACAAATGACGGTCAGTTCTACAAAGGCTGTCTGCGTTCCGGTCAGGTACTTGAAACGGAAGGCAGTATTATCGTACTCGGTGATGTGAATCCTGGCGGCAGAATTATTGCAGGCGGCAGTGTCATTATCCTTGGCAGTCTGCGCGGCAACGTATTTGCCGGAGCCGGCGGCAATGAAGACTGCTTTGTCGTCGCACTGGAAATGAATCCGATGCAGATTAAGATCGGTGAAGTCATTGCCAGAAGTTCAGATTCTGCACCACGCAAAAAAAGCAAGGGCATTGCGCCTAAGATTGCTTATGTCGATGACAGTAACATTTACATAGAAGATTTAGGTCCGGATGTTTTTGAGGATATTCGGATAAATTGCTAAAATACTATTGATTTCATCGCAAAAAATCTGCATAATAATAGAATATTGATAAAGTTTTGGAGGAAAGAAAATGAGTGAAGTAATCGTTGTCACATCCGGTAAAGGCGGTGTCGGCAAAACAACAACAACAGCGAACATCGGTACCGGACTTGCCAAACTTGGAAAAAAAGTTGTCATGATTGATACCGATACCGGATTAAGAAATCTGGATGTCGTATTAGGACTTGAAAACCGTATTGTATACAATCTGGTTGATGTTGTAGAAGGCAACTGCCGGATCAAGCAGGCATTAATTACAGATAAAAGATGTCCGAAGCTGTACTTATTACCAACTGCACAGACCCGTGATAAGTCTGCTGTTACACCGGAACAGATGATTAAGCTTTTAGATGAATTAAAAAATGATCCTGAAGAATTTGACTATATCATTTTAGACTGTCCTGCCGGAATTGAACAGGGCTTCCAGAATGCTATTGCAGGTGCTGACAGGGCATTAGTCATTACAACGCCGGAGGTATCGGCTATCCGCGATGCCGACAGAATTGTTGGCTTACTTGATGCACATGGTTTAAAAGACCATGAAGACTTAATTGTCAACAGAATCCGCATGGATATGGTAAACCGCGGTGAAATGATGTCTATCAACGATGTCAACGACATTTTACAGTTAAATGTTATCGGTGCCGTTCCGGACGATGAAAATATCGTTGTAGCTACCAATAAAGGACAGCCTTTAGTTGGTGACGATACCATGGCAGGACAGGCTTACATGAACATCTGCCACAGAATTATTGGGGAAGAAGTTCCATTTCTTGACTTAAACGGCAAGGGCGGCTTCTTTAAAAAACTTTCTGCTTTATTCAAAGGCGAAAAAAAGTAGGAAAATGACGCAGTCATATGGAGGAAATAAATGAGCTTATTAGATTTATTCAAGAAAAAAGGCTCTGGTGATGTTGCAAAAGACAGACTTAAGCTTTTATTAGTATCCGACCGGGCAAACTGTTCGCCTGAGGTTATGGAGATGATTAAAAACGATATTATTAAAGTAATATCAAAATATATGGTGATTGATGCGGAGGGACTGGATATCCAGATTACATCAACAGAATCCGATTCCAACAACGGTTCTGTTCCTGCACTTTTTGCAAATATTCCAATCAAGGACATCCGTAACAGTGACAAATAACAAAGAGGAGTATTATGTTTAAAAAATACCAGCTGCGTTCCTATAATTTCAGACTTGTAATCCTGTTAATCGTGACATCCGTTTACGGTATTGCCGTCATTAACAGTGCCGATTCATCCTATACCATCAAACAGTGTGCGGGACTTCTCCTCTCACTTTTTGTCATGGTAGTTGTATCACTGATTGATTATAACTGGTTATTGCGTTTTTACTGGATTATGTATGCCCTGAATTTTGTCCTGTTGGTGCTTGTACTGGCTCTTGGCTCTGAAAGCAAGGGAGCCCAGCGATGGATTAATATTGGCGGTTTCCGTTTTCAGCCTTCAGAACTGACAAAAATACTTTTGATTATGTTTACGGCAAAACTGATTTCGCTGTATAAAGACCGGCTCAATACCGCACGTTTTCTAATTGTACTGGCAGTTTTACTGCTGGTTCCCATTGCACTGATTTTAATGCAGCCAAATCTTTCAACAACCATTTTGCTGGCATTAATTTTGTTTACCATTATATTCTGTGCAGGCTTAAGTTACCGGATTATGGGCATTGCTTTATTGTGTATAGTGCCTGTCACCATTATTCTGGGTATCTATATCAGTAATCCAAATCAGAAGCTGCTTAAAGATTATCAGAGAAACCGTATTATGACTTTCTTTGAACCTGAAAATAATGAAGATGGTGCTTACCAGCAGAAATATTCCGTACAGGCAATCGGTTCGGGTCAGCTTTCCGGTAAAGGACTTAACAATGATGATCCTTCTTCCTTAAATAATGCCCACTATATTGCAGAAGGCCACACTGATTTTATTTTTGCGGTCATGGGAGAGGAGCTGGGTTTTATCGGCTGCTGTATGGCAATTCTTTTGTTGTCATGGATTGTAATTGAGTGTATAATTGCAGCTGTAAGGGCGAAGGATTTTGCCGGACGCCTAATCTGCTGCGGTGTTGCCGCACAGATTGGTTTTCAAAGTGCATTAAATATTGCAGTTGCAACACAATTACTGCCAAACACAGGACAGCCGTTACCTTTTTTTAGTTACGGTCTTACATCTTTGGTTTCTGCATACATTTCAATGGGCGTTGTATTAAATGTTTCCCTGCAGCGCAATGTGGAACGGGATGATGAAATATTTGCCGATGATTTCAGAGGTTAAAATTTAATCAAATACAAATATGGAGGGTACTTATGAATATTGGGTTAATTGCGCATGATTCAAAAAAGAAGCTGATGCAGAATTTCTGTATCGCATATAGAGGGATTTTAAATAAAAATCAGCTGTTTGCAACCGGTACAACCGGCAGATTAATAGAAGAAGTCACGAATCTGTCTATTCACAAATTTTTAACCGGACATTTAGGCGGTGACCAGCAGTTGTGTGCACAGATTGAACATAACCAGATTGACCTTGTCATTTTCCTGCGCGAAGCTGTTAATCCGCTTGCACATGAACCGGATTCTGATAATATTTGTAAACTGTGTGATATGTATAATATTCCGCTTGCAACCAATCTTGCAACTGCGGAATTGCTGATTAAATCGCTGGAACGTGGTGATATGGAATGGCGTGAAATATATCAATAATACTTTCAGCAGATAAGACCAGACCGTAAACAACTTCCGGTTGTCTGCGGCTGGTCTTTTTACAATACTGTTAAACGGACTGATGCCCCATATCTGTAATACGTCCGTAGGCACTTACAAGGTAAATGCCGCAAAGTCCTACTATCGCGTAAATGATACGGCTGATCCAGCCCGTCTGTCCAAAAAGGAATGATACAAGATTAAAATTGAAAAATCCAATCAGTCCCCAATTAATTGCACCAATAATAACAATCGTCAAAGCTGTATAATCAAAGCCTTTTGAATTCATTATCTGACCTCCTTATATTTAGTGCTGATATTAGTGTGGCTGAAAAAGTAAAAATTATATTGGTAATTATTAGAATGATGAAAGTGAGGAATCCCATGGCAGGACAATCCAACCGCAAAGTTGTAAAATATCGCAGAAAACCAAAAGCAGCGGGGCTTATTTTCGCAATTGTTATTATATATATCGTATGTTTTATCGTGATGTATCTTTCCAAATCCAAAGTACAGACATACGAAGTTGAAGCCGGTTCACTGACTACCAATTCTTCCTATACGGGAATTGCCGTGCGCAGCGAAGCTGTATACCGTTCTGAGTACTCCGGCAATATTAACTATTATCAGCGTGAAAACACCCGTATTAAAGGAAATGACACAGTCTATACCGTCGATGAAACCGGGCGCGTATCAGATATCCTTGCACAGTATACGAATGCCGAAGAAAATTCTCTTTCAAAGGAAAGCCTTGCCAATATTAAATCGACTTTAAACTCTTTTAAAACCGGTTATGACGGCAGTAACTTTTCAGATTTGTACGATTTAAAAACAGATATTAATTATATGGTACTTGAATCCATGAACCAGAGCATTATGGCGAATTTAGAGTCCATTATTGAAAATACGGGAAGCCGGAACTTATTCCGTACCGTGTCTGCGGAATCGGGAGGTGTCATTGTCTATTCTATCGACGGTTATGAAGACCTGACTGCTGATACTGTTACACCTTCAGACTTTGATAAAAATAAATATACCAAGACAAATTTAAAAGCACAGGAGCTTGTTGTTGCCGGAAATCCTGCCTATAAACTGATTAACAACGAATCCTGGTACATTTTAATTCCACTGACACAAAGTGATATTGATAAAATGGATTTAACTTCCAAGTCAACAATAAATATTAAATTTAAAAAAGATAACGTCACAACCACCGCAGATTTTTCACTTGTCAACCACGACGGTAATTATTATGGCAGATTAAGCCTGGATAAATACATGATACGATATGCCTCAGAACGTTTTCTGGATATCGAATTAGTCACAGCTTCCAAATCCGGGTTGAAAATTCCGGTTTCCGCCGTGACAGAAAGCGAATTTTATACCATTCCAAAAGAGTATCTGACAACCGGCGGCAACAGCAACAATTCCGGATTTATCTGCGAATCGTACGATTCATCCGGACAACTGACCACATCCTTTGTCGATGCTGATATTTACCGTAATACCGATACCGTTTATTACGTAAGCTGCGATGACTTTGAGAAAGGTACAATTATTGTAAAACCGGATTCTTCGGAACGCTATGTTATCGGCGCCATCGAAAAATTAAAAGGTGTATACTGCGTCAATACAGGATATACCATTTTTGAACAGGTTGAGATTTTGGATGCCAACAATGAATATTACATTGTGAAAAAAGGGCTTTCCCATGGTATCGCCGCATATGACCACATTTTACTGGATGCCGGTAAATACACGGCAAATCAGATGATTTACTAAAACAACAATTACAAGGAGGGCATTTTCATGCTTGCAGAAAATATTAAAACCGTTGAAAAAAATATTAAAGAAGCCTGCGCGCGTGCAAACCGCAGTGCAGCCGATGTGACATTAATTGCCGTCAGCAAAACCAAACCGGTTGACATGCTTTGCGAAGTCTATGATACCGGTATGCGTGAATTCGGTGAAAATTACGTTCAGGAACTTGTTGAAAAAATTGACCGGCTTCCAAAGGACATTCACTGGCATATGATTGGACATTTACAGCGCAATAAGGTCAAATACATCGTAGGTAATGTTACAATAATTCACTCTGTAGATTCGCTGCGCCTTGCTGAAGAAATCAGTAAAGAATCCGTTAAAAAGGATGTCTGCACAGAGATTCTGATTGAAGTCAACGTTGCCGGAGAAGAGAACAAATTCGGTTTTACACCCGAAAATGTTTTTCCTGAACTGGAAAAAATGGCAGCACTTCCGAACGTTAAAATACGGGGTCTGATGACAAGTGCGCCATTTGTCGAAAATCCTGAAGAAAATCGTAAATATTTTAGACAATTAAAGCAATTATCTGTTGACATCAACGCGAAAAACATTGATAATATCTATATGGACACTTTATCCATGGGTATGACAAATGATTATGTTGTTGCAGTAGAAGAGGGTGCAACAATGGTGCGTGTAGGTACGGCTATATTTGGAGCACGTAACTATAATAAGTAGATTGGAGATAGGCACAATGAGTATTTTAAACAGTGTAATGAACGTATTTAAACTTACCGGGGAAGACGATTATGATGAATACGACGATTACGATGAAGAATTCGAAGATGACGAAGATGACAAAGGGTCTGCCCGGAAGAAATTATTTTCAGGCAGCCATAAAAATAAAGACGATGAAGATTATGATTCAGACAGCCGGACAAACGATAAAAAGCCTTTAGGCAGAAAAGTTGTTCCGCTAAAAACCGGTGGTTCAAGAGGTCTTGAGGTGGTTGTTATCCGTCCTGAATCCATGGAAGACTCCAGTGAGATTACAGACACACTTTTAAGCGGAAAGGCCGTTGTTTTAAATCTGGAAGGAATCCACGTTGAAATCGCACAGCGTATTATCGATTATTCAGCCGGTTCATGCTATGCAATGCGTGGCAATCTGCAAAAGATTACCAACTACATATTCCTTGTAACACCGCCGAATGTTGATATTTCCGGTGATATTCCGGAACTGGTGGCAGGTGGTATTGACCTTTCAACATTTAACAGTTCAGACAACAAATTTTAATGTGAATATTAAAAGTGCCGCCCATAGTCTTTGATTATCGGCGGTATTCTTTTGTATCTCATCAATAAACACAGACACATCAGGAGGAGTTATGTCAGAGATTATTACTGTTCATTTAGATCAAAAACCGATTTATGATATTGTCATTGAA
Organism: Lachnospira intestinalis; assembly: GCF_040095895.1. Taxonomy (NCBI): domain Bacteria; kingdom Bacillati; phylum Bacillota; class Clostridia; order Lachnospirales; family Lachnospiraceae; genus Lachnospira; species Lachnospira intestinalis. The sequence goes on from NZ_JBBMFS010000016.1 coordinate 45,864, forward strand.
AAAGATTTTTCACAGCTTGGTACTGCATTTTCCAGGTTAAATGTAACCGGCCGTAAAATCTGTATTGTAACAGACAGCAATGTCGGACCTTTATATGCCAAAGCCGTTCAGGAAGTTTTAGAAACAACCGGCAATCAGATTTTTGTCTATACATTTGCTGCCGGAGAAGAAAGTAAAAACTTAAATACCGTTCAGGATCTCTATGAATTTTTAATTGAAAATCATTTTGACCGTAAAGATATGCTTGCAGCGCTTGGCGGCGGTGTTGTCGGTGACCTTACCGGTTTTACAGCGGCAACCTATTTACGCGGCATTTCATTTATCCAGATTCCGACTTCCCTTCTGGCTCAGGTTGACTCCAGCATCGGCGGCAAGACCGGTGTGGATTTCCGTGCTTATAAAAATATGGTCGGCGCATTCCATCAGCCAAAGCTTGTATACATGAATATGTCTACACTGCTTTCCTTAGATACCCGTCTGTTTAATTCCGGTTTCGGTGAAATCATCAAACACGGGCTGATTAAAGATGCGGCTTATTACCGCTGGCTGCAGAATAATGCTGCAAAGATTCAGGCAAAAGATTATGATGCCTTGGAACAGATGATTGCAGGAAGCTGTAATATCAAGCGTGAAGTGGTTGAATTAGACCCGACAGAGCAGGGCGACCGCGCACTTTTAAATTTCGGACATACACTGGGACATGCTATCGAAAAACTGATGAATTTCCAGCTGTATCACGGCGAATGTGTTGTCCTTGGCATGATTGCCGCATTAAACATTTCCGTTACCCGCGGTCATATTACACAGGCTGAATATGATGATGCTATACAGATGTTTAAAGACTACGCATTTCCAACAAACGTTACCGGCATTTCCATTGATGATGTCATCCGCGTTTCAAAGAGCGATAAAAAAATGGAAGCCAATCAGATTAAATTCATTCTGTTAAAACAAATTGGAAATGCCTACATTGACAGAACTGTAACAGACGACGAGATGAAACGTTCTCTGACAGATATTATCCGATAACAAAACATCCCGTTTAGAAATGAGGCATTACATGAAAAATCTGAATAAAAAAGGACTTTTGGGATATATTTTAGGTATTGTACTTTTATGCCTTATAGACCAGCTGACTAAAATTGCTGCCGTTTCGGCATTAAAAGGCAAATCCCCTTTCGTCCTGATAAAAAATGTACTGGAATTTTATTATCTGGAAAACACCGGTATGGCATGGGGCATGATGAGCGGTGCAAGAATCTATTTTCTGGTTCTGACGGTTCTGATTGTCGGCGTTATTACCTATGTCATTATAAAAATGCCGCGTACACGCCATATGCTTCCGTTTTTTGCCGTACTGACCGTACTGGCATCGGGCGCTTTAGGTAATTTTATCGACAGACTGACACTCGGCTATGTCCGTGATTTTATTTATTTTAAACTGATTAATTTTCCTGTTTTTAATGTTGCAGATATCTATGTAACGGTATCTGTCGTCTGTTTTGCCGTTTTAATTCTTTTTTATTATAAAGAAGATGATTTTAGCTTTTTAAAGAAAACCGGTACAAATAAACATTAAAATCAGGAATCCGGTAACTAAACTATAAAAATCCGGCTATGCAGAATTTTAATAACTGGAGGCACTTAAACTGTATGGAAAACACAAAACTTCCTGTAGATAACGCAGCTTTGGATGCTGCATATATTGAAAATGAACCGGACGAATTCATTACGGATATGACAGACTCTCATAACGGTATTGATACCGCAGACAACTGTATGAAAATCACATTGTCTGTATCTTCGGACAGCGATACTTCCGATGCCGTTGGAACACGTATTGACAAATTTTTATCAGAGAATTTACGGGATTTTTCACGATCTTATCTGCAGACATTGATTCAGGACGGCAATGTTACCGTAAACGGCAAAAATGTAAAATCCAATTATAAATTAAATGCCGGGGATATCATTGCAATTCATGTTCCCGAAGTGAAAGAGCAGGAGATTGCCGCTGAGGATATTCCACTGGACATTTTATATGAAGACGAAGATATTATTGTTGTAAACAAGCCAAAGGGAATGGTTGTACATCCTGCGGCAGGACATACCAGCGGTACACTTGTCAACGCCTTAATGTATCACTGTAAAGACCATTTATCCGGTATTAACGGGGAACTGCGCCCCGGCATTGTCCACCGTATTGACATGAATACAACCGGTGTCTTAGTTGCCTGCAAAAATGACTATGCCCACCGTAAAATTGCCGAACAGCTGAGCGTTCATTCTATTACCCGTAAATACGAAGCAATCTGCTACAACGCTTTCCGGGAAGAAACCGGAACTGTTGATGCGCCGATTGGCAGAAATCCGGTTGACCGTAAAAAAATGGCAATTGACAAAAAGAATGGCAGACGCGCAGTGACACATTACCGCGTTCTCGAAAATTTCAAGCATTTTGCCCATATTGAATGTCAGCTTGAAACCGGGAGAACACATCAGATCCGCGTACATATGGCAAGTATCGGTCATCCGCTCCTTGGCGATGACACCTACACTGCGGCAAAACCGCCGTACCGGCTCACCGGTCAGACACTGCATGCACGCGTACTTGGGTTTATTCACCCCAGAACAGGGCAGTACGTAGAGTTTGAAGCACCACTGCCGGATTACTTTACCAAAATCCTTGCCGATTTACAAAAAAAGCGGCATTAAAAATGCCTGCGGAATGGAGAATGAAGAGTAGTATGCGTAGGAAAGAATTTATTGATTTGATTCTGGACAGCATTTCAGATTATTTTGATATTTACCACAATTACTGGTTTGAGAATCATAAATTTGTCATTTATGCGTATTGTTATAACAGACACAATAAATATGAGAGTGCAACACAGGAATCCCGGTTATGGGAGATGAAATCCTTTGAGCATTTATTTTTTATCAATTCTGATAATCTGGATATGGAACAGTTAAATGCTTTAAAACAATTTGCGATAGAACGCATTGAACCGCATTTTGTCCGCGGTGATGGCAAATTCCCTGTAAAGCACCACCTATACACATATATTTCTTTTATTATCATAACCAGAAATAAACCCTCACCGGAAGTTGCAAAAGCTATTGAAAACACTTCATGGAACAAAAATTATATGCTTTCTGCCAAAGGCTCTGCCAGCCTGCGGCTTGCCTGTGTAACCCCGCGTGAATACAGTGTTATCACCAGCAAAAACGCACAGGACATACATGATTTTCTCTCGGATATCATGTTTCATATCGAACATTATGAAGAATAAATTTCATAAAAATTATGTAAAAATATAGATTTTTCTGACAATTTATTGTATAATATAGCCATGAAATAACTTGAAGGAGGCGGGAAATATGGATGAAAGAACCGTAATTACAATAGGCAGAGAATTTGGCAGTGGCGGACATGAAATTGGCATGAAGCTTGCAGAAAGACTCGGAATTAAATGCTATGATAAGGAATTATTAGAACTTGCAGCAAAAGAAAGCGGTCTCTGCGAAGATTTATTCGCTTCCCAGGATGAAAAGCCGACCAACAGCTTTTTATATTCTCTTGTAATGGACACATATTCTTTGGGATATACAAGTTCATACATGGATATGCCAATTAATCACAAAGTTTTTTTGGCACAGTTTGATACCATTAAGAAACTGGCTCAAAGAGAATCCTGTGTTATTGTCGGACGCTGTGCTGACTATGCTTTGGAAGATAACCCATTTGCAGTCAGCGTATGGATTAAGGCCGATTTGGATGTCCGTATCCAGCGTATTAAAAAGCTCTATGATTTAAGCGATAACAAAGCTGCCGACATGATCCAGAAAACAGATAAACGCAGAGCCAGCTATTACAATTACTATTCAAGTAAAAAGTGGGGCGAAGCAAAGAGCTATGATTTATGTCTTGACAGCGGTCAGCTCGGTATCGATGGTTCAATTGATTTAATATTAAAATACATTGAATTAAAAGAAAAAAATAATAAACAGTAACTAATGCATAACCGGATTCAGCCATATATATCTATTATATATGGCTGAATTGCAGTTTTATCAAACATCTGTCATTCATCAGAATTTAGGGAATAGTAAATGGATTTAAAGAATTTAAAAGAATTTAAAGAATATACACGAATTAAAAAAATTGATGTCAGAAAATGGCTGCTTCGCGGGCATGCGCCCCTGTATACATTTATATTGATTGTATTCGCTGCAGCTGTTGTTTTTATGTTCAGTACCATACATTCTATGTTTAATAATGAAAATACATCGGACAATCCATCGGATGAAGTTTCCGTTTCTACAGAAACAACCGGTTATATTGCCGATAACCAGTCCTATATGCTTGCGATTAATAAATCAAAGAATTATCTGATTGTTTATAAAATGGATGCCACCGGGGAATTTACAAATATATTCCAGATATTCCGTTGTTCCGTGCCGCAATCCCTTGCCACCGGTGAAACTTCCATCACTGACAAATTTATCTGGAAAATGTTTGATTCAAATGTCTATGGACACTATACGGTACAATTTGGCAACAATGCCTATTTACATTCTGTACCGTATACCAAGCAGGATACAATGACACTAATTGTCAGTGCCTATAATAATCTGGGTAAATCGTCATCGGTCGGTTCTGTTGCATTAACCGCAGCCGATGCTAAATGGATTTATGAAAACTGTGGTTTAAATACCAAAGTAAAAGTATATGAAGATTCAACCGAAAACTTCGATAACCGGTTATCTGAACTGACAACACTTGCTGCAGATGCCAAATATGACCCTACAGATCAGGGTGCTGTAAATAATGCAGAAAACAACATCGTCAATACTAAAATTGCATATATGACAGGAACCCGTGACTGTACCGTTGCTTTAAATTCAGACTTTGACATCTGGACCGGTGTTTACGCAAAAGATGTAAATAACAATGATATCACTTCATATATCACAGCTACAGGAAGCGTTGATACATCAACGCCCGGTGTATATAAAGTCATTTACTTTTTAAATGACAGCTTTGGTACAAATTTAAAATACTACCGTTATGTAACGGTAACAGATGAAGCGGAGAGTACTGTGCCTGCCGAAACTACAGCTCCGGCAACAGCCGCTGCGACACAGCCGGCACAACCCGATACAACGACACCAGCTCCAACCAATTCACAGCCTGTAACAGCTGTCACAGAAGCTTCAACTTCATCAAACAGCACAAATAACGGTTCTGATAACAAAAGTCAGATTAATCCGACGGGCAGTACCGTTCAATAATAATTTAAAATAGTCAAAATTTTCAAAAGAAAAAACCGGACAAAAACAGAAGATAAATAAAAAATGCATAAAAGAAAATGCGAAAAACTGTATATTGACAGATTACAGTTTTTCGCATTTTTTATTTTACAGCTGCTCGTAGTTTTAATCTCTGCGTAAATGAACGATATTTCTTGCATTTCTCTTATTTTCATCTACGATTTCTGCATAATGGCGGCGGGTTGTATTGACGTCTTTATGTCCTAAAACATCGGCAACTAAATAAATATCCTTGCTTTCCTGATACAGATTCGTACCATATGTACTGCGCAGCTTGTGCGGCGTAATGTGCTTTACGGTTGTAACAGTAGAAGCATACTTTTTCACCAAAAGTTCTACTGACCGCACGCACAGCCTTTTTCCGACAGAAGATAAGAACAGGGCGTTTTCATGCCCCTCTTTTGGATTTAGTTCTTTCCGTTCCTCCATATACGCAGATAACGCTTCTTCAACTTCATCGCCAAAATATACAAAACTTTCAGCACCGCCTTTACGGACGACTTTGATTCGGTCATTGTCAAAATCAACATCCTTCATATCCAGCCCGACACATTCCGATACACGGATTCCCGTCCCAAGCATCAGTGTAAGCAGCGCCAAATCCCTTGTCTTTAACTTTTCATGGCGCTTTAGCTGTGCCTTTGACAGTTTATTGCCGGATTCCACATTGTCTAAAAATTCCGCCACTTCATTAACATCTAAACGCGTAATAGCCTTGTCATGAATCTTTGGCATATCCACTTTAAGCGTTGGATTCTCCCCAATCATTTCATAACGGTAGTAGTAGGCATAAAAACGGCGCAATGCACACAGCTTCCTTTTTGCTGCGCGTTCTGAATTGCTGACTTCTTTACCTTCTTTATCATATAATTTTACATACCGCAGATAATCTGAAATATCCTGACCTTTAAGTTTTTCAAGGTCTGCCAGTGTAAAATCCTTTACCGTATAATTGGCATACTGCGGATATTCACATATCAGAAATTCAAAAAAACCCTTGATATCCATTGCGTAAGCAACCCTTGTCCTGGGCTGCTTGGAATATTCAAGACTGTTAAAATACTCTGTACAAAACGACGGAAGAATTTTCAGTAATTCGTTGAGTTTTTTTGTATACTTTATCGTTTGCTGTTGGGCATATGTTTTTGTTTCGGCCATATTTCCTCCATAATCAAAAAAGCAGAGGAGCATTCATATAACATAATTTATAATTGCAGACAGTATCTTTGTAATATATCACTTCGCTAAACCCAAGTTTAACGAAGTTTTGTATTTCTTTTTACATAAATCACCGTCTATCGTTTATTTTCTTACTTAGCAACCAGTTTTCCGTTATATAAACGTTTCTGTACTACATTGATTTTAAATTCTTTTTGATACTTTTTAATCTTATTCAATTCATTTTCTGTAATAATGGATACACATAATCCTTCCTGACCGTTTCTTCCGCAGCGGCCGACCCTGTGCAGATATTCCTTGGATTCTTCAGGAAGATTCACATTAATCACGGTTTCAACATTATCAATCTGTAAGCCTCTGGCTGCAACATCCGTTGCCAAAAGATACTGAACCTTTCCTGATTTAAAATGTTCAATTGCCGTTTTCTTTTCCTGCTTATCCTGATTCCCGGATAACGCAGCTACATTATAATGATGATATTGAAGCTTCTGATAGGATTCTTCAAGGTCATATCTGGTATTAATAAAAACCATGACCTTATCTGAATTTAACGCCTTAGCGATTTTTCTTAAAGTTTCAATCCGTTCCCTTCTGTCTGTCACAATAAAAATATGCTTAATCGTTTTTGGAATCAGACTTTCATTCTTTTGCTTTGTATCTAAAACAACCGCATGATATGTAATCTGATTAGCAATCTGCCGTGTCTTTTTATCAATACTTGCCGAAAACATCAGCACCTGCGTATACTTCATCAGTGATTTACGGATTGCAAATATCTGTTCGCAATATGTCTTGTCCATCAGCTTATCCGCTTCATCAATCACAAGTGTCTTGACATCATGTACCCGCAGCTTTTTCTGACGGATTAACTGCAAAATACGCGCCGGTGTACCTACAACCAGTGAAGGCTTTGTTTTAAGCGATTCAATCTGGCGGTTAATATTTCCCTCGCCAATCAGAAATAATGCCTTATATGGCAGCTGTGCGCCTTTAAAGAGCAATTCTGCTTCATTACACACCTGAACTGCAAGTTCCTGGGTCGGAACAAGTATCAACGTCTGTATATATTTGCTGTCCGGCTGCATCGTTGCAATCACAGGCAGTAAATAAGCCAGTGTCTTTCCCGAACCTGTGCTGGAACAGCCGATAACATCCGTTCCTTTTGTTACCGGCTGATAAGCACGCTGCTGTATCGGGGTCGGTGCTGTAATATTCCGTTTATTTAAAACAGCGGTCAGTGCCTTTGACACCCCTAATTCTTCAAATGTCATCATACAAATTCTCCATTTCACTCTATCTGACTTTATCGTTATACTTCTATATTATACACGATTCTTACGGAAAATCCAATGACTTGATTTGTTTTCCAATTGATTACAGCTGATGCAATTCCATTACACAAAACACAGCTTCTTCGCAGCGGCGCCTCTGTGCAGATATTCTTTTCAGTGCTTTTAATTCGTCTGTGGCTGACCGTAATAATAAATGATCAGATTCTGTCCGCTGTATAAAATATCAGAACTCATATGATTCATCTGCATGATGGAGCGGATATACTGTTCTTTGTTCTCTGCGCCTGTATTGTAACGTGCCTCGATATCCCATAACGTATCACAATCTTCAATAGTAATGCTTGTATAATACCGTTCCAATGCATTCTGTCCTTCTTTAACAGAAGCATTTGCAATTATCATTCTTCCCCCAATACCGGTTACTGCAATTAAAAGGACCGCTGCTAAAATTGCGTGAATGATGCGTATATCCAGCCTTCTGACTGCCGCAATAACTCCTGCCGGTGAAAAAAGTCCTGCTATAATTCTTACCTGCTCTTTTTTTGTAACTGCCATCATACCATTCATAATCGTATCCTCGCTTTCCAATGAAACTCAAACATTTGTTCTTTTGAATTGATTGTATTATATCTCTTGAACATATGTTTGTCAATACATAATCGAACATATATTCCGAAAAATTGTTCTGAAAATTTGTTTGCATTTTTGCGCATGATATGTTACGATAGTTTTATAAATTTATGGAGGTTATGGTCTATGGCATATGGCAGAATTACAAAAAAGCAGACTGAAATATTAGAATATATTAAGTCCCAGATTTTAAATAAGGGCTATCCGCCATCAGTACGTGATATCTGTACGGCAGTCAATTTAAAGTCGACTTCTTCTGTACATGCACATCTGGAAACCCTGGAAAAGAATGGATATATCCGCAGAGACCCTACAAAGCCGCGTGCGATTGAGATTATAGATGATAATTTTAACCTGACAAGACGTGAAGTTGTCAATGTTCCTTTAATAGGACAGGTTGCTGCCGGACAGCCGCTCTTAGCTGTTGAAAATATTACAGGTTATTTTCCGATTCCGGCGGAATTTATTCCGAAAGAAGAAGTCTTTATGTTAAATGTCAAGGGGGAAAGTATGGTAAATGCCGGTATTTATGACGGCGACCAGATTATTGTTAAGCAGCAGTCTACCGCATCTAATGGAGAAATTGTTGTTGCGCTTGTAGATGACTCTGCTACTGTAAAGCGTTTCTACAAGGAAAACGGACATATCCGCTTACAGCCGGAGAATGATTTTATGGAACCTATTATTGTAGATTCCTGCGAAATTATCGGAAAAGTCATCGGATTAATCCGTATCAATATTGATTAAAAAACAGACACCCATCTACAATAAAGTGGATAGGTGTCTGTTTTGCGTTAACCTGTCTTCATGTTTAATAACTTCTATCTGCAAAATATGGTGTTTCCATGTATCTTTTAATATCGTCAATCTGCTCATAATGTGCAAGCGCCCACATCAGCTTCATCACAACAGCTTCTGTCGTCATATCTGCAGCAACAATAACCTTCTGCCGTCCAAGAGTCTGCCCAACCTCATAGATACTCAGGTCAATTCCCTCGTAAATGCATTGCGTTGTAATGACAACTGCGACTCCGGCCTCAATCAGTTCATGTATCTTTGACACGATATCCTCATCAACATTCGGAATTCCGCCGATACCAAAGCTTTCAATAATAACACCCTTATACTGTGTGCGGATAAAATCAAATAGCTCTGTTCCGATTCCCGGAAAGATTTTCAATACAAAAATATCCCGGCAGACCTTTGTATCTATTGCAAAATCACCGGTTATTTCCTCACTTAATTTATCCAGATGCCCGGAATAAGTAAGCAGCTGATTATACGTAATTTTGCCCAGTTTAATCTCAGCAATCACCGGAAAATTAATACTTTTAAACGCATCGGAGCTTCTTGTTTTAATCTTCATGGCATGTGTACCGTTGATTACAATTCCGTCAAATGCAACATACACACCGCGGATACCCTCACACGCAAAACGAATCGCATCGGAGAGATTCTTTTTGGCATCGGTATACAATGCCTCTATCGGAATCTGTGAACCGGTAAACACCACCGGCTTTGCAAGATTTTTTAACATATACGTAATGCCTGCCGCACTGTATGCCATGGTATCCGTACCGTGTGCAATAACAAAACCGTCATATGCATCATAATTCTGTGCTATCGTTTCCGCAATCCGCGCCATCAGCTTCGGATTCATATTGGTACTGTCCACCCTCATCACGGAAATGCCCTCCAGATGACAGATAGACTCAATTTCCGGAATATAGGTAAGCAGTGTTTTTACATCAATCGACGGTGTCAGCCCCTCTGATGATTCAGAAGATGCGATTGTTCCGCCTGTCGCAATTAATAATATTTTCTTCATATAGTCCCCAATCCGCCGTTAAACGGCATTTTTATTTTTCCACATAAACAGACCTGTAAAACCGAAAATTATCGCCAATGCAATGCATGAAAATGAAAGCCACATATACGGTAAATACTCAAATGTCGCAACACCAAGAATTGTTGCCATATAAATACCGTTGTCACTCCACGGAATCATTCCGGCTGTCAGCGTACCGCCAATTTCAGCATTTCTTGAAAGAACCCGTCGGCTGTAACCCATTTCGTCATACTTTTCCGCCATGATTTTCGGTGTAAGGACCAGTGAAACATACATTGCACTGCCAAGCAGACAACCTAAAAATCCAACAATAATCGTAAATACGGTCAGTGTTCCACCATTGTTGATATGTTGATAAACCTTTCCGGCGATTGCCTTAATAATACCAATCCGGTCGAGTAATCCGCCAAATCCAAGCCCCAGAATAATAATTGCCACCGACCACAGCATACTGTTCATGCCGCCACGTGAAAGCAGTGAATCAATAAATTCGATTCCCGTATTCATTTCAAGCTGTACCCATGCTGTAGAAATCGCCTTTACCGGAGTCAGTCCCTGAAATATAATGCCCCATACAATTCCAAGTCCCGCACCAAATGAAATAACCGGCAGGGACGGCATTTTGAGTATCAGTAAAATAATAACAACCAGCATTGGCACAAATGCGAATAAACTGATATGAAAATTTTCCTGAAGTGCCGCCATAACGCTGTTGACCTGTGTCATATCCGCACTGCCGCCGCCCAGGCGGAAACCAAGAACCGTAAATGCAATGCCTGTAATACCAAATGCACTTAATGATACCGGCAAAATACCGCGTACATGGTCAATAACATCAATATCCGCCATTGCCGCAGACAATACGCAGCTGTCTGAAAGCGGTGAAAGCTTGTCACCGAAATAAGCACCGGACAATACGGCTCCGGCTGTTATTGGTGCCGGAATTCCAAGTGCTGAACCGATACCCATCATGGCAATACCGGATGTTCCGACTGTTCCCCATGAAGTACCGGTTGCAATCGATGTAATACTGCAAAGAATCAATGTCGCCAGTAAAAAGATAGACGGATGTATTACTTTTAGACCGTAATAAATCAGACTGGGTACAATTCCGCCGGAAATCCACGTTCCGACCAGCGCGCCGACCGCCAGCAGGATTAAAATAGCGCTCATGCCGTCATAAATGCCTTTCGTGACCGCATGTTCCATTTCCTGATAGGAAAATCCATTTCTTTTGCCAACAGCCATTGCAAGAAACCAGGCTGCAAAAAGTGCAAGATGTATCTCGATGCCAGACTGATTGCATAAAAATGCCAAGGCAAGAAAGCCGCCTAATACAATAACTGCCTGTAATAAAGTGGTTTGTCTTTTCATGATTATGATTCTCCATTCTCCTACGGGTAATATATCTTACACGTATGCTTTTACTTGAGTAGATGTATCATATCATTGAATTCCGTCAAAATCAATCAAAATACTTTATTTTTATTTTCCAATTTTTGCTTAATATATTATCAATATTCGACCGTAATTTTTAATATTATTAAGTAAATTTATAAATCAGTTTATTTTTTAATCAATCTCATTTACTTTTTTCCAACACTGCCTCTACTTCTTCTTTGCTCTTTTCCGTGACATCGGCTATCTGCTCTATTGTGTAGCCTTTTTCGTTCATACTGATGATAAACTTAATCTCACGCTGTTCCCATGCTTCTTCTGCCGCACTTTCTACAAGGCTTTCTCCTAATCCGCTCACTTTCCTCACATCCTTTCGCAATTCACTTTCTGATTCAATGCTATATTCTGATTCTATGATACTGATTTTCTCATCTGCCGTCAACTCATTTGTAAATAATGCACCCAACAGCCGGTGCAATTTATTTTCCTCTGTATAGGGTAGTAAGTTTTTTGCAAGTCCCAGTAAAATAATGTGTATCAAATCCCCTGCTTTTTCTATTGCAGTCTTCCCCATAAGCTTCTCATTCGTTAAATGCAGATAATTCAGGCTGTTTTCTTTTTGATTCATGCATATCCATATTGTATATACTTTTTTAATATCATTATAATTCATGCCCGTAAAATCCCGCTCTTTCTGAGAAGACACCATTCGGCACGCATAAAACACTGTCCTGTTCTGTATGTAATACGAGGTCGGTTCATCTTTCTGCGCTTCGATATTTACAAGAATACTTGCCAGTATGATTTTATGTGCCAATACCTGTTTTACACTTTCATCGTACTGTTCCATTCCCTGCACTGCGCGCACAGTTTTTTTCAATTCTTCGTTCAATCTTTCTCCCCCTTTATTCGATTTTCGATTTCATACTGGAAAATTGGAATTGAGTTATTCCATAGATACATTTGCATTTGCATTTGCATTTGCATTTGCCAAGCCCTGAGCCTAATATCAGCAAAGGCTTCATAGATGTATGTTTTTTGTAGTTGTTTTTGCCTTACGATATATGTATCATAACATATCCGTCTGTATTTTGCAAGTGTTTCTTTATTTTTTATTATATACAAAAAGTCCCTCAGGCGGACTCTGAACGTCTGCCCAAGGGAACTAAGATTATTACGATAATCCAAATTACTGAAGAAGTGAAAGAACACCCTGATTCTGCTGATTAGCCTGTGCAAGCATAGACTGACCTGCCTGCATAAGAATGTTGTTCTTTGAGTAGCTAACCATTTCTTCAGCCATATCTGTATCACGGATACGTGATTCAGCGGATGTTGTATTTTCAACAGCGTTGTCAAGGTTAGAAATTGTATGCTCCAGACGATTCTGAACAGCACCTAAAGCTGAACGCTGCTTAGAAACCTTCTTAATTGCATCACTGATTGTATCAACTGCCTTATCAGCATTTGTTGAATCTGAACCGGTTACCTTAATTCCATCTACACCAATAGACTTTGCACTCATAGAATCCATTGTTACAGAAATCTTATTTTCACTTGTCGTATCTGCCCCTACCTGGAAGCTTAACAGTAATGCTTTAGAGCCATTACTTAATGCTGTTTCACCTGATGCTTATTTTTCTTCTTTTGATATACTTTGCGCCAGTTTTTCTACGGTTTCCTGTGGCAATTCAGCTAATTCTGCGACAGATTTTATGTCATTCCCCATATTAAGAAGTTTTGTGGCAATCTGAATTTTGGTTCGTTCTTCACCGATTCGAATTCCACTGGCTTCACCTTCGCGGCGTCCCTCCGCACGTCCGCGGTTTAAGATATCTTTTGCTTCATAGTTTAATACTTTTCCACCCATTGTCCGGCTCACCCCTTTCGCAACATTTTTATATTTAACAGCAAGATGTTCTATGACTTTACGTGACATATCAAGAATAGCAGCTTTGGCATATCTGTTCAAGTCACCCATCTGGCAGGCGATTTC
>NZ_JBBMFS010000017.1:0-57774 GCF_040095895.1 Lachnospira intestinalis
TGCATTATCATAAGGACATCCCTTATGGCTCAGGGAACGTTCTATATGAAACGTTTCTAACAGTTCCTCAATCGTCTCATTTTTAAATTCATTTCCCCGGTCTGTGTGGAAGATATGGATTTCCGACAGATTGCCTTCTACTTTCCTAAATGCCTGTTTTACAAGCTCTGCTGTTTTATGTTCTCCTGCACTGTATCCAACGATTTCCCTGTTAAAAAGGTCTATCAGTATACAGATATAATTCCAGTGGTTTCCTACCCTTACATAAGTTAAATCACTTACCACCACATTACGGTATGGCTGGTTTTGAAATTGGATAGGCTACAATTAACTGGACAGATTTTTTAAGGTCATATAATCTATAATAAATACACAAATAGCAGAAGGAAATCCTATAAGGTTATATAGTTTGGATGAAATCACGGAGATATTCGGTAAATTAGGACTTCGTATTTGTAACAGCTTTGCTGATTTCAGTGGAAAGCCGAGTTCTGATAATGATATTCAATTGATGGTTTATTCCATACGAGAATAAAAATAGAGTAGACGAATTATTTAGCAATCTTCATCAAATCTTTATTTTTTTCTGTTAGGTTATATTTCAGTAAGAAATGAAATATAGAAGGAAGGATAGTAAAGATGGAAATGATGTTGCAGACACAAAATCTATGTAAATATTTTAGAAAACAGAAAGCGGTAAATAATGTTTCACTTAATATCGAAAAGGGACAGATTTATGGACTGCTTGGACCGAATGGCGCAGGTAAATCTACCACATTGAAAATGCTGACCGGTATGATGAAACCAACTGCAGGCAAGATTTACTTTGATGGAAAACTTTTGGATAGGAAAGATTTATCAAAAATAGGAGCGTTAATTGAAAATCCACCTATTTATGAAAATCTTTCCGCCAGAGAAAATTTGAAGGTAAGACAATTATTGCTTGGTACAGATGAAAACAGAATTGATGAGGTCTTGCAGATCGTATCACTTACAAACACCGGAAAGAAGAAAGCAGGGCAGTTTTCTTTGGGAATGAAGCAAAGACTAGGCATTGCAATGGCATTGCTTGGAGAACCGGAACTTTTGATATTGGATGAACCTACGAATGGATTAGATCCAATAGGCATCGAGGAATTACGAGAGCTGATCCGGTCTTTTCCGGAACATGGAATCACGGTAATTCTCTCCAGTCATATTCTCTCGGAGGTACAGTTACTTGCAGATAAAGTCGGGATTATTTCAGGTGGAATCTTAGGATACGAAGGAGAATTAAAGCAGGGAGATAATCTTGAAGATTTGTTTATGAATGTGGTAAGAAAAAACCAGAAAGCAGGTGAAATCCATGGTTAATATTATAAAAGCAGAACATCAAAAAGCCAAAAGAACCATGCGAAAGAAGTTTATCTGGGGATTTCCTCTTCTTACATTTGTCATGGCATTTATATTTACTCTTGGGATGACAAATGCTTATGCAGAAAGTGTTTGGAACTGGTGGTATACACTTTTGCTGCCGGGGATGATTGCTCTATTTTGTTATCTTTCTGTGGCGCAGGAGAAAAAGATAAAATACTATCATTTAATGACTATTCCCACAGACAGAAGAAAATTGTTGCTGGGGAAAATTATTTATATTGGGTACATGATTTTGTTTTCTAATGTGATTGTGTTTGCAGGAGCAACGCTTGGAGGCTTTCTTCTAACGACACATGTTCCAGTTGGAGGAGCGTTGATTGCAGTATTGTTTCTGACGGTTTCTGAGTTATGGGAGATTCCGGTAGCTTTATTTTTAAGTGAACGATTTGGAATGATTGTAAACCTGTTCGTCTGCCTATTTATTACCGTCAGCGGTGTGGTAATATCACAAACCAGAATCTGGTATGTACTTGTTTCTGCAATCCCTATGCGAATGATGTGCCCGTTGCTTCATGTTTTACCAAATGGACTTGCCGCAGAAGCAGGGAATCCTCTTTTGGATACGGGAGTCATTGTTCCGGGAATGTGTCTCTCAATCATCTGGTTTGTTTTAGTAACGGTTCTGTTTTTGAAATGGTTTGAGAGAAGAGAGGTGAAATAAGATGATTGGAAGATCTCTTAATGCAGACTTGCGAAAGATGAAAGGAACATCTGTGATTCTGGCACACTTACTGATTCCGATTATAACCAGCGTTATATTTTTAATATATTACTTTTTTTCACCATGGAATGAAAATATGAAAGTGATTGCATTTTATCAGGCAATAGGAGCAGGACTTCCGGTACTTATTGGAATTTTTACAGCAAGTGTGATGGAACAGGAACAAAATGCAGGTGATTTTCAAAATCTGTTGTCTTTACCGGATAAACCTGCAGCATTTTTATCGAAACTGTTGATGCTACTGGTTTTGTGTCTGTGCTCTATCCTATTGACAGCAATCATATTCGGAATTGGATTTGGAAGAATCGCATCAAGCGACATCGGAATCATGAAAGGATGTATATTTGCAGCAGTGCTGCTGTGGGGAAGCAGTGTTCCACTTTATCTGTGGCAGCTGATTCTGGCTTTTCAGTTTGGAAAAGGGGTATCCATTGGAGCAGGGATTATATCAGGACTAATTAGTGCACTGATGCTTACCGGACTTGGAGATTATGTGTGGAAATATGTATTTGTCTGCTGGACGGGTAGAGTACCATATACTTATCTGCAATCTGTATTGGGAGAAACTAGTGTAGGTGAATGGTTGTCATTCATACCAGGTTTCTTAATATTTACAGGGATTAGTATGGTATACTATTTTTGGTGGGTAAACCACTGGGAAGGAAACAGAATATCGGAATAGAATCGAGGGAAACTATGGCAAAAATACTGGCAGTTGATGATGAACCGGCAATTTTGGAAATGATAGAAAGCATTTTGAATAAGGATGGACATCTGGTTACCAAAGTAAGTAATCCACTAAAAATTAATATGGAAGAATTACATCGTTATGACCTGATTTTACTGGACATTATGATGCCTGGAATGGATGGCTTCGAATTATGCAAAAGAATCAGGGCACTTGTGGATTGTCCGATTTTGTTTCTTACGGCAAAAACGGAGGAAAACAGTCTGGTAAACGGACTTTCTTTAGGAGCAGATGATTATATTTCAAAGCCATTTGGAGTGATGGAACTTCGGGCAAGGATCAATGCACATCTTAGAAGAGAGCACAGGGAACATTCTGTCCGGATGGTTTTAGGGAGAGTCTGCATTCAGATATCTCAAAAGAAACTGTTGATGGATGATAAAGAACTTCCGTTTACGAAAGCAGAGTACGAAATCTGTGAATTTCTGGCTAAAAACAGAGGACAGGTTTTCTCGAAGGAACAGATATTGGAAGCGGTCTTTGGCTTTGACAATGAGAGTAATGACAGTACTATAATCACGCATATCAAAAATATAAGAGCAAAATTTGCGGATTATGATTATATGCCGATAAAAACAGTCTGGGGGATTGGATATAAATGGGAAGAGTAAAGAGAAGCAATACACTCAGCAGGATTTTTATGAGATATGTACTGGTCATGCTTGGATCATTAGTTGGTTTGGTGATTGTTGCTTGGCTGCTGCTTTGCCTTTTGATTAGTGTGGGCTGCATCTATCCGGCGAATTATGCAGAGCAAAAGATTAATGAAGCATATGATACGATTCTACGTGCAGATAAAGTGACTGCTGAGATGATTCCCGCACTTTGTGATTATGTAATCTTTTCAGAGAATGGAGAGAAAATAGGTGGAGATCTGTCAGAACAATACGAACAGATAGCATGGAATGCTGCAAAGTATGGAACTGCATCCGGGAAATATTTTTATAAAGTAATTGTAAGGGAAAATGAATATGTTGTATTGCAATATTGCCTGACACCTCAATATCATTCAGCTTTTTTGAGGGAGCATTTTATAGGACCTCAGAATGTGATGAGTATTATGTCTGTGATTGGAGCAGTAGCGATTATCATCATTCCGTCCATACGTTTTGGAAAAAGAATCAAAAAGCAGATGCAGCCTGTATTAGACGCAATCAGACAAATAAAGGATCAAAATCTGGAATATGAGACATCCTGTTCCGGTATCAAAGAGTTTGATGACTGTTTATCGGCAATCGATGATATGCGAGATGCATTGCGAGAATCTTTAGAAAAGCAGTGGAAAACAGAGCAGGAAAAGAAACAACAGATGTCTGCTTTGGCGCATGATATTAAAACACCTCTTACGATTGTACGGGGAAATGCAGAACTACTTTCAGAGACTGAACTGACCACAGAACAGAAGAATAATATCACTTATGTTTTGAACGGCACAACACAGATACAAAGTTATGTAAAACAGTTGATAGATGTCACAAAATCATGGAATTGCAGTGATGTTACCTATACAACGGTGAGGTTAGAAGATTTTTTCGCAGATATAAAGGAACAGGCGCTCGGACTGGCAGAAATCTATCACCAGAAGATAGATTGGAAGGCGGAACAAAGTGATAAAAAGGTAACGATTGTTTATGATCCAATGTTCCGAGCCGTAATGAATGTGATTCAGAATGCAGTGGAGCATACAAAAGAAAATGGAATCATTTATATTGACGCAAAGGAGCAGGATGACCGGCTGACATTCATTGTGGAGGATAGCGGATCAGGATTTACAAAAGAAGCATTATTGCATGGCACAGAGCAGTTTTTTATGGATGACACAAGTAGAAATGGCGAAGCCCATTATGGGATTGGGCTTTTTTTCGCAAAAACTGTGGCTGAAAAATATGGCGGAGGGATTAAACTTTCAAGTTCTGAAAATACAGGTGGGGCGAGGGTAGAAATATTTTTCCTGAGTAGTCAGGAAACAAGCTAAATAGACCGCAATTAAGCTATGTAAAAGAAATTTTACATGCATTTATCTAATATGTAAGATTAATATGGAGCACACAAAGGTATATCGGACTGCCATTTGAGATTCTTTCAGATAGCAGTGCATCGGGGACAGCTTAAATTCTAGATAGAAGTCAATCATTGACCGCTGTGTGATAAAGTTGTATATCGACATTGCATTGTCACTGGAGCTTTTTGTAAATGGTTCGCTTAACATCTTTAACCATCAGACAAATGTTGATTTGGATAACCGGTTCACAGTATATGGTATCAGGGACACAGCACCGAAGGTAAGAGAAGATAAAGCCAGATAGATGTGAGGACGTGGAAGAGATTCTGCGTCCTTTTTTTGTACAGTTTTATCGAAATACAGAACATTAATTCGATGTGCAAGAGATGATTATTGGACAGTACAAAGTGCTATAAATAAAGCATAAGGAACAGATACATGAGTTAAAGCATGAACTTTTACGGAGGTGGCAGTTATGCATATACTAGCGTTTATTTTAATATTTGTAGTCGGTTCAATTATTGCTGCTTGTGATGGGGATTATTCCGGAATAGCTGCAATAGGTAAGTTTGTAGGATTTTTTGTATTGTTATTCGCAGTATTATGGTTATTTACCCAGCCTGTTTTATTGATAATTGCTATTGTAGTACTGGTTTTAATTGTGATATGTTGCTCTGCAAAGTAGCATAGGCAGATTAAATATAATGGTGTACAGACATTAGGACTTGCAGTAATTATATATCTTCTCTTATATGGTTATTTATGGTATCATATAAGAGAAGTTTTTGGTTTTATCTGAAAGTTTGGAGGTGCATTATGCCTAAATCATCAAATCAGAAATTGAAACTGATATATCTTATGAAAATTCTTCTGGAGCGGACGGATGAAACGCACAGTATTACCATGCCGGAGATTATTGAAGCACTCGCTGCGTATGACATAAGTGCGGAACGCAAAAGCTTATATAATGACATTGAAAATTTAAGAGTGTATGGTCTGGATGTTATAGGAACGCAGGAAGACAGGACATATTCCTATCATATAGGGAACAGACAGTTTGAACTTGCAGAATTAAAATTATTGGTTGATTCTGTGCAGTCGGCAAAATTTATTACAGCTAAGAAGTCAAATGAGCTTATAAAAAAGATAGAAGGACTTGCCAGTAAGTACGAGGCATCACAGTTACACAGGCAGGTATTTGTGACTGGTCGTGTAAAGACGATGAATGAGAGCATTTATTACAATGTTGACAGGATACATACAGCAATAGCAGAAAATTCGAGGATAACATTCCAGTATTTTCAATGGAACGTTGACAAGAAGATGGAACTGCGCCATGATGGAGCACTTTATGAAGTTAGCCCATGGTCATTATCCTGGGATGATGAAAATTATTACTTAATTGCGTATGACAGTAATGAGGGAATAATAAAACATTTTCGTGTAGATAAAATGCTTTATATCAAGTCAAATGGCAAAGGAAGAGAAGGAAGGCAGGCATTTAAATCATTTGATATGGCTGCATATGCCAGAAAAATGTTTGGCATGTATGGAGGCAAAGAAGAGTGGGTGCGCATTGAGTGCGACAATTCTTTTGCTGGTGTTATGATAGACCGCTTTGGCAAAGATGTATCCATGATCAGATTGGATGATAAACGTTTTGTAGTCAATGTGGAGGTTGCAGTCAGCAGGCAGTTTCTGGCGTGGATTATAGGTCTTGGTCAGGGAGTAACGCTTGCAGGGCCACAAAATGTGGTTGAAATGATGAATGCTGAAATTGACAGATTGATAAAACAATATAAAAAATAAGAACGAAAATTCGATATGCAAGGTGTGTTTATGGGACACCTTAGCTTTTATAATAAGAATCAGATAAGAGATAAACTCTTACTGGTTCTTATTTTTTTTGAAGCAGATGAGGTAGCAGAGTGGATAGGTTATGGTATTGGATTAAAAAAACAGTATTACATGCTAAGGAATTCAGAGGATGCTGCATTATGTGTGAATATTACGATGTATGCAGAAATGATGGGACATTAGAATAGGAGGTGTCTATGGGAACGGATTCTTTATATTACATAATGGACTATAGTGGTCATTATTATAGAACTGATAAATCAGACCAGTTGGTAGCAGTGGCAGGAGAACAGGATGCAACAGTATTTACATTTGCACAGGCGAACAGCCGTATATGTGTAGGAAAGAAAGCATCATTTTATTGTATGGTTCCGATTGAAGAAACAGAGGAAGACATGAGCACAGAAGCATCAGTCAGTAATGAAATGGACGACAATTCTGGTGCATTACATGTAGAAGAACAGGAAGAAAATAACGATGATGAATACATTTCACCAATAAAAGAATTAACATATGATGAGGTAACAGAACCGATTGAGAAAAATGTTGCATCGTATGATCTGTCAGAAATGGACTGGGCAGAATATCTTACACATTTTACATACCTTGTAGAGGGTTTGAAAGATTATAGGGAGGAGCTGTCGAAAAAGCATTCAGATATAGACCAGAAGATATGCGATATTCTTCATTATATTGAATTATGTGAGACAGATGATAATGAAGCCGCTGATCTGGTTGAACTACTGAGGGTGTGTAGGGAAAACAGAAGAGATATCAAGGATGAATTGCAGAGAATCGAGTATTTTCAAACCGGCTTTGGAACGAATGCCAATGTCACTAGGGCGAAGCAGGCATTAAAAAGTATCAAAGGATTGGAAACAAGAAAGTATAAACCTAGAAAATACGAAGAGTTGTTTGAAAATTGCGTGCTCAAAGACAGGAGATTGCAAAGAGCTGATTTACATAGAACAGCTTCCGACAGTTCAGATACAAAGCAAAGATACAGCATTGAACCAACATTTGATGAAAAGGATGGTGAAGAAACAATGGCAGAAGAAAGAAGTTACACTCCGTTTGATGGGAAAGAAAATGACTGGTTATCATTTGCAAGACAGCAGGCAGAGTTTTATAGAAATGCCGGACATTATATAACAAATCTACAGATAGACATCAAAGAGATAGATGCTGAGATTGAAAATATTCTTTTGGAAACAGAAGATGCTAATTGCAATGTCGCGCAGGGATATAAGGTATTTAAGAGGCTTAAAGAGTTGAGACTTGAGAAGAAGGCAAAAACGAAAGAACTTAACTGCCTGTATGCATTGACAGATTACATTGATTGTGAATCCATGGCTGATACCTGTGAAGATAATCTGGTGGAAATTGAAGGTATAATGGAAGTTCCAGAACATAGTGAAGTAACAAAAATGCAGCCTGTAGATAATGGGCAGGAAGAGAATATGCAGATAGTAGAAGATATGGTTGGTTAAAAATAAGGAGGATAATTACCATGACAAATAAGACAATATTAAGAGAAATTCATAGGGAAAATAAATCTATAAATAGGAATTTACAGCGACTGGCAAATATAGGCTTGATAGGTCTGCTTGGGAAAAGTGCTGAGGCGGCAAAGAAAACAGACGATCATGTTGGAAAGACACTGGCAAAGACTGGATTAATATTAGTGGCAGTGTCAGAGATAGTACTTATGATAGCGGATATTATTGATTACAGAGAAGCGAAAATAGAACAGCAACTTGAAGAAGATGATGAATAATTAGGTAAAAGAACAAAGATTCGATATGCAAGTGATGATTATAGGACAGCTTAAGTAGTACTATATAATCAGAAGAAACAAATAACCTTGATAATTCTTGATTACAGGAGGTATAGCAATGAAAAATTGGATGGATTTAAATGGCGATGGCAAAATTGATGGCACAGAAATGATGTTTGCAGAAGAAATGCTTTGCACCAGCAGGGAAGAACATGAAGCATTATTTGGAGATGGCGGAGACTTCGAGGATGACGCAAAGGATGATTTTGAGATTGATGTAATGGCAGCAGGACTTGATGTTGATGAATTAGAACTTATGGATCCTGATGACAGGGCAGAGGCATTGGAAGAGGCAGGGTTAGACCCGGATGATTATGATTTTGACTGAGTTTTTTGCAAAGGAGGCTAGTGTGAAAAGTAAATTTTTCACACGCAACTTTGTGGATACGCCCCAAAGTTTGCAGGCAGCGGAAAGGCAGGACTATTAATATGAGAAAGAATTCATTTGGACAGGGACTGACAATATTTTTTGTGATAATAGGTGTTCTGTTTGTAATAGGTTCAATAGGCGAAGCAAGTGAGCCTAAGTGCATTAAGGCAGGATGTGATAATAAGCAGGCAAGTGGAAGCAGTTATTGTTATCTGCATAAACCATATACGGGAAGCAGTACATCCCATAGCAGTTCATCATATAGCAATAAATCATCCGGCAGTACTTCTAAGAGCAGTACAAGTAGCTCTGGTTCAAGCAGTAGTTACAATAGTAAATCAAATTCAACAAACAAGTCATCATATAGCAGCGGCACAAAAAAGAGTACAACGACAAAGAAGAGTACATATGACTCTTATGATGATGGCTATGACGATATCTATATGGATGGTGATTATGACTATGACAGATATGACAGAGACAGCGATTATGCTGATGGTGTAGATGATGCAATGGATGAGTACGGAGAAGACTGGTAAAGCCGATAAAGTTTTGCGGAAAGGAGACCATTATGGAAGAACTTTATTTTACAATAGCAGGTTGCAGCCATTATTTTGGCAGTGATTTTATGGAAAAAGGAATGAAAGTAAAACTTGAGAAAGAGCCGGATAATAAGTACGACAAAGAAGCAATACAGGTAAAGATAAAAGGACTTGGAAAGATAGGATATGTGGCTAACAGTCCTTTTACTGTTAAAGGTGAGTCTATGAGTGCTGGCAGGCTTTATGACAAAATTGGAGATAAGGCGAAGGGAAAGGTAGTATTTGTAGTTGATGGTGGGGTTGTGTGTAGAATTACTGCCACTGGTATAGATGATACAAAATTGTTTGATTCACAGCATAAAGAATTAATATGAAAATAAAATAGTCGGACTATTTTCGGAAAGCAATAATTGAGGATACTACTAATAAATGTTATAATAACTATAAAAATGACATAAAATAAGTGATTCAGAGAAAGGCAATCTGTAAAATAGATATGAGTGAGAATAAAACTTTGGATTATTATAATAAAAATGCTAGCAGTTTTGCAGAAAAAACGATAGATGTGGACTTTCATGACACGCAGAAACATTTTCAGGAATTACTGCCTGAGCAAGGATACATTCTTGATTTTGGGTGTGGTTCTGGAAGAGATATAAAATATTTTTTGAGCCAGAATTTTAGGGTTGATGCAATAGATGGCTCAGAGGAATTGTGTCGTATTGCAAGTGATTATACAGGTATAAAAGTAAAAAAAATGCTGTTTCAAGAACTTGATGAAATAGAAAAATACGATGGAATATGGGCGTGTTCTTCAATACTTCATCTTACACAAAATGAACTTAAAACGGTGTTTGGGAAAATGGTAAAGGCATTAAAAAGAGATGGAATCATTTACACATCTTTCAAGTATGGTGATTTTGAAGGAGAGAGAAATGGACGTTATTTTACAGATTTTACAGAAGAGAAGTTTAATAAATTTGTTCAGAATATAGAAAATATTAAATTGAAGGAAGTGTGGATTACATATGATGTAAGACCAGGTCGTGGAGAGGAAAAATGGTTAAACTTAATACTGCAGAAGAATTAGCTGATATTTATGAAACAGAATATTATACGGATGCAATAACTGGTGGTCAAGACAAGAGAATGTATCTGTATTATCAGCTGATTAATAGTTTAAAACAGGCTGATAGTGTGGATATTGTTGTTTCTTTTCTGATGGAATCTGGTGTCAGGATGTTGCTTGGTGAACTTGATAATGCGTTGAAACGAGGAGCAAAAATCAGAATTCTTACAGGAAACTATCTAGGCATAACACAGCCATCAGCATTGTATCTTATCAAGCATAGGCTTGGTGAACAGGTAGATTTACGCTTCTATAATGAAAAAAAACGTTCATTTCATCCGAAATCATACATGTTTCATTATAAAGAGTACAGTACGATATACATTGGGTCGTCAAATATTTCAAGGAGTGCATTGACATCTGGTATTGAATGGAATTATCGATTTAGTAGCAAAACAGATACCCAAAACTATGAAAAATTTTACAATACATTTGTTGATTTATTTGAAAACCATTCCGTGGTAATAGATGATGATGAACTAAAAAGATATTCAAAAAACTGGCATCGCCCAGCTGTATCAAAGGATTTAGATAGATATGATTTACAGGATAACGAAACTTCAAATGATATAGTTCTATTTGAACCAAGAGGGGTACAGATAGAAGCTTTATGTTCACTGGAAAACACTAGGGCAGAGGGTGCAAGAAGGGCTTTAGTTCAGGCTGCTACAGGTGTTGGAAAAACATATCTTGCAGCATTTGACTCAAAGAAATATGAGAGAGTACTATTTGTGGCACATAGAGAAGAAATTCTAAAGCAGGCAGCAGAATCTTTTAAAAATGTGAGGGATTCAGATGATTATGGCTTTTTTGATGGAGAAAGCAAATGCACGGACAAATCGGTGATTTTTGCCTCGGTTGCAACACTTGGCAGGAATGAATACTTGAATAATAAGTATTTTGCTTCGGATTATTTTAATTATATTGTAATTGATGAATTCCATCATGCAATTAATGACCAGTATCAAAGGATTGTAAATTATTTTAACCCACAGTTCCTTTTGGGACTTACAGCGACTCCAGAGAGAATGGATGGCCGTAATATATATGAAATCTGTGATTATAATGTGCCTTATGAGATTTCATTAAAGGAAGCAATTAATAAGGGAATGCTCGTACCATTTCATTATTATGGGATTTTTGATGATACTGATTATTCAAAACTACACATTGTAAGGGGAAGATATGATGAAAAAGAATTGAATGAAACCTATATCGGAAATGTTCACAGATATGAGCTGATTTATAAATATTACTGTAAATATGGTTCAAGGCAGGCTCTTGGATTCTGTTGCTCCAAGGAGCATGCAAGAGAGATGGCGAGAGAGTTTTCATCAAGAGGAATACCATCGGTTGCTGTATTTAGTGATGCAAGTGGGGAATATACAGAAAAACGTAATGTTGCAATACAAAAATTGAAGAATGGCGAAATAAGAGTAATTTTTTCTGTGGATATGTTTAATGAAGGCGTTGATATTACATCTGTTGATATGGTAATGTTCTTAAGACCTACAGAATCACCGATAGTTTTCCTTCAGCAGCTTGGGAGAGGACTTAGAAAATGTAGAGGAAAAGAGTTTCTGAATGTGCTTGACTTTATTGGTAATTATGAGAAAGCGGGTAGAGTGCGTTTTCTTCTTGAAGGGAAATCGAGCACGCATGGAGAAGTATATCATCCGTCCGATATATTACTATTTCCGGATGATTGTCTTGTGGATTTTGATATGAAGCTGATAGACCTATTTGCTAAAATGGATAGAAAACATTTAAAACTTAGGGATCAAGTAATTAATGAGTATTTTAGAGTAAAAGAGTTTTTGGGAAAGCGACCGTCTAGGCTGGATTTGTTTACATATATGGATGATAATATTTATGAAACTGCAATTAGACATTCCAAGGATAATCCATTTAAGAAATATCTGGAATTTCTCAACGATATAGGAGAGCTAAATCAAATAGAAGAAGAGTTTTATAAAGGAATTGGAAGAGAATTTATCAGTCTGCTCGAAAACACAAATATGTCAAAGGTATATAAGATGCCTGTACTTATGGCATTTTATAATAACTCAAATGTGCTGATGGAAGTATCAGAAAAACAGCTTCTTTCAAGCTGGAAAGAATTTTTCTCAACTGGAACAAACTGGAAAGATCTTGATAAAAATATGACATTACAGAAGTATAAAGATATTTCAGATAAGGACCATTTAAAGAAAATTCTTGCTATGCCGGTGCATTTTCTTTTGGAATCAGGAAAAGGATTTTTTGTTAGAAATGATGAAATGGTATTAGGTTTAAGAGAAGAATTGCGTCCGCTAATTGATAACCCTGTTATGACCCAGCAGATGAAGGATGTGATAGATTATAGGACAATGGATTATTACCAGAGAAGATATAGAGAGAGGCAGAATGAATAGTTAAGATAATATTTGGCTTTATTATGAAATTTAATTGAATAAGAGATACAGGAGGATTACATCATGGAACGAGTAGTACAATTTTTAAAAGAAGCAGAGACATATTATTTGGCGACAGTGGAAGGAGACCAGCCAAGGGTAAGACCTTTTGGTACAGCACACATTTTTGAAGGAAAACTGTATATTCAGACTGGCAAGGTAAAGGATGTTTCAAAGCAGATTCACGCAAACCCGAAGGTAGAAATCTGTACATTTAAAAATGGCGAGTGGCTTCGTGTAGCCGGAGAACTTGTAGAAGATGACAGAAGAGAAGCAAGACAGTCTATGCTCGATGCTTATCCATCTTTACAGAATATGTACTCAGCAGATGATGGAAATACAGAGGTGTTCTATTTAAAAAATGCGACAGCTACATTTTCATCATTTACACATGAGCCGGAAGTAGTGAAGTTTTAATGACGAAGGATGAATGGTATAGGCAGTTGTTTGAACGACTGGATAATTCCAAGTTTCGTAGCAGTTTCCATCTGAAGCAGAAAGATATTGATTACATAAATGAAAAAGGTTGCGGTCGTCCAGTGGACGACCCTGCGTAGCAGGAGCAACGACCGAGTCGGGAGATGAGACCTTGATACAATAAGACAACATGCAAAGGATTTTATTGCAAAGAGAGAAGCTCCGGCATATATAGCAAATGATGGTAAACAGACACCAATGTGTGGACATCCAGTATTTATTGCCCAGCACGCAACAGCAACATGCTGCAGGGAGTGCATCCGAAAGTGGCATAAAATGCAGCCTGGCAAGGAACTAAGTCAGGTGCAGCAGGATTATCTTGTAGATGTAATTATGACATGGATTCAAAAAGAAATCGAAAGGCAGGAACATAAAATATGAGTTTGAAAAATGTATTGATTATTGTTGATAACATTGACGAATCAATTGATTTTTATGAAGAACTGTTTGGACTGCGTGTGATTACAAGGCAGGAAGGTAATGTAATAATGTCTGAGGGGCTTGTATTACAGGATGTAGATGTATGGTATGATAGTACAAAAATACCTACAACTCCACATAACAATATGACGGAACTTTATTTTGAAGATAATGATATAGAAGGTATTATTGAAAAACTGGAGTCTGGCAAGTATGTTGTAAGTTATGTTACGGAATTAATGGAACTTGAAGGTGGACAGAAGCTTGTAAGATTTTATGATCCATCAGGAAATCTTATAGAAGTACGAACACCAATTAACTATAACTGATATGAAATGGATTTAGGGAGAAAATGCAGATATTTGTAGATGCAGATGCGTGTCCGGTAGTGGGCATTGTCGAGACAATAGCAGAGAAATACAATATTTCTAACACCTTGTTGTGTGATACGAATCATATTTTGTATTCTGATTACAGCGAAGTGATTGTAGTAGGTGCAGGAGCAGATGCAGTAGATTATAAACTAATCAGCATATGTCATAAAGGGGATGTAGTAGTATCGCAGGATTATGGTGTTGCTGCGATGGCACTTGGAAAAGGGCTCACAAGGTCCGGTGGACCTTGGCTTTGAGCCGACCGAAGCGGAGCGTAGACATATGCTATTCACCAATCCGGTAAGTGGTACACGAATGAGAACATAGATCAGATGCTTATGGAGCGGCATCTTAACAAAAAGGCAAGACGCAGCTCTCATAAGAATCATATGAAAGGGTGCACGATGTCCAGTGGACATCGGTTCTGCACGGACCGGAGTGGCAACGGAGACCAGGGAAAGCGTACAGAAGATGATGATGTACGCTTTGCACAGTCCTTTGAAAAACTAATACTGATGGCAAAGTCAAAAGAAGGTGCTCAGAGTGGGACTATTTAAGAAAAAGACAGTTACAAAGACTTATGATAAAGAAAATAAGAAACCGGTAATCAAGGCGAGCATATGTAATGGCGAGCAGGTTGTGGGCTTTAAGGACATTCATACTGGTAAGATAGAAGAGATTATGCTGATTAAGAATCAGGCAGACCTTGATGCATTCAAGAAAATGTATGGAATAGATGATGAGATAGAGAAGGAATATTGATATGAGCATATTAGGAAATATACTTTGGTTTATATGTGGTGGATTGTTGAGTGGATTGTCGTGGGTTTTGGCAGGTTGCCTGTGGTGCATTTCAATAATAGGAATACCGATAGGCTTACAGTGCTTTAAGTTTGCAGGTTTGGCATTTTTTCCGTTTGGAAAAGAAGTGGTATATGGTGGCGGTGCAGTTAGTTTAATTGCAAATATTATCTGGCTGATTGTATCAGGAATCCCTATGGCAGTTGGAAATGCTGTGGCAGGTCTGATATGTTGTATAACAATTATCGGAATTCCTTTTGGAAAGCAGTTTTTCAAAATTGCAAAATTGTCTCTGATGCCATTTGGGGCAGAGGTAATATAATTAATAGGCAGGTAGGAAAAATGTATTTGATTAAAACGATAAAAGGTGACATAACAAAAGTAACAGATGTGCAGGCAATCGTAAATGCAGCAAACAACTCTCTTCTTGGCGGAGGTGGTGTAGATGGTGCGATTCATAGAGCAGCAGGACCGGAGCTTTTGGTAGAGTGCAGGACACTTCACGGATGTGAGACTGGAGAAGCAAAGATAACAAAAGCCTATAATCTGCCATGTGATTATGTGATACATACTGTAGGACCGATATGGAATGGTGGCAGGGATAGAGAAGAGGAGCTTCTTGCTAACTGTTATTTTAATTCTATGAAGCTGGCAATGGATAATGGAATCAGGTCTATTGCATTTCCTTCCATATCAACGGGAGTATATAGTTTTCCGGTAGAGTTAGCGGCAAAGATTGCAGTACATACAGTAAATAGGTTTTTGCAGGATAAACCGGATTGGTTTGATCTGGTGGAGTGGGTGCTATTTGATACTCATACTGAATCGGTGTATGAATCTGAGGTGGATAAGATATATGAATAATAGAAACGAAATGTCTAGTATATCTGTTAATGATTTTGTTTTTGTCGATATAATATATTGTGAGAAATGAAGAAAAGGAGATTAACCAAATGGATAACAATGAAGTAGTAGTAGCAGAAGAAGTGGCAGCAGTTGCTGAAAATAATACAGGTATTGAAATTGAGCCTTTATTTGAAGAGCAGGTTGATTTTGATACATTTTCAAAGTCAGATTTTCGTGTTGTAAAGGTGAAGAATTGTGAAGCAGTTCCAAAGAGCAAGAAGCTTCTTAGATTTACACTTGATGATGGAACTGAGAATGAGAGAACGATTCTTTCAGGAGTACATGCTTTTTATGAGCCAGAGGAACTTGTTGGAAAGACATTATTGGCAATCGTAAATCTTCCACCACGTTCTATGATGGGAATAGATTCATGTGGTATGCTTCTTTCTGCAATTCACAATGTAAATGGAGAAGAAAAACTGAATCTGGTAATGTTAGATGATGCAATTCCAGCAGGTGCAAAATTGTATTAAGAGTATAAATGTCACATGGTTGTTAATAACTGTGTGGCATTTTATCGTTGTTGTTGATAAGAATGTGAAAAGCAGGAGGAACTACGGAGAGAGGTAAAACATATAAGGTTATTATGTGACTTTGATGATAAAGTAGCATATATCACTGGTTATGTTACATACAAATGAGGTTGCAGATATTAATGAAAGAATGATTGAGTAGAATAAATTATTAGTATTTTATTAGGAAGGCGGAATATATATGAAACAAGATACTTTAGAGGGCAAAGCAAAAACAAAAAATGGGGTAAAACGGCTGTGTTTTTCCATAGTCTGCATTCTTCTGGAAGTGATTTTTATTATTACTATCGTAACACGCTTGAATGAATATGCAGAAATTATAAATTTATTTACAAGGATTTTGAGTGGAATCTTGGTTTTGGGATTGTACGCATCAGATAAGACCTCTTCTATGAAAATGCCTTGGGTCATCTTAATTCTAATCTTCCCAATTATGGGTGTAGGCCTGTATTTGTTGATTGGTTTGAATGGTGGCACACATAAAATGCGTGAGCGATATGCAGAAATTGATAGCAAATTGTTACCAATGCTTCCGGACAGTCAGGAGTGTTTGAGCAGAATAAAAGAAACAATTCCGAAAGCAGGAAATATAGCAAGTTACATACAAAGAAATTCGCAGTATCCAATCTATCAGAATACGGATATTGTGTATTTTGATGAAGCAGTGAAAGGATTAGAGGCACAGCTTAAGGATTTGGAGAAAGCACAGAAGTTTATCTTTATGGAATATCATGCGATAGAAGACGCTGAAGCATGGCATAAGATTCAAGATGTTCTGGAAGAGCGAGTAAAAGCAGGTGTGGAAGTTAGAGTATTCTACGATGATATGGGTTCTATAGGCTTTATTAACACAGATTTTGTGAAAAAGATGGAGGCAATAGGAATTCATTGCCGTGTATTCAATCCGTTTATGCCAGGTTTAAATCTGTTTTTGAACAATCGTGATCATAGAAAAATAACAGTTATTGATGGAAAAGTCGGATTTACAGGTGGATATAATCTAGCAAACGAATATTTTAATTACACACACCCGTATGGACAGTGGAAAGATACAGGTATTCGTTTAGAAGGAGATGCTGTTCAGTCGCTTACGGTGACATTTTTGGAAATGTGGAATGCAGTAAGTGCTAAGGCTGCTAATGATTCTGATTTTAGTAAATACCTTTTCCACTATGATTATGCGGCACAGCAAACTGGGTTTGTTCAACCTTATGCAGACAGCCCTATGGATAATGAGCAGGTAGGAGAAGAAGTTTATATCAGTATGATAAATAAAGCTGAAAAATATTGTTGGTTTATGACTCCATATCTAATCATAACAGATGAAATGACGCATGCGTTATGTCTGGCTGCTAAGCGAGGGGTAGACGTAAGAATTATCACACCTGGTATCCCTGATAAAAAATTCATTTATAATATAACGCGTTCTTTTTATCATGGATTAGTTAAACATGGTGTTCGTGTTTATGAGTGGACTCCTGGTTTCTGTCATGCAAAAATGAGTGTGGCAGATGACTGTATGGCAACTTGTGGAACAATTAATTTGGATTATCGAAGTTTATATCACCATTTTGAAAACGGCTGTTTTATGGCAGATTGTCAGGCAGTTGTGGAAATAAAAAATGATCTGATAAGAACGATGGGAGAATGTCGTGATGTGACAGACCAATATCAAACCGGACGAAGTGCATATTTGCGACTGGGACAATTATTTATGAGATTATTTGCTGGATTGCTATAAGAATCTGATGAAACGACCTTTCAAAAAACAGTTGATTTAGAAGTTGACTGTTTTTGAAAGGCCGTTTTTGCTATATCTAACAGTCTGTTGTACAAAGAAGATTTTGCATGGATGAAAAAACAAACCTAGTTGAGGTTAAATTGAGTTTTCCATTGTATTGTATTGCTAATGAATAAGAATAAGAAAAAGAACAGACAATGCTGAATGCTCTGGAAACAAGAATATCTGAGTATAGTATGTAAGTTCGTAACAGAATGAAAGGAGCGATTCAAATGAGCAATTTGGAAAATTATATGAAACAGCAAGCAATTTTTTGTGAACAAAATGATAGCATTAGTAAGAATCTGTATTCAGAGTATGGTGTAAAAAGAGGCTTACGAGATGAAAAAGGCCAAGGTGTGTTGACGGGGCTTACAAATATTTCTGATATAAAAGCTTTTGAATATCGTGATGGAGTAAAGAGTCCATGTGATGGCGAGTTATCTTATCGTGGTTATAATATAAAAGATTTAGTAACAGGAAGTAAAGGAAAAAGGTTTGTCTTTGAAGAAGGAGCATATCTTCTTTTATTCGGAGAATTGCCAAATGATACACAGTTAATGGAATTTCAGGGAAGACTATCTGATTGTATGGAACTACCGACTAACTTTACCAGAGATGTCATTATGAAAGCACCTACATCAGATATTATGGGTTCTATGACTCGAAGTATTCTTACATTGGGCTCTTACGATAAGGAGAAAGAAAGTCTTGAAATTCCGAATGTGCTAAGGCAGAGTATGCAGTTGATCGCAGCATTTCCTATGTTAGCAGTATATGCATACCATGCTTATTGTCATTATGAAAAAAACGAAAGTATGTATATTCATAGACCTGAAAAAGATTTATCTATTGCTGAAAATTTCCTGCGCCTATTAAGACCAGATACAAAATTCACAGAACTGGAAGCAAGAGTACTGGATATAGCATTATTGTTACATATGGAACATGGTGGTGGTAACAATTCTACATTCACTACACGTGTAGTAACATCTTCAGGTTCAGATACTTATTCTGTTATTTCAGCAGCAATGTCATCCTTAAAAGGAAAAAAACATGGCGGTGCAAATCTGATGGTAATGAATATGATGGATGATATTAAAAGTCATGTGAAAGATTATGAAGACGAAGAGGAAATTGCATCATATCTGAGTAAGATTTTGAAGAAAGAGGCGTTTGATCAGAAAGGACTTATTTATGGAATGGGACATGCTGTATATTCTATTTCAGATCCGAGAGAAAGAGTGTTCAAAGGCTTTGTAGAACAACTCGCAAGGGATAAAGGACGTGAGAAAGATATGACCCTTTATAACAATATTGAGAAGATTGCACCTAAGTTGATTGCAAAGCAGCGTCAGATATTCAAAGGAGTAAGTCCTAATATAGATTTCTATAGTGGTTTTGTGTATGACATGTTGAATATTCCAAGAGAATTGTACACGCCATTATTTGCGATAGCAAGAATTGCTGGTTGGAGTGCACATCGCCTGGAAGAATTGATAACTACAGATAAGATCATTCGCCCGGCATATAAGAGTCTAGTCAGCAAAAAAGAATATATAGAAAGAGAGGAACGATAATATGGGAGCAGGAACCAGTGCAGAGGAGTTTTTTTTAAAGAGCATCAATGTTGAAAGCATATTTGAATTTGTCGAAAGAACAGATTATTTGTTCCTTTATAGTATAAAGGAATGTGTTGAAAAATCAGACTGTCATGAAGGAGTATATCTTTCAGAAGTGGCAGAATACATGAAATTATCGATTCCAGAAACATCTAAGATGGTAAAAAGTCTTGAAAATAAAGGATATATTATCTGGAAATTAGATGAAAAAAAAGAAAGAACGTACCTTGTTTTGACGAACAAGGCAATTGAATTAAGCAATTGTCAGAAAGAAAAAATGATAGAAGCTTATGAAAAAATCGTATCGAATATACAAGAAGATGACCTGGCAGTTACGCGGTGTACATTGAGAAAAATCCGACAGCTTATGGAAGAAATAAAATAGTGATTAATACAACGGAGTAAGAAAAGCTCCTTCATATATTAGAATAAAAATATGACTGTTTCTTTAAAAAGAAGCCTGTCATATTTTTTATGAAAAATAAATTTTGTTGAGGTTAAATTGAGATTGACTTTGTATTGTATAAGTATGAAATAAAAAGGAATCAGGTGATGTACAATGAAAAAGTATAAAATATGTAAAATCCTTCTTGTTATACTGGCAATTTTTTTATGTGTGGCTTTTTATGAATTGCTCGGAATCTGCGTTGCATATAAAAAGCAGCCGGAAGTGTCCAATACAACCAAAAAAGAAACAAAAAATGGGTCATGGAACGAATGCAGTGAAAATACAGAACGGGCAGTAATCATAGAAAAGAATCCAGAAGCGCTTTTACAAAGAGTGCGTTTGATTAAGAATGCAAAAAAGGAAATTATTCTTTCTACTTTTGCATTTCAATCCGATGAAAGTGGAAAATTGATCTTAGGAGCACTGCATGATGCGGCAGACAGAGGTGTACATATTCGTCTGTTAGTAGATGGAATGGAGAGCTGGATTGATATGGAAGGAAATCCGTATTTCTATGGATTATCTTCCCATGAGAATGTTGAAATTAAACTGTATAATAAGGCCAATCCGTTGAAACCATGGAAGATGATGGGGAGAATGCATGATAAATATTTGATTGCAGATGGAAAGAGATATATTCTTGGGGGAAGAAATACATACAATTATTTCCTGGGTGATTTTCCGGGACATAAGAACTATGACAGAGACGTGTTAGTGGTTTGCGATGAACCTGAGAAAGAAAATTCAGTTAACCAGTTGTTAGAGTATTTTGAAACGGTATGGGAACAAGAAGACAGTGGTTATTTTCATGACAATAAAAAACTGGCAAATAGAAAATCTGTAAAGAACGCAGTTTTAGAGCTGCAGAACGGCTATCAGAAATATTTTGAAGAGAATAAGGAAAGAATCTGCGATACCGATTACACGGACGAAACTTTTGAGACAGAAAAGATTGCATTAGTGTCAAATCCTATTCACACAGGTTCCAAAGAACCAGTAGTGTGGTATCAGTTGGGAGAATTGATGAAAAATGCAAAAAATCGTGTGAAGATCCACACGCCATATATTATTTGTAATGATATGATGTATAATACATGGGAGGAGATTGCAGAGAACGTTTCAGATTTTTCTATCATGACAAATTCAGTTGCGAATAATGGGAATCCATTTGGGGCTGCCGATTATGCGAAAAACAGAAATAGAATCTTAAGTACAGGAATTAATATCTGGGAATATGAAGGCGGTTATTCATACCACGGAAAAAGTATTCTGATTGACGATGATCTGTCTGTAATCGGTTCCTTTAATATGGACATGAGAAGTGCATATCTGGATACGGAACTGATGCTTGTAATTCGCAGTAAAGAGATTAATAAACAGTTGGAAGAGGGCATGATGGAATATGAAAGAGTGTCCCGACAGGTATTGGAAGATGGAACCTATCGTGATCCGTATCATGTAGAGCCAATTGAATTAACAAAGAAGCGTCAGAGAAACATACTTTTGGTACAGCATCTGCTTGGATGGGCAAGATATCTGTTCTGATAAAGGAGGAAGAAGATCGTGTTTCAAATATTAATTGTAGAAGATGATAAAGAATTAAGCCAGCTATTCCAAAAAGTGCTTGAGAAGAATGGATATCAAGTCAAAAGTGCATCGGATGGAGCACAGGCATTAGAAGTATTGGATAAGGAATATATTGATCTGATCATTTCTGATATTATGATGCCGGTTATGGATGGCTATGAACTGGTGTCAGAACTTCGTTCAGCAGGATATCAGATACCAGTGCTTATGATCACTGCGAAAGGTTCCTTTGATGATATGCGCCAGGGATTTCTTTCGGGAAGTGACGATTATATGGTAAAACCGGTAAATGTGAATGAAATGGTTTTAAGAGTCGGAGCACTGCTTCGCCGTGCACAGATACTGAATGAACACAAAATTGTGATCGGTTCAACAGAGTTTGATTATGATGCAATGACGGTTACAACTGATAAGGAAAGTCTTGTTTTGCCTAAAAAAGAATTCCTGCTTTTATATAAGCTTGCAGCTTCGCCAGGCAGAACATTTACAAAACAACAGTTGATGGATGAAGTATGGGGATACGAGACGGAGGCAGACCCACATACGATAGAGGTACATATAGGAAGAATCAGAGAGCGTTTTAAAGATAACCCTGATTTTGAAATCGTAACAATGCGTGGAATTGGATACAAGGTGGTGAAAAAATAATGGAACAAAAGAAAGAAAAAGGATTGCGGATCCGATCCTGTCTGACTGGTGCAATCTGGCTGGCACTTGTATTTTCAACAGTCATATCTGCTTTATTATTTGCTTTTTTGAATCATTTTTTTAATCTGCCGGGCAGCATACCTGTGCTTGGCTGGCTTTTGATTTTCAATACATTGATTGCAGGGCTGATCACTTCCTTTATTAATGCAAAGTTACTAGAACCAATTACCAGACTTAGTAAAGCAATGAAGGAAGTTTCTCAGGGAGATTTTGAACAGCATTTGGAAACGAACAGCCGTATAGCAGAAGTTGGAGAATCTTATCAAAGTTTTAACGTTATGACAAAAGAACTTCGTGCAACAGAGGTGCTGCAGATGGATTTTGTATCTAATGTTTCTCATGAGTTTAAGACCCCGATTAATGCCATTGAAGGGTATACAATGCTGCTTCAGGGAGAAGAACTGTCTCCGGATCAAGAGGAATATGTAGAAAAAATCTTATTTAACACCCAAAGACTTTCCGGATTGGTTGGTAATATTTTGCTGTTATCCAAGTTAGAGAATCAGAATATACCAATGAAAAAAACAGAATATCGTCTGGATGAACAGATCCGCCAGGCATTTCTTTCATTGGAAACAAAATGGACAGAAAAAGAAATTGGTTTTCAGGTAGAATTGGAGGAAGTTAAATATACTGGGAATGAAGGACTTTTTATGCATATCTGGATAAATCTTTTGGATAATGCGATTAAGTTCAGCCCTTCAAAGGGGACAATTACGATGTTTCTGAAACAAGAACAGGATTCTGTTAAGTTCATTCTGGAAGATGAAGGACCAGGAATAGAGGATGATGTAAAATCCAGAATATTTGATAAATTTTATCAGGCAGACGGTTCTCACAAAGCAGAAGGAAATGGCCTAGGTCTTGCACTTGTGAAACGGATCGTAGATAGTGCCGGAGGAACAATCAAGGCAGAAAACCGGGAATATGGTGGATGCAGATTTGTTGTAGAGCTTCCAATACAGAAAGATGAGGCCATATAAGTTTAAGAAAAACAGATAGAGGAGGAATTACATGACATTTTATCAGGAATTGCAGTTAAATCAGGCAGGTTCTAAAAATCTGTTGAAAAAGAGTGAAACAGTAAAAGAAAAATCATATCATATACTGGTATATTTGGTAAAGATAGCTGTTACAATGGCATTTTGTTTTTTATTTGTTACTATTTTCAGTATCTTATTTGGAAATGAGAATAGTATTGTGGGTGTAGTAGTTTTATTATGCCTTATGGTATTTCGGAATGCGGATCTGGGGATCCACACCGGACAATCTACGATGCTTTTGGCTTTGTTCTTTGTAATTATGACTGTATGTCCGCATTTAGCAAATCAGTTTTCACCGGTATTGGGAATGCTGTTAAATATTGCGGCACTGGCTGTGTTGATTCTGTTCGGATGCCATAATCCATTCATGTTTAATCAATCTACATTGGTTCTTGGGTATCTGC
Source organism: Lachnospira intestinalis (assembly GCF_040095895.1). NCBI lineage: Bacteria > Bacillati > Bacillota > Clostridia > Lachnospirales > Lachnospiraceae > Lachnospira > Lachnospira intestinalis. The sequence continues at coordinate 24,179 of NZ_JBBMFS010000017.1, forward strand.
TGCTATATGGTTATGATGTTACGGGAAAAAGCTATCAGATGCGATTAGTCGGAATGGCTTTAGGTGCAGCACTTACCTGCTTCGTATTTTATCGAAATCATAAAAACAGAACTTATAAAAGAAATCTGAAAGATCTGATACAAGAATTTGATATCACTTCTTCCAGAACAAAATGGCAGATATGTCAGATTTTATGCGTACCGATTGTCCTTTGCATTGCAGAACTTTGTAATATGCCACGTGCAATGTGGGCTGGTATTGCGGCCATGTCCGCGATTTTGCCATTTATGGAAGATATGCACTACAGAGTCCGTAAAAGGATTGTCGGAAATATTGCAGGTGTTATATGTTTTACAGTATTATATTTTCTGCTTCCTTCGTCAATCTATGCATATATAGGAATTATTGGTGGAATCGGTGTAGGATTTTCAGCACAATATGGCTGGCAGGCAGTATTTAACACATTTGGTGCTTTAGCCATTGCTGCAGAGACTTATGGACTACAAGGAGCGGTTAGTCTTAGAGTGATTCAAAATGTTTTTGGTGTTGTGTTTGCTTTAGCATTTTGTGTTATATTTTATTGGTTTATGTCTAAAAAAAAGGAAAGTGATGTGATCGTACATGCAGAGTGAAGTGAATCAGGAAGAAAATTTGAATAGAATTATTACGGTTCCTAATCTTCTTTCTTTTTTTCGGCTTTGTCTGATTCCGGTAATTATATGGAGTTATTGTGTAAAGAAAAATCCTCTGTTAGCTGGTGAAATCTTATTGCTGTCTGGTCTTACGGATCTTGCTGATGGATATATCGCAAGAAGATTCCATAGGATTAGTAATTTAGGAAAAATACTTGATCCGGTGGCTGATAAGCTTACACAGGCAGCGATGTTAATCTGTCTGTTTACTCGTTTTCCGCATATGCTTCTTTTAATCGTAATAATGGCAGGTAAGGAACTGTATATGGTAGTCAGTGGATGTCTTGTGATACGAAAGACAGGAAAAGTACATGGTGCAGACTGGCATGGAAAGATAGTAACCTTTTTATTATATGGAACTGCAGCGGTGCATATTATATGGTTCCACATTACACCGATGGTATCAGATCTGTTGATTGGTTTGTGCGCTATAATGATGGTCATATCGGTCGCTCTGTATATTATCCAGAATATCAGGACTCTTAAGGGAGAGACTGTATAAGCAATTTTATATTGCAATGACTAGAAAAATATTTAGGAGAAGATAGATATAAACAGTAAGTCAAACACACAAACTATGGAGTCTTTATTCGGTTTAATAAAATTTTAGATAGAAAATAAATCATTCAATGTCATTTAGATAAGGTTTTTTATGACAAAAAGACAGATTGCTTATCTGCCTTATAATGCAGTATAATGGTAACGAGATTTATGCAACCTGATACATGAAATCCCTATTTCTCTTTGGACGGAGGTGGATAGGATATTTTCGATTGTACTTGACAGGTGTCAGATACTTTTGTATGAGAAGCATGGACTCTGTTTCGTTACCATCGTGTTTGAGATATGCTCTGCATATGTTTACTGCATTTGAAACGGATTTACTCTGCATCTGGAGCATAAACTGAATATACTCGCGGAAAGAAAGTTTGCGGTTCCTGGTAAAATCACTTTCCGGATTACGGCAGAACATGGAGTGAATATCATCGAGTTCTGTGATGCAGTTGTCGAGTGTGGATTTTAAATTAGATAAGAAAAAATCAGCCATAATGAGTCTCCTTGAAATATGTTTATAATCAAGGCTTGCGCAACATATATTGGCTTACTTGTCAACTGTTTTTTGTAATATTTTTAAAGTTTTTAGGCATAAAAACAGTGGCTTTCTATGACAGAAAACCACTAAAATGATGCTTAACTGAATGGCATTGCTTTATCACCACTTTGAAAATGGTTGTTTTATGGCGGATAGTCAGACAGTTTTGGATATAAGAGATGATCTGGGAACAACCATGAATGAATGCAGGGAAGTGACCGAAAAGTACCGCACAGGACGGAGTGCATATTTACGGCTCGGACAGTTGTTTATGAGATTGTTTGCAGGACTATTATAGCAGAAAGAAGAGGTGTTCGATATGTGTACAGCAGCAACTTACAAAACAAAAGATTTTTATATGGGCAGAACGCTTGATTATGAATTTTCCTATGGGGAACAGATCACGATAACGCCAAGAAATTACGAATTTGATTTCCGGTTTGCCGGGAAGATAAAAAGCCATTATGCTTTGATCGGAATGGCATTTGTTGCAGAAGGTTATCCGCTTTATTATGATGCTGTTAATGAAAAAGGCCTTGGAATGGCAGGTCTTAATTTTGTCGGCAATGCGGCATATGAAGAGGCTTTGCCGGAAGATGAAACAGAAGTCAGCCAGGTGGCACAGTTCGAGTTCATCCCATGGATCCTTACACAGTGTGCTACTGTAGCAGAGGCGAGAGAGAAGCTGGCAGCAATGAGACTGACAGGTACAGCATTCAGTGAACAGCTGCCGACAGCACAGCTTCACTGGATCATTGCAGACAAAGACTCCTGTATCGTTGTTGAGTCTATGAAAGATGGGCTGCATGTATATGATAATCCGGTAGGAGTGCTTACCAATAATCCACCATTCCCGAGTCAGATGTTTGCACTGAATAATTATGCCGGAGTATCCAGAAAACAGCCGGAGAGTACTTTTGCAGGAGTATTACAGCTTGATGCATATAGCAGAGGAATGGGTGGAATGGGAATACCTGGAGATCTTTCCAGCCAGTCAAGATTTGTGAAAGTTGCCTTTACAAAATTAAATTCGATCTCCGGTGAAGAAGAGGATGAGAGTGTAAGCCAGTTCTTCCATATCTTAGGATCCGTAGATCAGCAGCGTGGATGCTGTGAGGTGACAGAAGGCAAATATGAGATCACGATATACACGTCCTGTTGTAATACAGCAAAAGGTATTTATTATTATACGACTTATGATAATCGTCAGATCACAGCGGTTGACATGCATGCGGAAAATCTGGATTCAGATCAGCTGATCTGTTATCCGCTTCTGTCCAAGGGCGAAGTCAGATGGCAGAATAAATAATACGAAAATGCACGGAGAAAGCATAACGCAGAACAACAGGAGGAAAGACCATGAAAGAAGTTAAAACACCGAAAAAACCACTGGCATATTATGTTGTGGTCAAGCTTTTTTGTAACACTTGTGACTAAAAAATAGCGCTTATCAATTTATGCTGCCGTCCTTGCTTCATATGGGGTTCGATAACCATTATAACTGTGTGGACGAACATGATTATAATCAACGTATGCAAATTCTTCTACCTTTTGAAACTATTCGAATGATACGATGTCTTGGAGTTCTTGCTATGAGTGCTCTGATACTAGTACAACATTTTTTTGGGGATCACTCATTTGATGGAGAAACCTTTTTACCCAAGGAATCCTTTTATAATGGTGAGGCTGCGTATTTGTTAAATCAGTCATCTGCTACATGGGGACAGAATTTATCTTCGGAAAATTCGCTCCCAAATCCCTGTGCATCTGACAAGTATAAGGTTTATAAGGGGTGTACCGGATATACCAATGATGCAAGCGAGGCACATCACAATGTCAAGAATGGCTTCTGTACCAATGCCGGATGTGATTATTATGAAAAACCACATTACAATGAAACAGATGGAGTCTACGAGATCAGTAATGCCGGACAACTATATGCCTACGCAGATAATGCACAGACAGTTTATACAAAGGGTGCAAGGCATACAGCAGATATCGTAGTAAATGAAGGAACATTGATTCAGGAGGATGGTACTCCTGTTGCGAAGATGGATGACATTAGGATGTGGGACGAGGTGTTCAGAACATCTGGATATCCATACAATAACCAAAAGCTTGTATTTGATGGTAACAATCATTCTATCAGTGGACTGTATGCGAACGGAAGCGGACCGCAGGGTTTCGCGTTATATAATTATGGAACGATAAAGAATCTGCAGATTAAGAATTCGGTATTCATATCAACGGATGGCAACGCAGGAGGCATTGTTGCAGGTTTTCCTATTGGACCGGCTGACTATAAGGTAGTGTTTGTCGGCGTTTTTACAGTTTGTTTTGGAATTTTGTCGACCGCGAGGGTCAAAAAAAGAGAGGTGTTTTTGTTGCGTAGCAAGGTGCTTTTTGCAAACAGCCTTTGCTATTTCAACACCTGTGTCTTTCCTATGTATTTTCCCATCGTTTCACCTTGTTGTTAAGGAACGGCAGGGCGCCGTACCTATGGCAGAGCGTTATTTTGCATTTCTTCGAATTCTTTTTCCGGAAGATACATCGGGGTCACCTCCTGTATGGATTTATTTGTTCGCGAGAAACAAAAAACGGCCGCACTATGCTTTGTGGCATAGTACGACCGCTTGCGGACGCAGACAGAAAAACCGTCTTGTTATGACGGCTGTGTGCCTTATGTTTTGAAAGTGTACACGGTTGTTAGGGACATCTCCTTGTTTTCATAACTACCTCGCTGTATGGGGGATTCATTGATTTTATTCTATCCGATGCAAGAGCAACTGTGAAGAGCGCATAAGTTTGATATACACAGTATACATTGCATTCGGTAAAAAATTTGTCGGGTTAGGTAGAATGGAGCAAATTTTGTCTGTTTCAGGCGCCGAATGCTTACACATGGCGGGATTAGGCCAAAAAAGCACAGCGAATGAATATCCGCTGTGCTTAAAAAGGATAGTTTATTTCTGCCGAGAACCTTGTTTAGATGACAAGGCTTCTCCTTATCAGGATTGCTTGTTGTGATTTCATATTTGACTGTTATTACGGCATTGTCAGCCGGCAATTACACCTTCTCGAATTTCTTAATCGGCACAGCGATTTGAGTAATATAATCGGCACTGTTATCGCCTCGGTTGGGTGGTCCCTCTAAATAAACGGAGCGTAACCGTCCTGCGGGTTTAATGCCGTTTTTGCTCACATGTTCCATCAGCACCCGCATGGCTTCGGCAGTTCCTTCATACGGTCCGCGGTAGTAGATGCACAAGGCGTGCGTTTCGTCAAATTCCATGCGCTCGACCCCGTCAAAGCTCTCGTCCACCGGAATACAGCACATCAAATCAAGAATACCCAGGTCATCCGTCATGCGCACGGTGAACATACGTGCCACCATGGACATTTTTCCGGTTCTGGCGGCGGCAATGTAGGTGTCCCGCAGTTTAATAGCTGCCTCGGCAACATCTTTACACCGATATTCCCGACAAAAGCACACCTGACGCGGCAGAACGGTTTTATGCACTGTGAAATCGCCTTGCTTTGCCGAACGCACCTGAAGCATCTGAATATTTCTGTCCAGCATTTTCCGCAGCTCATAAAGCTTATCTAAAAGCTTATCCATATTTTCGGTGTCGTAGTAATATTCCGCTACCTCCTTTAAGGAAAGACCGAGCGCCTGTAGCGAACGGATAGAGCGGATCTGCGTCATGTTGTCTGCCGAATAATAGCGAAAGCCGTTGGTTTCGTCCTTTACCGCCGGTGTCAGAAGTCCCATATTTTCGTATACAAGCAGTGCCTTGCGGGTGACTCCGAGTATTTTTGTAACTTCTCCGATTTGAAATAGGCTGTTATCGTGTTTTTTCATCATTATTTCACCAAATTTCTGTAAAAGTTATTGACTCGTCCCCTAAGGTACGATTTACAATATAATATATCGTAGAAGAAAGAATAATGCAAGTTCAATGCAAAAAGGAGAATACCGCTATGAAGAAAAGATTATTAAGTGTATTTCTATGCTTGTGCATGGTGTTTGGTTTAGTTCCGGCCACGGTGTGGGCGGAAACAACAACCGGGCACACCCACTACCTTTGCGGGGGCAGCACCTGTAACGGCAGCGGTCACGAAAACGAAACCTACAAGACCACATTTGAAAAGGAGATTAAGCAGGAAGGCAACACGCTGAAAATAGGCGACAAATCCTGGGCACCGACAAAAGGCAGTAACGATACATTCTACATACTTCCTACTGGCACTTACTACCTCGGCAGTGACATTAGCCCGGAGTATACCATTAAGATTGAGAACAATGTCACCCTCTGTCTCAACGGGCACAAAATCACGGCCGCAGACGGAATGGATGCCATCTATATGACCGGCGGCAGCTTCACCCTCACCGACTGCAAGGGCGTCGGCACGATCACCCATGCAAGCAGCAAGACCGGCAGAGGCGTGTATGTGAGTTCCGGCACCTTCAATATGTACGGCGGCAGCATCACCGGCAATCGTGCCACCGGCGATGGCGGCGGCGTGTATAAGAGCGGCAGCAATTCATCATTCAATATGTACGGCGGCAGCATTACCGGCAACACCGCCAACAGCTATGGCGGCGGCGTGTATGTGGACGGCGGCGGATTCACCATGTCCGGCGGCACCATCGGCGGCACGAAAACGGGTGAGACCAACACGGCCACCTATGGCGGCGGCGGCGTATATGCGAAGGCCAACTTCGAGATGACCGGCGGCAGCATCACCGGCAACGAAACCAACAGAGGCGGCGGCGTGTATGTGACCGGCAAAGGTAGCTTCACCATGTCCGCGTCCGCCGACGGCCAAAACATCCCCTCCATCACCGGCAATAATGCCACCGAAAACGGCGGCGGCGTGTATGTAGTCGGCAGCAGCAGCACCTTCAAGATGACCGGTGGCAGCATCGGCGGCACGAATGAGAATGATGCCAACACCGCCGACAGAGGCGGCGGCGTGTGTGTGGACTGCGGAAAATTCACCATGTCCGCGTCCGCCGACGGCCAAAACATCCCCTCCATCACCGGCAATAATGCCACCGAAAACGGCGGCGGCGTGTATGTAATTGGCAGCAGCAGCACCTTCGAGATGACCGGCGGCAGCATCACCGGCAACAATGCCGCCTATGGCGGCGGCGTGTGTGTTAGCAAAAACGGCAGCTTCGAGATGTCTGGCAGTTCCTGCATCACCAACAACAAAGCCGACTCCTACGGTGGCGGCGTGAATATAAACTACGCCAGCGCCACTTTCACCATGAAGGGTGGCAGCATCACCGGCAACAATGCATACAAATCTGATTACATATCAACCTTCGGCGGCGGCGTGTGTGTGGGCAACGGTACCTTCACTATGACCGACGGCAGCATCACCGGCAACAATGCCGCCTATGGCGGCGGCGTGTATACGGTCAATGAATTCAAGATGACCGGCGGCAGCATCACCGGCAACAATGCATACAAATCTGATTACATATCAACCTTCGGCGGCGGCGTGTGTGTGGGCAGCGGTATCTTCACCGTCAGCGGCGAGGTGACCGTCACCGACAATACCAAGGGCGGCACAAAGGGCGCAGACGGCAAGTTCACTGGCGACACGAAGAACAATGTCTATCTTTCCACCGGCAAGACCATCACCATTGGCACCGACAAATTGTCCGAGGGTGCGCAGCTCGGCGTGACTGTGAGCGGAGACTATGGCGATTACCCGTTCACCTCCGGCTGGAATGACAATATGAGTGACAAAACCCCATCCGACTACTTCATCTCCGATACCGACGGATATGTGGCCAAGTTGAACGGCAGTGAACTGAAAATGGTTACCCATGTGCATAACTGGACTTACGCCGCAAGCGGTGATACCATTACCGCAACCTGCAAAAATTGTTCGAATAATAACGGTAACGATTTCAGCGGCGGCAGCGTGACCATTCAGAAACCCGAAAAAACAAAATTTAACGATGGAAAAGATGAAAATGCGAAAGTAGAAAGTGTAGGCTGGTTCGGCAAAGCCCCATCCGTCGCGTATGCGGTCAAGGACGGCAATGCACTGTCGGCTGCCCCTGTGAATGCGGGCACATACACGGCCGGCATTACCCTTGGCAATGTCACTGTCAGTGTGACCTATATCATTGATAAGGCTACGCAGACGGCTCCTACCGGTCTGACAACCAAAGGGGATATTAAGAACAGCGGCACCGGAGAGATTAAGAACACCGCCGAGGACATGGAGTATAACATTTCTGCCAATGCCACCACCGGCTGGATCACTTGCGACAATGGTAGCACCAGGGTCGCCCCCGCTACCTACTATGTGCGCTACAAGGAAACCGACAACTACTTAGCAAGCGCCGTTTCTGCCGCGCTGACAGTCAAGGCACACACACATTCCGGCGGCAATGCGACTTGCCAGAAAAAAGCGGTTTGTGATGGATGCGGGTAGGAATACGGTGAGCTTGGCAACCATAAGTTTACCGAAACGGTTAGCAAAATGTATCTTAAATCGGCTGCGACCTGCCAAAGCCCCGCAGTATATTACAAAAGCTGCCTTGTTTGTGATGAAAAATCCTCCGAGACATTTGAATACGGTGAGAAGGATTTTTCAAATCATATCGGCAATACATATTTAGTGGGACAAAAGGAAGCCACCTGCTACGCAGAAGGCTATACCGGCGATACTTATTGCTCTACCTGCAATCATGAGATAGAAAGAGGAACATCTATTGCGAAAAACGCTCATAACCCTGCGTCGGTTTGGACAACGGATGAAACCGATCACTGGAAAGAGTGTCAGACAGTCGGCTGCGGCAATATCATTGATAAAGCACATCATTCCGGTGGAGAAGCCACCTGTGTGAACAAGGCTATCTGCGAGGTATGCAAGATTGAGTACGGTGATGTAGACGCAACCAACCACAAGAACACCGAAATTCGCGGCGCAACCGATCCCACTTGCTGTGAAGCCGGCTATACCGGCGACAAATGGTGCACCGACTGTAATACTAAAATCGAATCAGGCAGTGAAATTTCCTCAACCGGCAATCATACCGATGTTGACGGCAAGTGGGAATCCGACGGCACAAATCATTGGCATACCTGTTATTTCGGCACAAAGTTTGATATTACGGCGCACAACGGCGGTGAGGCAACCTGCAAATCCCCGGCCGAATGCTCTGAATGCGGACATTCTTACGGACCGCTTGACGCAAACAATCATAAGGGCACAACATATCTAAAGAACCAAAAGGAAGCCACCTGCTTTGAGGAGGGCTATACCGGCGATACTTATTGCAGCGATTGTAATGAGAAAATCGCAGACGGACAGTCCATTGCGAAGAATGCTCATAATCCCGCATCTGTCTGGACTACCAATGAACACGATCATTGGAAGGAGTGTCAGACTGTCGGCTGCGGAAATGTTATAGACAAAGCGGCACACAGCGGTGGTGAGGCTACTTGTGTAAGTAAGGCAGTTTGTGAGGTTTGCAAGGCGCAGTACGGTGATGTAGACGTAGCCAATCACAAGCATACCGAAATTCGGGATGCAAAGCCCGCTACCGAGCAGGAAAAGGGCTACACCGGTGACAAATGGTGTACCGATTGTAATAAGAAAATTGCAACCGGTTCGGAAATTGCCATGCTTGAGCATAAACTTACGTTAGTAGAGGCAAAGGATGCTGCCGTAACGGAGCAAGGCAATATAAAGTATTATTATTGCGAAAACTGCGGTAAATATTTTGCGGATGTAGCCGGCACAAAAGAGATTTCTCTCATCGAAACCGTTATTAAAAAGCTTCCTCCTGAGATTATAGAAGGCAATAATGCTACCGTAAACAACGGAGAGAAGAAATCCTTGACATTCCGTTCCAATGCGGCATTTGCCGATTTCATTCGTGTAGAGCTTGACGGCAAAACTCTTGATGAAAAGGATTATACAAAGGCAGAAGGCAGCATTATAGTTACCTTGAATAACAATTTTGTTTCTACACTTTCCGTCGGTGAGCATACGCTCGGAATCGTTTCGGAAAGCGGAACGGCAACTGCAAAGTTCACGGTGAAAGCGTCCGAGATTCCGAACGAATCTCCCAAAACAGGAGATGACAACATGGTTGCCGTCTGGAGCTTTGCGGCGGTGCTCTCACTTGCTGTTCTCGGTTTCACTACCGTAGTATCAAAGAAAAAGCGAGCAAAATAAAAAGAATTGCGGCGGCAACGTAACTATACGCTGCCGCTGCAATTTTATATGGAGAGGGTTTTTATGGCAAAAGAATATTTATATAAAGCCTACGGCAGCAAGCTTGCTGCGCTGAATAAGCGGCGTAAAAAAAGCGTAATACCATGAAGAAAGCAATGCTTTCGGCGGCGATAATAATCACTGTTGCGGCAGCTGTAATTTTAATTATTGCCCAATTCGGTAAAAAATCAAATGAATTGGTCGGCACATGGAGATATGATGAGCATACGCAATATGTTTTTGAAAAGGACGGTACAGGCAAATTACTTGCCGATGATGTGACATATTCTTATGCCTACACCGTCAAGGGTAAAAAGCTCATCCTCGATTTTACAGAGGATATTGTCCGCGATTGCGATTATACCTTTTCGGTAAACGGAACCGCCTTAACACTTATCGGCGGTACAGGAACCGATGGCGGTAGCTACAAACTTAACAAAGAGTAAATGAGCAAATAACCAAAGGAGCCTTCAAACGGAACAAACGGTCAAAAAAACAGCACAAGCGGTAAAAAAATAATTTGATTTAACTCTTTCACAGCAGAAAGAAAAAAGGCAGCGGCGGTGAATGTGATTTCGCCGTTGCCTTTTGATAACAAGCTGTTTGCTGCGGCTTAATGGAACATTACTGTTTTTCTTTTCTGCTGATATATCTTTTCAGTTGGGTAGTTCACTTTCTCCTTCCACCGTGACAGGTGGCACCTGTCACCGAATGGGAGCAGTTGCCCCTTGGCGGAAAAATCCCTTGAAAAACTGTTCTTTTGAAGGTTATGTAAAAGGAGCAAAGTATTCAGGGGGAATCGCCGCAGTCGGCCATAAAATAAGCAATTGTTATGTTACTGTTGACTATGTAGAATACAAATAATTTATAGAAGAGAGTTCCAGAACCCTGAAATGATTTTAAAATTGATAGGGTTTTGGAGCTTTTTTTCTGTATTATTTGCATTTTTGATTTTTATTTACGTAGACAAAGATAACTGACGGTGTTAATCTTCAAGTAAAGATTATTTTAATAACGGAGGAAAAAATGGCTAAAAGTTGTTGTAACAAAGCATGTATTGTTCAGGGGGGAAAATATCGTTTTTCGGTGCTTACGCCGTTTATGATGAGAATGGAATATTCAGAGACTGGTGTGTTTGAAGATTTACAGACGCAGACTGTGCTTAACAGGGAATTTCCGGTACCGGAATATTCAGTGACACAAAGTGACGACCGCCTTGAGATAGAGACAGAAGCATTTCATATGATATACGATAAAAAGAAATTTAGTGAAGAAGGACTTTTTATAGATGTAAAATATGATTTTACCAATTACGGTGGAAGGTGGTATTTTGGTGCAAAGACGTATAGTTTTCCGCCTCGGGAGCATAATCTCAAAGGCACAATGAGAACTCTTGACAGGGCTGACGGGGAAGTTGAACTTGAATACGGGCTTATGGATAAGAGTGGAAGGACGTTTTTTGATGACAGCAAATCGTTTGTGTTTGATGAAGAAAATATGCCATCAAAAAGGAAACATGAAGAGATTGATGTTTATTATCTTGCATATGGGCGTGATTATTTTGCGTGTCTGCGTGATTTTTATAAATTATCGGGGGCTGTTCCGCTTCTTCCAAGATACGCTCTTGGAAACTGGTGGAGCAGGTATTGGAAATACAGTGAAGAAAGTTACATTGAGCTACTGACGGAATTTGAAAAAAGAAATATACCATTTTCCGTTGCTGTTATGGATATGGACTGGCATATAGTCGATGTGCCGATGGAATCTGGTGGCGGATGGACAGGATATACATGGAATAATGATTTATTTCCGAATCCGGAAAGATTTTTGTCATGGCTGCATGAACATAATTATCATGTAACACTGAATGTCCATCCGGCATCAGGTATCCGGAATTTTGAAAAAATGTATAAAGATATGGCAGAGTATCTAGGAATTAATCCTGACAGTAAAAAAACTATAGAGTTTGATATGACTAACAAAGAGTTTGTTGAGGCGTATTTTAAGTTTGTACATCATCCACATGAAAATGCTGGAGTTGATTTCTGGTGGATAGACTGGCAACAGGGCAACAACGGAGGAGCAAGCGGAATTGACCCATTATGGATGCTTAATTATTTTCATTTTAAAGATATGGAAAAAAGAGGCAGAAGAGGACTTATTCTTTCGAGGTATGGCGGACTTGGAAGCCATAGGTATCCGATAGGATTTTCTGGAGATACGATAGTTACATGGAAATCGCTTGAATTTCAGCCTTATTTTACAGCAACGGCATCAAATGTGGGATATACGTGGTGGAGTCATGATATAGGCGGTCATATGAACGGATATAAAGACAACGAGCTTGCATTAAGATGGTATCAGTTTGGTGTGTTTTCACCGATAAACAGGCTTCACAGCAGCTCTAATCCGTTCTGTGGAAAAGAACCATGGAATTATCCTGAGCCATACTGCAGTGATATGGAAAAGATTTTAAGATTCAGGCATGCACTTATTCCATATATGTACACACTTAATTACAGATGTCATTGCGAGCATATTCCTGTAATAATACCAATGTATTATTATTATCCATTTGAGGAGAAAGCATATAGTTATAAAAATCAATATTTTCTTGGTAGTGAAATGCTTGTGTGTCCTGTTACAACAAAGATTGATGAAGATTCACAAAAAAGCGGTGAGGAATGTTTTATACCAGCCGGAATATGGACAGATATATTTACCGGTGATGTATACAATGGCGGTAAAAATGGAAAAAGTCAGATTTTATGTAGAAATCTTCAAAGTATTCCTGTGCTTGGACGTGCAGGTGCAATAATACCGCTTGCTTCGGAATGTGGCAGTAATGATATTATTAATCCGAAAAAAGTTGATGTGGTTATATGTCCAGGTGCATCAAATACATTTGTTATGTACGAAGATTCTGGAGATGGATTTGACTACGAAAAAGGCGAATATGCTTTGACAGAGTTTGTGCTCGACTGGAATGAAGATAAGGCAAAAATAAGCATAGATGTAAGCGGTGACTTATCGGTAATTCCACGAAACAGAAAGTACCGTTTTATATTAAGAGGATTTGCACGTGGTATAAGATTTGAAAATGCAGATAATGCCAAATACGATATAAAAACAAATACATGGACAGTTACATGTAACTGTGATGGTGCGTCAGAGCTTGAAATATTTGCTGATAATGAAGAAAACAATCCTGTATACAACGGTGAAAATGTTAATGATAAAATATATGATTTTCTTCTGCAGGCACAGATGGATAATAATGACAAGAGAAGTATTTACAGATTATTTACATCCGGTGAGAACAAAAATGTTATTATATCAAACATTATGTCTATGAAACTTAATGATAAAGTTACAGCTGCAATTATAGAATATCTTTTGAGATAATGTATAATAATGCAAAAATAAAGTGAAATCTGAGTAAAATTTTATTTTTCTGTTGACATTAAAAAATGATATATTATAGTAAAAAAAGATTTGGATAAGAGTTATCCAACATGCAGACCACATGGTTATATTACATGTTAAGCCTTGCGGACGGGCGGGTCGGTTGCCGAGTGTGACAAGGACACACATTATTGATTGGGTTAGAAGCCCAAGTTTTATAAGTTGATTTTTAAAATTATCATGCGAAGGTGCATATCATCTTGTGAAACGGTCAATAAGAGCGGTAACAGTGACTTACTTGGATAAACTCTGAAAGGTCAGAATCTCAGTGCTTTGTATGTATGAAGTAATATGTATACGTACATGTACAGGGATTAATAAAAGAATGATTGAATATACCACGGGGCTGTCGCTCTAACGATTTTCAATCGTTAAAGCGACAGCCCCTTATTTGCTTTATTCTACAAACACAATCATTACTTTTCATTCCTGTCAATCTTTAAATCTTTGTAATATTGCATTGGAGTAACACCATATTCTTTCTTAAATGCTCTAAAAAAATGATTATACCCTCCAAATCCACCAAGCGCATATACCTCATGAATACTTTTCCCCTGCTCTATATAATGGCGGCATAAATCAAGTTTGCTCTTTACAATGTATGAATGAGGTGTCTCACCTGTCAATTTTTTAAACTCTCTTACTATATGATAACGGCTTATATAAAATTCATTTTCCAAGCGCTCCAACGAGATATCTTCTGTCAAATGTTCTCTGATATAAATAAAAATATCATCCATTACAACGTGCTTTTTCTTATTCGTCTTAATCTGCACATCCTCCTGAACAGATGAGCGAAGTGCAAGTACAAGAATCATAGTTAATAGGCTTTTCTCGTATAATGAGTGGGCAAATTTAGGCGGCTCATTATTCATCGAATAGAGCTTTTTTGATATATTCTTTATAAGCATAGCCGATTCAGTCTCAGAATGAACAATCTTAACTTGATACGGAACAAAATCAAACGCTTCATCAAGTCTTGTTTCTTCATCTGACAATTTCCTTAAAAGTTCTCCACCTATATAAAGAACATAAACTTCAAGAGGATACTTATTTTTACGATATTCAAGTTTTACTTTATTACCTGGCTTAATAAATATCAAATCCTCCATAGTACATACAATATTATCGTCCTCCTGGTGCATATGCCCTATCCCACCAGCTATAAATACAATTGTATAGCTCTTCTTTTGCCCAAAGCTTCGCTGGGCACTATCCAATATTTTCAAATATTCCATTTTGTAGCCTTGCTTTTCCATATGTCTATTTTGTACACTTTCCTATTATATTTTTTGTTCATTTCGTCAAAATATACAATATATCAATTTTTCGTAGTTTGCAAGCAATATTTGTATATGGATATCAGCATAACCACAATATAATAAGATTGTAGCTACTAAAACAATATAAATTTGGGAGGTAAATTATCATGAAAGAAACAAGACCTTTTTCCATGAAGGACAAAATTGGTTACACTCTTGGCGATTTGGGATGTTGCTGTACTGAGCAGTTCCGTGCCATGTATCTTGCTATTTTTTATACACTGGTATTAAAAGTTAATCCAGTACACGTAGGAATCCTTATGCTTGTTACAAAGTTTTGGGATGCTATAAATGACCCTTTAATTGGTGCACTTGTTGATAGCCACAAAAACAAAGGAAAAGGAAAATTTATTCCTTGGATTAAATTCTTTGCTTTTCCAACTGCAGTACTCTGTATATTAGGATTTGTTAACGTATACAATTTCGCTTATGGTGCACGTATTGCTTATATGTTCATTACATATATTGTTTACGAAATTATGTACACATGTGTCAGCGTTCCATTTGGTAGTCTTTCAAGTGTAATGACTGATGATGTTAACCAACGTACTGACCTTTCTCGTTTCAGAAGTCTTGGCGGTACAATTTTTATGACAGTTATCGTTATTGCTGGACCAGTATTCTTATATAAAGATAACCAGCCAGTACCTAGCCATTTCCTTATTATGTCAGCAATCTGTGCAGTTATTGGATTAATCTGTCTTATGTTTACATCTCATTGGTGTAAAGAGCGTATTATTACAGAGCCAGTTGTTGAGAAAAAAGAAAAGCTTAACTACTTCCAGGTAATTAAAGATATTACTAAAAACAAAGCATTACTCGGAGTTATGTTATCAAGCTTTATCGGTATTGTTGGAGCAGGTATGGTTAACGGATTAAATACTTATTTATTCCGCGATTATTTTGGAAATGTTGCCATCATGGCAGTTTCAGGTATGTTAAGTGTACTCTGGTCACTTATTGCATTCGTAGGCACAAAATTTGTTGCTAAGAAATTTGGAAAGAAAGAATGGATTATGTACAGTGCAACTTTCTCAGTTGTTGTTTATGCTATTTTATTCTTCTTCCCAATTGAAAATCCTATTCTCTTTATTATCATCAACGGAATCTGCTATCTTGGAGTAAGTGGTTTCCAAGTATTAGTTTGGGCACTTGTAAATGATGCAATTGATTATCAAGAACTTCAGACAGGAAAACGTAATGAAGGAATTGTATATTCAGCATATACATTCTTCCGTAAACTTGCTAATGCTGTATCAGGAAGTATGAGTAGTTTTGCACTTGCAATTGCTGGATTCCAGGTTAATGAAGCTGTCCAGAATGAAGCATTCTCAGGACATCTTTGGAAAACATATACAGGTTTATATGTTGTAGGATATTTATTAGCTGTTCTGGTATTAAAATTTATCTACCCTCTTACAAAAGAGAAAACAGCTGAAATGTTACAGGATTTAGCTGACAAGCGAAATGCTACTACTGCAGAATAAAATTAGAAATGGAGGTATTTTAAATTGACAAAACAAGTAGAAATCACAAACCGTGATGGACACATCTTACGCGGAATAGTTAACATTCCAGAAGATGGCACAAGATTTCCTGCTATTGTAAATGTACATGGCTTTACAGGGAATAAAAGCGGTTACAAAAGTATTTATACGCACACAGCCAGATTCTTAGCTGAACATGGATTTGCCAGTGTCCGTTTTGATTTATACGGAAATGGTGAAAGTGATGGTGAATTCGAGGACATGACCTTTACAGGTATCCTACACGATATCGAGGATATTATAAACTGGACTAAAACACAAGATTTTGCCAATCCAGATAAGATTATCTTATCTGGTCAGAGTATGGGAGGATACGCAGCTGCTACTGCCGCTCCTATTGTTAATCCTTATGCTCTCATGCTTATGTGTCCAGGTGCTGGAATGTGGTTTGGATGTAAGGATCGTGCTGAAGCCATGGAAGCTAAGGGGATCACCAAGGCCGATATTGAAGGACTCACTTTCCCAACATCTTTTAATCATGATTTATTTAATTATGAGCCATTCTCGTCAGCAGAAGGATACAACGGACCAGTCCTCCTTATAAGAGGAACTGCAGATGATTTGGTAGATGATGCAACATGCCATAGATATGAGTCACTTTACAATGGAAAATGCAATTATAAAACAATTGAAGGCGCTAACCACAATTTTGCCAGTGCTTTTGCAAGAGCAGAATTAGACAAATTAATGTTAGAGTTTTTAACACCACTTAAATAGTATATTCAATTTGAAAGGAAGTATGAACAATGAAATTATTAGAGCCTATAAAAGTTGGAAATATTGAGTTTAAAAACCGTATTATGTTCCCACCACTTACAACAGGATATGAGGAAAAAGATGGTTCAATTGGAGAACAGAGTTTTCGTTTTTACGAGCGTCTCGCAAAAGGCGGTGTCGGATATATAGTAATTGGAGATGTTGCACCACTTCCAACATTCTCTCCTACACCAAAGCTTTATTCATCTGAACAGGTTCAAAGCTTCAAAAAACTTGCTGACGCATGTCATGAAAATGGCGCAAAACTTGGAATTCAGTTATTCCATCCTGACTACAATGTTAAAGCTTTAAACGACTTGTTCCATCAGGGCAAAATGCAGGAAGCAAGAGCTAAACTTCACCATGATATGCAGCACTTTGTAAATGAAGTAACTGCAGAAGAGCTTGATGAAATAATAAAGCATATGGAAAACTGTGCTAGCTTAGCACACGAAGCTGGTGTTGATTGTATTGAAGTACATGGAGACCGTCTTGTTGGTTCTCTTTGCTCTCCTATTTTAAATCATAGAACTGATGAATATGGCGGTGACCTGGCTAATCGTACACGTTTTGCATTAACACTTGTAAAAAGATTAAAAACAATCGTACCTGACATGGTTATCGACTACAAGCTTCCTATAGTTACTCCTCTTGGAGAAAATAGTTTTAGAGGAAAAGGTGGTCTTCCACTTGATGAAGCTTGCATTTTTGCTAAAGAATTAGAAGCTTGCGGTGTTGACACATTACATGTTGCACAGGCTAACCATACTGGAAATATGGGTGATACAATCCCTGCCATGGGAACACAGCCATACGGATTTATGGTTTCTTATTCTAAAAAAATCAAAGAGCTTGTATCTATTCCTGTATCTGTAGTAGGCCGTATCGTTACACCAGAAGCTGCTGAAGCAGTTATTACAAATGGTTCTGCTGATATTATTGGATTAGGTCGTTCTCTTCTTACAGACCCTGACTTTGCAAACAAATGTGCAGATGGACATTGCTGTAATGTCAGAACATGTATGATGTGTAATAAAGGATGTACAGATAATATTCAGAATCGTGCTTTCTTAAGTTGTGTACTTAATGCTGAAAACGGTTACGAAGCAACACGACATATAACTCCTGCAGCATCATCAAAGAAAATAGCAATTATTGGTGCTGGTATTGCTGGACTTGAAGCTGCACGTGTTGCTGCATTAAGAGGTCATCATGTAACCATTTTTGAGAAATCACTTCAGATTGGTGGTCAGTTACTTATTGCTAGTGTACCTCCAAGAAAAGAAGAAATGATGAGAAGCATTAATTATTATACAAATGTACTTCCTGAATTGGATGTAACATTCAGACTTGGTCAGGAATTCACATCACAGGATTATAATTCATTCGATGAAGTAATTGTGGCAACAGGTGCAAACAACGCAATAATCCCTGTTCCTGGCAAAGATCTTCCAACTGTTACAAGTGCATGGGATGTGCTTGCCAAGAAAGAAATCGTATTCGGTAATGTTTCTGTAATCGGTGGTGGTCTTGTAGGTGTTGAAACCGCTGAATATCTGGCTTCACGCGGATGTAAGGTTACAATTATTGAAATGATGGATCAGATTGCAAAAGAAGAAAGTAACACTATTTTACCTACTCTAATGAGGGAATTAGAGCATTATAATGTTCAAATAGTAACATCTGCAAAATTATCAGAAATCAAAGATGATTCTGTAGTTGTTGAAAAAACAATAGACGACAATACATCAACAGAAGAAATTGCTTCAGACTTTGTTGTAATGGCTGTTGGTGCAAGAAAGAACCTTCCAGAGCTTTCTGATTGTCCTCTTCCACTTCACTATATTGGTGATTGTGCTGGAGAACGTCCAAGTAATATTGAGCATGCTATTAAATCAGCATATGATGTAGCATGTGAAATATAAATTATTAATTACCCTATTACCACAAAGGGGCTGTCGCACTAATTTCTTAGTGCGACAGCCCCAAGAATAGCGATAGAATTGATGCAGGAAAGTCATGACCAAAGAGTGCTGATCAAATCATATTTAGTTCCTATTTTTATATCATTTTAGCGGTAAAGATATTTACTCGATATTATCCACAATAACAAAATGCAGCATAGATGATTTTTGACTTCATATTGCTTCGATAGAAGAAGTAGCAGGTTTAGAGAAGATAATCGCAGAAAGCAAGTAGATCGTCGCTACTAATCTTGTGTTTCTCTTTATTAAGACTCTCAGAAATTTCATATATGACACAAAGAACCACCAAGATTAAGGCAGAAAGGTGGTTCTTATATTTTGCAGTGAATGAATCAATTATTTTGTGATGATATCACAGAAAATAATTTACCTTTTGCTTAGCTGTCATTAAGAAGAATAAAAAAATACAACACGAAAGGATGTGTCAAGGTAATGCCAGAATTATCGTGATACATCCTTTTGTATTTGGAATGATTATTTTTCTTTCCCTACTTGTCGAAAATAATGGATGGAATGTATAATATTGTTAATGATCCAGAGATATTTATTTTGGAAATAGCTTAATCAATTTGGAGGTATAAAATGAAAGCACATAAATATTGGTCAATCGGAGCAATAGTTACAATGGTTGGAACTTTTTATACAGGATATAAAGGGTTAAAAGCAGCACACAAATACTTTGCGTTTGGCTCTCTGATATGCATGATTATGGCAGTCTATTCTGGTCATAAAATGATTTCAGGTAATAAAAGAACAAGAAAACAGGTGGAAAATACAAAAGCGGAGGAATAGTAAATGTTAGAGTTAGGAATAAAAGCACCGGACTTTGAATTGCCGGATCAGAATGGAGAAATGCATAAATTAAGCGATTATGCAGGAAAAAAAGTAATCTTATATTTTTATCCAAAGGATAATACACCAGGATGTACGAAGCAGGCATGTGGCTTTTCTGAGCGTTATCCACAGTTTACTGAGAAGGGAGCTGTTATTCTCGGAGTAAGCAAGGACTCTGTAGCGTCTCACAAGAGATTTGAAGAAAAATACGGACTGGCATTTACGCTATTAGCAGATCCGGAGCGTAAAGTTATTGAAGCATATGATGTCTGGAAAGAAAAGAAAAATTATGGAAAAGTATCTATGGGTGTAGTAAGAACTACATATCTTATTGATGAGCATGGAATCATTATAAAGGCAAATGATAAAGTCAAGGCGGCAGATGATCCTGAAAATATGCTTAAGGAATTGGCATAATGAAGATTATTTTATCACCTGCAAAAAAGATGATTGTAGATACCGATAACTTAGCACCGGTTGAACTGCCTGTCTATATTGATAAGACAGCAGAAGTATTAAACTGGATAAAAAGCAAATCAAAAGAAGAACTGAAAGCTATCTGGAAATGTAATGACAAGATTGCAGAGCAGAACTTTAACAGATTGGAAAATATGGATCTTTATAACAGGCTTACTCCGGCTGTTTTAGCATATGAAGGGATTGCATTTCAATATATGGCACCATCTGTGTTTGAAATCCAGCAGTTTGAGTATTTGCAAAATCATTTAAGAATCTTGTCTGCGTTTTATGGCATTTTAAAACCAATGGATGGTGTGACTCCTTATCGTCTTGAAATGCAGGCAAAGGTTGGAATTGGAGATGCAAAAAATCTGTATGAGTACTGGGGAGAATTGTTATACCGCTCAGTAATCGATGACAGTAGGATTATCATTAATCTTGCATCAAAAGAATACTCAAAATGTATAGAAAAGTATCTGACATCACAGGACAGATATATTACGATTGTATTTTGTGAGTTATCCGGAGATAAATTGGTAACAAAAGGTACCTATGCCAAGATGGCTCGTGGTGAAATGGTCAGATTCATAGCGGAAAATAATATTGAAAATCCGGTGGAGATTCAGAAATTTGACAGACTCGGATATTCGTTTAGGTCTGATTTATCTTCAGATTCAGAATATGTATTTGAACGCAAAATAAAATAGTTATTCAGGTAAAAGATGCTCAGTTTGGCAGTTTTTATAATAATGAGAATTATTACTATTTTTATTGACAACAGGATAATAGTGGTATATAATCCTTATTAAGAACTAATCCTAATAAGGAGGATGAATGACAAGTAGGAGAAATACCATTCAAAAAGATCTCGTAAGAAATACCGTATACGAAATAAGAAGACACGTTACGGCAAATGAAGTGTATGAATTTATAAAAGAAGCATATCCATCAATTGGAAAAGGAACTGTATATAGAAATCTTGATATATTGGTAGAGGAAGGTGCATTAAGAAAGGTTGAAGTTCCGAATGGACCAAACCGATTTGATTTTACATTGAAAAATCATTACCATGTAAGATGTATAAAGTGCGGTGAAATTTTTGATGTGGATATGGATCAAATACCGGATTTGCTGGAAAGAATTCATAACACTCATGGATTTGAATTTGTGGATTACGATATTTCATTTAAAGGCATTTGCCCGAAATGCAGGGAGAAAAAGTAGTAAAGAAAACGGAGGTAAAAGAGATGGCAGAAAACAAATATGCAGGAACACAGACAGAGAAGAATTTACAGGAGGCATTTGCAGGGGAATCACAGGCAAGAAATAAGTATACCTATTTTGCTTCTGTAGCGAAAAAGGAAGGTTACGAGCAGATGTCAGCATTGTTTTTAAAGACTGCAGATAATGAGAAAGAACATGCAAAGATGTGGTTCAAGGAATTAGCAGGAATTGGTGATACAAAGGAAAACCTGGCGGCAGCGGCAGAAGGCGAAAATTATGAGTGGACAGATATGTATGATGGCTTTGCTAAAACAGCTGAGGAAGAAGGATTCCCTGAGCTTGCAGCAAAATTCAGGGCAGTAGGTGAGATTGAGAAGCACCATGAGGAAAGATATCGTGCACTTCTTAAGAATATTGAAACTGCACAGGTATTTGAAAAGAGCGAAGTTAAGGTATGGGAATGCCGTAACTGCGGACATATTGTGGTAGGAACTAAGGCACCTGAAGTATGTCCGGTATGTAATCATCCACAGAGCTATTTTGAAGTACATGAAGAGAATTATTAAGGAGATGAGATTATTACGAAGAAGAAAGTTATTAATTCAAAAAAAGCAGTAATGATAGGCTGTGGCTTTGTTGGTTCTGCATCGGTATTTGCTCTGATGCAGGGTGGCTTGTTTACAGAGATTGTCCTTATCGATGCAGATAAGAACAAGGCAGAAGGAGAAGCGATGGATATCAGTCATGGTATTCCGTTTGCGAGTCCGATGAAAATATATGCCGGAGATTATGATGATGTGGCTGATGCTGCAATTGTTGTCATATCTGCCGGAGCGGGACAGAAACCGGGAGAGACAAGGCTTGATCTCGTAAATAAAAATGTAGCAATATTTAAGTCAATCATTCCTGAAATAGCAAAGAGAAATTTTGCAGGTATCATGCTTGTAGTTGCGAATCCGGTAGATATCCTGACTCAGGTAGCCATAAAGTTATCAGGACTTCCAGAAAACAGGGTTATTGGATCGGGTACTGTGTTAGATAGTGCCAGATTAAGATATA
The DNA here is from genome assembly GCF_040095895.1 of Lachnospira intestinalis. Classification (NCBI taxonomy): domain Bacteria; kingdom Bacillati; phylum Bacillota; class Clostridia; order Lachnospirales; family Lachnospiraceae; genus Lachnospira; species Lachnospira intestinalis. The sequence continues at coordinate 46,865 of NZ_JBBMFS010000017.1, forward strand.
AGCTTGGTGAGCATTTATCTGTGGACAGCAGGAGTGTTCATGCATTTATAGTAGGTGAGCATGGAGACAGCGAAGTTGTGGCATGGTCATCAGCCAATGTATCTGGTGTTCCATTAAGTGAAATATGTGAAATGCGTGGACATTACAAGCACAAGGAAAACACGGCAGAAATAGCTGCAGCAGTCAAGAACAGTGCTTATGAGATTATAAACAAAAAGCACGCTACATATTATGGAATTGCAATGTCTGTAAAAAGAATCTGCGAAGTGATTATGAGAGATGAAAAATCAATACTTCCTGTATCACACATGATTCATGGAGTATATGATATTGACGGAGTATCGTTAAGTATGCCAGCTATTGTAGGTGCAGATGGTATTGAGTCTGATATACCTATTAATTTAAGTGGCGAGGAAGCGTTAAAGCTTAAGGAATCTGCAGATTCATTGAAAAAGATTATGGAGACAATTGAATTATAAATTTTACACATGGAAGGAGAAAAAGGCATGGAAGTAAGATATTATATTTGTAAGCATTGTGGAAACATTGTTGAAAAGGTAAAGGATAAGGGTGTACCTGTAATTTGTTGCGGAGAACCTATGCAGGAATTAAAAGCCGGAGTGACAGATGCTGCTGTCGAGAAGCATGTACCTGTATATACGATAGAAGGCAGTCATGTTCATGTCGTGGTCGGAGAGACAAAACATCCAATGCTTGAAGAGCATTTCATTGAGTGGATTACATTAAATACAAACCAGGGAATATACAGAAAACAGTTAAATCCAGGGCAGGAGCCGGTAGCAGATTTTTGTCTTTGCGATGGTGAACAGGTAGAAGAAGTATATGCATATTGTAATCTGCATGGATTATGGAAATGCTAAAAGCATTTATACATATTAAGGTTACAGAACAACACAAATATAACAGTAATATAGGCTGTGTATTAATATATTTACAAGGAGGAACAACGAATGAAATACGTATGTGATGTTTGCGGATGGGAATACGATGAGGAGAAGGGCTATCCAGAAGGTGGTATTGCACCTGGTACAAAGTGGGAGGATATTCCAGAAGATTTTGAATGTCCGTTATGCTTTGTAGGAAAAGACCAGTTCTCAGAAGAATAAATGTATTATGATAGGATTATACCAATGAAAGAAGAACTAAGTATAGATATCATCGGACTTGCAGGAGCCTGTTCTTATGCTTTGGACTGTATAGAAGCAGAGTTGGTAAATATCAAAAACAAACATGGAAAAAGAGTGGCTTATATAAGTATATGCATGGCTGAATATTGGAAAATTGAAGGTGATGAATTACAAGATTTAGCCATGTGTGCTTTACTGCATGATAATGCTTTGACACAATATATTTCGGAAGAACTGAAAAAGGATTCCGTCATTAATTGTAAAAAAGATTTATCCGAGAAAAAAACAAATCTTCATTGTATTTATGGTGAAAAAAATATTACTAAAATTCCATTTAAAACAGATGTGTCAAATGTGATTTTATATCATCATGAACATGCCGATGGAACTGGTCCTTTTCAAAAAAAGTGGAATGAAATTCCATTGTTTGCAAGGATTATTCATCTTGCAGATACCATTGATATTATAGGAAATAACCCGGGATCTGGAAATAACAGTTGGAATTTTATATGTCAGTACCTTTTAAAAAATAGGGATGGATTATTCGATTCAGAATGTGTGAATGCCTTTTTTCATGCATTCACACATTCTGAATCTTTTATATGTTTAAGTGATAATTCTTTTGAAATGAAGCTATGGGAGATTATCCCAAGACAAAAACAGGTTTTTGATTGGAAAACGTGTAAAAATGTCGCAGATTTTTTTGCAAAGATTGTAGATTATAAATCTTCTTTTACAAGCAGACATTCTATAGGAGTGGCTGAAAAAGCAGCTTTTTTTGCTCAATATATCGGATATGATTCTATTAATGTGCAAAAAATTTATCTGGCTGGTGCACTGCATGATATTGGGAAGATGGCAGTAGGCAATGAAATTTTGGAAAAACCGGATAAGCTTACGGATGATGAATTTTCAAAAATGAAGAATCATGCTGGCTATACATACCTTATATTATCAGAGGTTAATGATTTTGAAGAAATACGAGACTGGGCAGCTTTCCATCATGAAAAATTAAATGGAAAAGGGTATCCTTTTGGAAAAACCGCAGCTGAATTAAATGAGCCGGAACGTATTATGGCATGTATTGATATTTATCAGGCATTAACCGAGGACAGACCATATAAGAAAGGTTTATCGCACGAAAAAACGTGTGAGATGCTCGATGACATGGCGCAGAAAGGTTTTGTTGATTCTGATATTTCCAAGAAAATTAGGGAATGTTTTGGTGGAATCTAACATTTAAAACGAGAAAATATAGGAAATTCATGAGAAATGCATTTGCCTATTATGAATAGTATTGAACAGGTTCATAAAACAAATAAAATGAAAGTAGGATTAATTTATGTATGAAATGAAACCAGAATATTATATCGGTATAGATATGATAGACGAAGAACACAAGCAGTTATTTAAATATGCAGATGAGGCATATGAATTGCTTCATGATGAGTTTACACCGGATAAATATGATAGGATTGATATAATATTAGAAAATCTTCGAAATTATACAGTAAAACACTTTAGTGATGAAGAGCAGTATATGGAATCTATTAATTATAAGAAGATATTTACACAGAAAGTTCAACATCAGGAATTTATACATAAACTTGATGAATTTATGGAACATCACAATGATGAGGTAGAAGATCAAGATGAACAGATTATGGGAATTTTAAAATATCTCACAGAGTGGTTAGTTAATCACATTCTGTATGTCGATGGTCAAATTCCAAAAGGTTGATATAGTAAGAAAGGCTGTTATTTTTAGAGAGTAGCAGCCTTTTTTATTTTGAATATAAAATATGACACATACACTTGACAATATGCATACATAGATGAAATAGGACATTTCTTCCTAAAAACAGTATGTTTATGGTATACTAGCTAATAGTAATGCGGTTTCAACCGACATTACATATTATTATGAGAAATTAATGCAAAGGAGTTATAATCAAATGGATAACAATGAAGTAGTAACAGAAGAAGTGACAGCAGTTGTTGAAAATAATACAGGTATTGAAATAGAGCCTTTATTTGAGGAGATTCATGTGGTATGCTTCTTTCTGCAATTCACAATGTAAATGGAGAAGAAAAACTGAATCTGGTAATGTTAGATGATGCAATCCCAGCAGGTGCAAAATTGTATTAAGAGTATAAATGTCACATGGTTGTTAATAACTGTGTGGCATTTTATCGTTGTTGTTGATAAGGATATGAAAAGCTGCCTAAAATAGAAGGAGAGCCGGATTGCTGTTCCGACAAGAGTAGTGGTCACGAAGTGTTGTAAAAAAGCAGGATTAAAAGTGGAAAAATTTGAAATCCGCAAAGGAATGCGTATGCATTGTGTGGTGAGAAAAATAGTTGTGAAAAATCTAAAAATTATACTTGACAAATGAATAGAATGAGATAAAATATAACAGTACTATATAACACTGTTATATTTTGGAGAGACGTTTAGGAGAATAAGAAAAAGATGTCGACAAAAGCAGAAGATACAGAGAAAAATATATTAAATACAGCCAGAAAGCATTTTTTAAAAGATGGCTTTTCCGGGGCATCTTTAAGAAATATTGTAAAGGATGCCGGACTTACAACGGGTGCCTTTTATAAATACTATCCGACAAAAGAGGCGCTTTTTGATGCACTGACAGATCCGTATATAGAACATATATATCAGATCTACGACCGTGTAGTTGAGGATTTTGAAAAGCTTTCTGCCAAAGAACAGACCAGTAATATGTCGGACACATCCGGCAACGGAATGGATCAGATGATTGACTATATCTATGAGCATTATGATAATTTCCGATTATTGCTGAAATGTGGAGACAGTGGAAAGTTTGAGACATTCATACACAATATGGTAGACAGGGAAATGAGATCCAGTTTGGAATATGTGAAGAAAATGAAGGAGGATGGAATTGAAATACCGATTGTCGGGGAAAGCCTCATGCATATGATTTATACCGGATTTTTTTCATCTATATTTCAGATCATTGAGCACGATATAGATAAGGAAACTGCAAAGAGAAATGTGCACAAGCTTCGGGAATTCAATACCGGTGGCTGGGAGCGATTGTGGAACGTTAAATTTTAGGCTTACGATTCAGAAAGGTACATTTTAAGAAAATAATATCAGGTGGCTGATGCCGGCATGCCACCTATTTTATTATACAAGGGTTAGACACAACTAACAAAATTAAAACTATAGCAAGGAGTGAATACGTGTGAAAGAAAAGAAAAAGTCAGCAGTCAGCTGGATACTGACATGGGCTGGACAAAAAAGAAGTGCCTATGTGTGGAGTGTATTGCTCGCAATAGGAAATGTTATTTTTAAGATTCTTCCGTACTTTATAATTGCGGATGTGGTGAAACTGTTTTTAAACGGTGAAAAGGAGTTTGAAAAATATCTGATAAAAGCAGTCCTGATCGCACTGTCGTTTGTGATCGCAGAACTGTTTCATTCACTTTCAACGTCATTGTCACATAAAGCAACTTTTGTGGTACTTGCAAATATAAGAAAAGCGTGTTGCGACAAGCTTGCCAGGGTACCTCTTGGGTATGTGAAAGATACACCGTCAGGTACTTTTAAAAATATCATGGTGGAAAGAATTGACAGTATCGAGACAACTCTGGCTCACATAGTACCAGAATTTACCTCCAATCTGCTTGCACCGGTTGTAATCCTGATTTATTTCTTCCTGACAGACTATCGGCTTGCACTTTGGTCTTTAGTTCCGATTGTTGTTGGACTTTTCTCATATTTTGGAATGATGCTGGATTATAAGCCAAGTTTTGAAAGGACGGTTAATACCACAAAAGAGCTGAATGATGCTGCGGTAGAATATATTAACGGAATAGAGGTCATAAAGGCATTTGGAAAGACAGAAAGCTCTTATGCTAAATTTACAAAAGCGGCAAGGGAATATGCGGACTCTTTCATTTCATGGATGAGAAGATGTTCTGTCTATCATGCATTGATGATGGTGGTGACACCGTATACACTTCTTACAGTATTGCCTTTTGGAGCCTATTATGTATCGAATAAAACCTTAGAGTTATCTGATTTTGTCATTTGTATCATTCTCTCACTGGGAATTGTCGGGCCTCTGATCACGGTGGGCTCCTATACAGATGACCTTGGGAAAATCGGAGTGATCGTTGATGAGATAGCAGGTATTTTAGAACAGCCGGAGTTAAAACGTCCGGAGAAAAGTAAAGATGTTCCAAAAGATAATTCCATCATTCTTGAAAATGTAAGGTTTGGCTATCACGACAAAGAAATCCTGCATGGAGTAAATATGGAACTGAAAGCAGGAACTGTAAATGCAATTGTTGGACCTTCCGGAAGCGGAAAGTCAACGATCGCAAAGCTAATCGCATCTTTATGGGATGTGGATTCCGGCAGCATTAAAATCGGTGGGGTTGATGTAAAAGAGCTGGCACTTACAGATTTCAACCGGAAAATTGCCTATGTCGCGCAGGACAATTATCTGTTTAATGAGACAGTTCGTGAAAATATCAGACAGGGAAATCCAAACGCTACGGATGATCAGGTGGTTGAGGTTACAAAGAAGAGCGGCTGTTATGAATTTATCATGCAGTTAGAAAATGGATTTGATACCGTTGTAGGCGGTGCCGGTGGACATCTGTCGGGAGGAGAGAGACAGCGTATCTCGATTGCCCGGGCGATGCTAAAGGATGCACCGATCGTCATTTTAGATGAGGCAACTGCCTACACCGATCCGGAAAACGAAGCTCTATTACAAAAATCCATTGCAAAACTGGTGGACGGAAAGACACTGATCGTCATAGCACACAGGCTTTCTACCGTTAAGGACAGTGACCAGATCTTTGTGGTAAATGATGGAAACGTGACAGCGCATGGCACGCATGAGCAGCTTCTGGTGTCATGCCCGCTTTATAAAGAAATGTGGAATGCCCATATTTCAGTAAAAGATACCGTAAGGGAGGGCGAATGATATGTTTGAGATTCTGGCGAAATTCTTTCGATTTTCAGGGAGGGAAAATGGAAACAAATTCAAACTGTCGATGGCCATTGGGCTTGTAGAAGCACTTGCATCTGCAATGAAGATACCAGCCATTATGTACATATTGATTGGTTTGCTTGGTGGAAAACCGATAGGAAAATATATCGGAGGTTCCTTAGCCATTATGGTCATTGCGATTGTGATTGCTGTTATATGTAAGAGAAGTTCTACGGTACTTCAGACAGAAGGTGGCTATAATGCAAGTGCTTTTACGAGAATCAAAATTGCAGAGCATCTGCGTTACCTTCCGATGGGATATTTTAATTCCAACAGTATTGGAGAGATATCTTCGGTGACAACCAATACGATGGAATCACTAGGAGATGTAGCGGCCAGGGTGGTTATGCTGACAACGCAGGGGATTTTAGAGACTTTGATGATCATCCTTATGCTGCTTGTTTTTGATTGGAGAATCGGACTGATATCTGCAGCTGGAGTCCTGATTTTCTTTGGTGTAAATTCTATGATGCAGAATGCAGGGAAAAAAGATTCGGAACAAAAGGTGGTATGTGATACAGAACTCGTAAGTCAGATCATGGAGTATCTTCAGGGAATCTCAGAAGTGAAATCCTACAATCTGCTTGGAAAACAGGCAAAGAGATTAAATGATGCAAACGATGCGAGTGCCAAAATCAATACCAGAATGGAAATGGTATTTGTCCCGTATCATTTTTTACAAAGCGTGATAACGAAGATAACAGGAGCCGTAATTGTGGCATGCAGTGCATATTTTTATATCAATGGAACTATGAGTGCGGTTTATGCCATTGGTATGACAATCTCAGCATTTATGCTTTATGCCAGTCTGGAATGTACAGGAAATTACTCATCCCTCTTACATGTGGTAAGTGTATGTGTGGACAAAGCAAATGCAATTCTGGAACTGGATACGATGGATATCGATGGCAAAGAGATACAGCCGGAAAACTATGATATCAGACTTTCAGATGTTACATTTTCCTACGATAAGCGGAAGATTATTGATGGTGTATCACTCTCTATCCCAGAAAAAACAACGACAGCAATCGTTGGTCCGTCTGGCGGAGGTAAATCTACACTTTGTAATCTGATTTCCAGATTCTGGGATGTGGATTCCGGAGAAGTGACCCTTGGCGGTGTAAATGTAAAAGAGTACAGCATGAACAGCCTGATGAATAATTTTGCATTTGTCTTTCAGTCCGTCTATCTTTTTGCAGATACAATTGAGAATAATATTAAGTTCGGACGTCAGGATGCAAGTCATGAGGAAGTGGTGGAAGCAGCAAAGAAAGCCTGCTGTCACGAGTTTATCAGCAAACTTCCAAATGGATATAATACCGTGATCGGAGAGGGCGGTGCCACGCTTTCCGGTGGTGAAAAACAACGGATCTCCATTGCCAGGGCGATTATGAAGGATGCACCGATCATTATTCTTGATGAGGCAACAGCGAATGTAGATCCTGAGAATGAGAAAGAACTTGTGGAGGCTGTGGATGCACTGACGAAAGAAAAAACGATCATTATGATCGCACACAGACTGAAGACGGTACGCCATGCAGATCAGATCGTGGTCGTAGAGAAAGGGCAGATTGTGCAGAAAGGAACCCATGAGCAGCTGATGAAGCAGGAAGGAATTTACAAGCGGTTTGTGGATGCAAGAGAGCAGGCAGTCAGCTGGAAACTGGCACGTTAAGAAACAAAGTAATATATTGATAAAAAACAAGGAGCATTCAAAATGAAAAATAAAAAGAAATTAAAAGGAAAAGATTTGATCAATATTGGAATCTATGCAGCGATTTACTGTGTGATTATGACAGCAGTTGCAATGTTGGGATTTATACCGATCATGATGCCGCTTTTATGTGTGATTGTCCCAATATTTGGCGGTATTCCATATATGCTTTTTTTGACAAAAGTTGATAAATTTGGAATGATAACTATTTATGCTATGATCGTTGGATTGTTTTTGTGGATTACAGGAATGGGATACTGGCCGTTTATTTTTGGAATTATATGTGGTGTTATTACAGACCTTATTGTAAAATCGGGAAATTATAAAAGCAGTAAGAAAAATATATTAAGTTGTGGAGTATTTAATCTGATCATCTTTGGAAACTTTGTTCCAATGTTTGTGAATATTGAAGCATATTTCAGTACGCGTCAGAGTTTTGGACAGGAGTATATCACTAAAATGACAGATATCTTTGCGAACTCATGGCTGATCCCATTACTTATTGCAGCATGCGTGGTTTGTGGATGGATCGGAGGAGTATTTGGAAAATCATTGTTGAAAAAGCATTTTGAGAAAGCGGGAATTGCATAATGATACGTACATACGTCACATTTGATCCAAGAACGAAAATGCTTCTTTTAATGACAATGGCAATATTTGTTCTGGGAGGAGCAGGAGATAAATTATTTGGTGCGTACCTTCCGTTATTCTGTCTGCTTCCGTTCGTGTTTTTTATACTTGTAGGTAAGTGGAAAAGAGCAGCAGGATACATCATTTTGTACAGTGTATTTTATTTGCTGACAGTGTTTGTGCTGCCTCATATGACAGGTTTTATTGGATTTATATTGCTTGCATTCTGCGGGATTATGACAAGGCTTCTGCCGGGAATCATGGCTGGAACCTATCTGATGCAGACAACAACAGTAAGTGAGTTTTCTTCGGCTATGAGCAGGATGCATGTTACGGATAAGCTGACCATACCACTTTCTGTTATGTTTCGTTTTTTTCCAACGATTGCGGATGAATTCCGGGCAATCAATGATGCGATGCGTATGCGGGATATTCGCTTCGGCGGGAAAAATGTCGATAAAATGATAGAGTACAGACTGATTCCACTTATGGTCTGCTCCGCAAAAATTGGAGAGGAGCTCAATGCCGCAGCTATTACACGGGGACTTGGCGGTGATGTAAAGCGGACCAATGTGTGCCGGATTGGTTTTCATTTTCAGGACTATATTGTAGTACTTATTTGCTTTATTCCTTATGTAATATGGATCGTTTCAATGATTTCAAGATTATTTATGTAATATATAGATAAAACCGCATGATGTCATGATATTGGCAGAGTGCGGTTTTGTTACAAATGGAGGATATTATGATACAGATAGAAAATGTCAGTTTTCAGTATAATAATTCGGAAAAAGGAGCGTTAAAAGATGTTTCGATTTCAGTTGATAAAGGAGAATGTGTTTTGTTATGTGGGGCTTCAGGTTGTGGAAAGACAACAATAACGCGCCTTATAAATGGTCTTATCCCACATTTTTATGAAGGAGAGTATAGCGGAAATGTCAGCGTTTATGGAATGAATGTGCAGAGTGAAGAACTATATAATATATCAAAAAAGGTGGGTAGTGTATTTCAGAATCCAAGAAGTCAGTTTTTCTGCATGGATACAACAAGTGAAGTTGCGTTTGGATGCGAAAATATGGGACTTGTAGAAAACGATATTAACGAACGTGTAAAACTGGCTGTAAGCGAACTGGAAATGGAAAATCTTATGGACAGAGATATTTTTAAATTGTCAGGCGGTGAGAAGCAGAGAGTTGCCTGTGGTTCTGTAACTGCGATGCAGCCCGACGTATTTGTACTTGATGAACCGACATCAAATCTGGATAAAGAATCCATAGAAAGACTAAAAAATACGCTTTTACTCTGGAAAAAGCAGGGAAAAACAATCGTGATAGCGGAGCACAGGTTGTATTGGCTTAAGGAAATATGTGACCGTGTAGTCTATCTTGAACATGGAAGAATTATGTTTGATATCACAATGCAGGAATTTCTGAAATTTTCAGAGCAAAAGCTGCAAAATCTCGGACTTCGTACAATGCAGCCACATTGTGATGAAAGCAGTAAAAGACATGAGTATATTGCCAAAAAGTCGGACATAGTACTGAAAAATTATTATTTTTCCTATGGAGAAAAAAAGGTACTGGAGTTTGGAGATATGCAGCTCCCAAAGAATGAACTTATAGCAATTACAGGACAAAACGGAGCAGGAAAATCTACGTTCGTCAGATGCTTTTGCGGATTGGAGAAAAAATTTAAGGGACAGACGGTCATAGAAGAGAAGCAGTATAAACCAAAGGAAATGCTCCGTAAATGTTATCTTGTAATGCAGGATGTAAATCATCAGCTTTTCTGTGAATCTGTAGAAGATGAAGTTCTTCTTGGAGCATCGGATACCGGAAAAGAGATACAGGAAAGAGCCAGAGAAATTATGCAAAAACTTGGTATATGGGAATTTCGTGATAAACATCCGATGTCATTATCCGGTGGTCAGAAACAGCGTGTGGCTATTGCATCGTCTGTGCTTGCAGAAAAGGAGATACTGATATTTGATGAGCCGACGAGCGGTCTGGATTATTGTCATATGGTAAGTACTGCACAGCTGTTTAAAGAACTTCGTGACATGGGTAAAAGTATTTTTATTATCACCCATGACAGGGAATTGATTGAAAGATGTTGTAATTATGAACTTTATGTGGCTGATCGACAGGCGATATTGTATGGATTATAAATATTCCGCAAATAAAATTGAGAACTATGAATCGTAAGAGTCTGATGTCATCTGGTCTCGACAACGAGAGCACCCGGAATAAATTAAAAGAATTGGCATTGTACGATTCGGAAACAAATGAAACAGTGGTTCTATGTCAAGATTTAGTACAAGTTAAAATGAGAAATTTTTCCCCATTTTAACCCGCCAGAAGCTCAGCCTCA
>NZ_JBBMFS010000018.1:0-43683 GCF_040095895.1 Lachnospira intestinalis
CTTAACCGAAGAAGGTTAGGTTTGCAAAAAGAAACGGATAGAACGAGAGTTATCCAGAGGATAATCGGATGAAAAAGAATTTTAATGTGCAGTTTTGAAGGAACAGATTTTTTGTTCTTATCATATAGGGGTGTGGTGAAGTGGTATCATAGGGGTCTCCAAAACCTTTGGTGGGAGTTCGATTCTCTCCACCCCTGTTTATAAAGTTTAGTGATGAAGCGGTAACGCTTCTTTTTTTATATTTTTATAATTTTAGCAAATACGGCATACGCATCTAGTGTATATATATTTGCTGAAATATATATTATTCAGCCGTATTCGGGCAGTTATTTCCCAATTTACATTTATCAGAACAAAATCTATAACAGATGTTACATTCTCATCTTCTTTAATTACAAATTATTAAACTGTAAATGAATATTCATTTAGGTAAATTTTGGTTCTTTACAAATAAAAGGTTATATGTTATTCTAACTAACGTTAGTTTAGACAAACATAAATTTGGAAAAACTAATATAAATTAATTAGAACTAATATGAACATTAAAGAGGAATGAAAACGAAAATGAAAAAAACATTATATCGATTAACTGCCGCATTTTTTGCGATTGTAGTATCATTTGCCGCAGTACTGGCACTGGCAGGCTGCGGTTCATCAAAAACAACAGATTCAAGTAACAGCAGTAAAACGGATAAAAAAGCGGTTGAAGCTGTTGCAGGAGATTATTATCTGGATTTATCAGAGCTGGGAATGAAACTGGTGATTTATCTGCGGCTGACAGAAAACGGTACATTTCAGTTTTCTAATACAACGGATTTTGAGATCAATAAAAGCTCAGGTGTCGTTCAGAAAGGTGCAAATGACTATGTAATGGTTTATGAATCGGTAAACGGTGCGGATAAGAGCATTTCAGATGGTTTGACAAGCAGCTTTTTTGTAGATGACGAGGGCAGACTGGATTTTACCCATTGTGAAAAAATTTATTATGGTTCGGCATCAGCAACAACAACGAGCGACAGCTCCGATGCGAAACTGCTTGCAGTAAAGATTCCGGAAGGATATGAACAGCCGGATACCGAATCAGCATTTACAACGGGAACTTACACGGCAACGGGTGCGGACAGAACGTATACAGCAACTTTTTATGTGGACAATACATATGTAGTGACAGAAAGCCGGACGGAAAACGGTGAGAAGCAGTATTTTTCGGAAACGGGAACATACGGTGTGAACACATCACAGCTGGCATTGACACCAGAGGGAAAAGAGCGAATTTCATGTGAGGTGCTGAGTGATTTGGAATTACAGATTCAGGTTTTAACAGGAGTGGATACAGACAGCCGCGAAACATTGACATTCAAAAAGCAGGAAGTTAAGGAAGTTACGGCAAAACTGACAGGAACAGGAACGGTTACGAGAACGAATGAAAGCTTTGATGTGACGGTGCTGTTATATTCGGACGGCAGTTATACCAGCCGGGCAGGCAGTTTTACGGAAAATGGTGTGATTGTCCCGGACAGTAAAGACGGAACATTTAAAATTTATCCGGATAACAACGAAACCAAACTGCGCGGTTTAAATCAGATTGCAACCGTACCTGCAGGTACATTAAGCAGTGAAAGCGGCGGTTTAAAGCTTGAGGGCTTCCGTGTCAGAAACTCAGACAATCTGACACGATATAAGTGTGAAATTTCAGAAAATTGAAATAAAAGAAACAAAGAAACTAAAATAAAGGAGAATACTATGCAGTCATCAAAAAAATTTTTTAACTGGGCGTTTAATACGAGGGCAGAAAATGTTATCAAATTACAGAAAGGGGAAATGACATCACCGGAGAAGATGTTTTTAAGCTTCTGTTCACATGAACCGGCATTTGTATCCTACGGTCCGGCGGGCTTAAACGCATCGGTAAAGGGTGTCGGATTTTTACCGAAGGACGAATATCTTGAGGAAACGCTGGAGATTTATTTAAAGCATATTGCAACATATGAGCCGGGCGATAAAAGCTACGGTGAGCGTGGTTTAAAGCTTTTAGTGGAGCAGATGTACGGCGAAGAAGCCAGAAAGCGGATTGATTTTACAAAGCTTGGCAGTCTTGAAATGGCAAAAAAGCAGAGCTGGACAAACTATCAGGTAAACCCCGAAGCGTGTCTGATTTTTCATCAGCCGCCGATGATTTCCTATAAGCTGAAAGGAAAAGTAGAGATTTACGATGAGAATTTATCCGGAAAGCGGGAGCTTTACCAGCAGTTTATCAATGCACAGCATGACGTATACCACAATCCGACCGGAATGAAACGCTGGAAAGAACAGCCGGCATACATTTTCAGAATTGAAGAAGTTTACGACAACAGTGCAACAAAAGACGGTTTTGGAGAACGGTTAGAATATCCGTATGTGGAAGAATAAAATGCAGAGATTAAAAAAACTGGCGGGAGTGCTTGCCATGGTATTTGTGGTGTCGTTTTTATTTAGCGGGTGCGCGGACGCCTCGATTGCGGAGCGCAGGCAGGATACGTCATCGACCTTGTATACAGGATACGTGGGAACGTCTTTTCCGACTTCCTTTATGCCGTGGCTGTCGAGGGACGGTATTGCGCCGACCGTTGCCAGCATGATTTACAACACACTGTTTTCATATGACACGGACAGCGGCACGTATGCGCCACTGACAGCAAAAAGCTGGTGCTATGTGGATTTGGAAGGGCAGCCGCTGACACAGGATCAGACATTTCAGACTGCGAATGACAATGAGGCAGTAGAAAATTATTACAGCTCACGCAAAGAAGATTATATGGCGGTGCGGATTGAACTGTATGACAATGTGTACTGGTCGGACGGTGAAAAACTGACAGTGGAAGATGTGTATTATTCCTTTGACCTTGCAACCGATTATACGCTGTCTAATCATGCAGGCGCGTTGGCGTGGACTGCCGATTTAAAGCATGAATCAGACGGCGGAAAGCTTGTCACACAGGGCATGTTTACGGCAAAACACCCGGATTTAAGCGGTACATACGGGATTCTGCCGGGTGAGGAAGATACGGTGATGTATCTTCTGGTGAATAAATCTTTCGGTGCGGTAACAACGCTGTTTAATACGATTCTGATACTGCCGGAGCATATCTGGGAACCGATTGTAAGCAGTGAGTGTCAGTTAAACAGTAAAAATCCGCAGGGTGAGCTTTTAAAACGGTATGAAAATCCTGTCGGAAGCGGTGCGTGGATATTGGAAAAGGACGAAACGAATACGCAGGTGATTACATTGGTGCAGAATCCCAATTATCATCTGAAAGCGCAAGACGGTTCGGCACTGTATAAAGTGGATAAAATCAAAATTTTATTGTATCTGGATTCCAATACCGCCATTTTTGCCCTGCGCAAAGGCTATATTGACATTCTGGATTCGGCGGTAAGCAGTAATTATCTGAATCTGCTGTCCGGGGAAAAAGACATTTTCGTATCGAATGCACCGGGAAACGGTATCAGTTGTCTGGTGTTCAATGTCAATCCGTCAAAGCCGTATGATTCCGGCATGAAAATGCTGTTACAGGATATTGAAGTCAGAAAAGCGATTGCACTTGCGGTTCATCAGGAAGGACTGATTGCAAATGTGCTGGACGGTGCGGGAAAAACGGCATCGGCGGGACTGATTTCGGTAAATGACGAACTGCTGTATGAACCGCAGGCGGATATTTTATCCGGACCGGTTGAGGAGCGGCTTACTCAGGCAAATGCGATTTTAGATGAACGTTTTCAGGATAAGGACGAGAGCGGATACCGTTTATACAACGGGGAGCGGATTCATTTTCAGATTGTGACGGCGGCGGCAAATCAGGATTTGGTGTCTTATTTACAGCGCCAGTTGCAAAAAATCGGAATTGAAGTGACATTGCAGGCGGCGGGCTCAACACCGGAAACAACGTATCTGTACAACAGTAATTTTGACATGACGGTGCAGCCGGTGATTTTGTCCATGGCAAATGCAGATGTCATGTATAAAGCGCATTTTGTGACGACAGAGCGTTCATCCAATTACGGAAAAATACAGGATGAAGAATTGACAGATGAAATCAATGCCATGCGTAAAACGTTGAATCAGGAGGCGCGTATTGCAAGGATTCACCATTTGCAGGTGCTGACGGCACAGCAGTATTACAAGATTCCGCTGTATTCGTCCAATGTATTGTCCGTTGCGCGTACCGACAGATTTACAGGGTATGTGGTATCGGACGGCCAAACGGTTTTTAACAATGAAACACTAAAGAATCTGGTACAGGTAACAGGAGAGTAAAAAGATGAAAAATACTTATATCATACAACGCATTTTATATACGCTTTTTATCTTTGCACTGGTTGTTACTTTGTGCTTTTTTATTCCGCGGATCGGCGTGGAAGACCCGTGTGCAAGATATTATCCGGCGCAGGGCAATATGAGCGATGAAAATTATGAAATGATTAAGGAGCTGACAAGACAGCAGTACGGGTTAGACGGCTCGAACTGGTCGCAGTATGTACGGTATGTCAAAAATCTTTTAAAGGGTGATTTAGGCACGTCCTATCAGGCGGGTTCGCCAAAGGTGTGGAGCCTGATAGCACAAAGACTGCCGTGGACACTGGTGCTTTCGGTGTCGAGTATGCTTATCAGTCTGTTTTTCGGAATCCTTATCGGTGCGGCATGTGCCGCAAAACGCGGCGGCATGGCAGACAGGATGCTGATGAATGCTTCCACGGTAACAACGGCGGTTCCGTCCTTTTTTATCGCACTGCTGTTGTCCTTTTTTCTGGGATTTCAGTTAGAGTGGCTTCCGGCATATACAGACCAGAATATGGTATCGGAATTTGCATGGAATTTAAAAAGCGTGGAAATGGTTGCCTACAATGCCGTCCTGCCGGTGTTATCGACAGTGGTTGGCGGTATTGTATCGTATGCGCAGAGTACCAGAAACAGTGTGATTGCCGTTGCCAATGAAAATTTTATCGTTACGGCAAAAGCAAAAGGTGTATCGCAGAATGGTGTTGTTTACAAACACATTTTAAGAAATGCATTGCTTCCGATTGTGACGGGGCTTGGAATGGGGCTGTCCGGACTGATTGGTGGTTCGGTGGTTATCGAAAAAATATTTAACTGGCAGGGAATCGGCATGCTGTATCTGGAAGCGAATAACAATAACGATTATCCGCTGATGATGGGCATTATGATATTTATGGCGGCGGTGGCACTGCTTGGCAATCTGATTACCGATTTGTGTCTGGGGCTGTTAGACCCGCGCGTTACGGTAGAGTAGGACTGAGAAGTTACAAAGAAACGAAAATAGAGGATTAAGATGAAGGGATTCAGACTGATAAAAAAGATTGCACAGAATAAACAGGGCAGAATCGGACTGATTATTTTGCTGGTGCTGGCGGTAACTGCCGTATTTGCACCGCTCATTGCGCCGTTTGACCCGTATGATGTGACCATGCGTGATGCAAAGGGGCTTGCCCCGGATAAAATCCATTGGCTGGGGACAACGATTACAACCGGACAGGACGTATTCAGCATGTTAATTTACGGAACGCGTGTGTCGCTTGGCATCGGTATTATTACCGGGATAGCAATTTCTGTGCTGGGGTCGCTCTTAGGCGTTGCCGCAGGGTATCTGGGACGAGCCGTCGATATGATTATCATGCGGATTGTCGATGTGATGTTAGTCATACCGACACTGCCGCTGACAATTCTTATCACCAACATTTTTGGCAAAAGCTATGTCGTGATTGTGCTTGTTTTTGTGCTGTTTGGGTGGCCGGGGCTGGCAAGAACCGTGCGTTCCCAGGTTTTGCAGATGAAAAATGCGGATTACGTCAAGGCAGCGGAGCTTTCGGGTGCGAAAAAGGGCTATATTATGTTGAAACATATTCTTCCCGGTGTATCTAACCTTGTAGTCATGAGTACGGCACTTACCAGTGCGGGCATTATGATTGCGGAGGCGGGATTGAGTTTTCTGGGACTGGGGAATCCCACAATGATTAGCTGGGGGAAAATGCTTTCGGAAGCGCAGAGCAGTGGCGCGGTGCTGTTTGGACAGTGGTGGATGATTGTTGCGCCGGGAATCGGAATCTTTTTATCGGTGTATTCATTTATGCGTGTCGGATTTGCGATTGAAGAAGTCTTAAATCCGAAAATGCACGGACAGGGCAGTGTAAAAAAGCTGTGGAAGCATATGAACGGCACTTATTTGGACGAGGTTTTTGACACAATGGAGGAACCATGCAAAACGCAATCGAAGTAAAGAATTTAAAAGTGGTATTTCCTGACAGGGGCAGAATGATTCGTGCGGTCGAGGGTGTAGACTTAACGGTAAAAAAAGGGGAATGTCTTGCGCTGGTGGGAGAAAGCGGCTGCGGTAAAAGCATGACTTCTTTATCGTGCATGAAATTACAGCCGTCTTTGGCGGCGGTGCGGCTGGATCAGCTGTGTATCTGCGGGGAAGATGTTACAGACTACACAGACCGTCAGATGCAGGCACTGCGCGGCAGTAAGATTTCCATGATTTTTCAGGACGCACTGACGGCATTAAATCCTGTGATGACGATTGGAAAACAGATGGACGAGATTTACCGCTGTCATGAAAAAATCAGCAAAAAAGAAGCGAAAATGCGTTCGATTAAAGCTTTAAAAGCTGTCGGCATTCCGGATGCAGAACTGCGGTATCACGCATTTCCACACGAATTATCCGGTGGTATGCGCCAGCGTGTACTGATAGCCATGGCATTTGCCTGTGAACCGGAGGTTATCATCGCAGATGAACCGACAACGGCATTGGACGTCACGATACAGGCGCAGATTCTGGAGCTGCTTTCAAAAATGCAGAAGGAAAAGCAGACGGCACTGCTTTTGATTACCCATGATTTGAGTGTGGTACGCAGTATGGCGGACAGAATCGCCGTGATGTACAGCGGAAAGATTGTTGAGGAAGCACCGGCAAAGGAACTGCTTGAAAATCCGCTTCACCCGTATACAAAAGGGCTTATGGCGGCAGTGGCACGCCTTGATGACGACAAAAAAGAATTTGTACAGATACCCGGACATCTGCCGGACCCGGCGGATAAGCCGGCAGGCTGTTATTTCCACCCGCGCTGTCCGTATGCGGCGACAGCGTGTAAAAAGGCAATGCCGTTACTGACACAGAATCAACAGGGAAGAAAGGTGCGCTGTTATGAGGCAGGAAAATTTAAAGAATAACAGGGATATTTTGCTGGAAACCAGAAATTTAAGCGTTGAATTTCCTATGAAGAAAAAGTCTTTTTTTGAAAAACAAAAAATGCTGTCTGCCGTATCGGACGTATCCATACAAATCCGGAAGGGAGAAACGTTTGGACTGGTCGGGGAGAGCGGCTGCGGCAAATCAACGTTTGCCAATGCAACGCTTGGTTTTGTAAAGCCCCGGTCGGGAGAAATTTATTTTAACGGACAGCCGCTTTATGCCGAAAAAAAGACGGTGCAGGAAGCAAGGCTTCATATGCAGAAGATATTTCAGGACCCGGCATCGTCTTTAAATCCCCGCTTTACGGTGCGGGAAGCGGTTTGCGAACCTATGCGGATACGCGGCGGATTTGACAAAAATGAGGTGGAGCGGAAAGCGCGGGAAATGATTACGGCGGTCGGACTGACCGGGAAAGATTTAGACCGCTATACTTCGCAGTTTTCGGGCGGACAGCAGCAGCGTATTGCAATAGCAAGAGCATTGATATTAAACCCGGAATATATCGTGTGTGACGAACCGGTCAGCGCATTGGATGTGTCGGTTCACGCACAGATTTTAAATCTGCTTATGGAAATGCAGGAAAAGACACAGACGACCTATTTATTCATTTCCCACAATCTGGCGGCGGTGAAAAAGCTCTGCTCACGGCTGGCGATTATGTATCTGGGCAAGGTGGTGGAATACGGTGACGCGGCAAAAATATTTGCAAATCCCGTGCATCCTTACACGAAAGCCTTGTTATCGGCGGTGCTTACGGTGAATCCAAATGAGGAAACGAAGCGTATTGTGTTAAAGGGCGATGTGACAAGCCCAATCAATCCGCCGTCCGGGTGCCGTTTTTGCAGCCGGTGTTATCAGGCACAGGAGGACTGCGCAGACAGGAAATGTGTGCTGACGGAGGTTGAGCCGGAGCATTTTGTGGCGTGTCCTGTGGTGACAGGACTAAAAGCAGATATAGAACAGTAAACGATAAGGAGAGAAAGATGAGAAAGACGACATTGGTGGCGGCAGGGCTGGTTATCGGTCTGAGTATGGGACTGGCGGCATGCGGCTCAAAAGATACGGCAAATCAGAACACTTCAAAAAGCACAACGGAGGCGGTAACGACAGCAGAGAGCAAGACCGCGGCGCAGGCGGCAGGAAAAGAAGGTGCTGAGGTCAGTAGTGAAGTTCTACAGGGCGAACAAGGGGATACAGAAGTGTCCGGGCAGGAAGCGCCAAATCCGGATACACAGCCGGCAGAGGGCGAAGCAGGGGATACACAAAGAGCAGTAGTTGTATCCGAACCGGAAGCCCCGGTGGCAGAAGAAGAAGCGCCGCAGGCTCCGGCAGAAGAAGCACATGCACCCGCACCGGAAACACCCGCACAGGAAGAAAAACAGGAGCGCAGTGTGGAGGGAACTTATACCGGTTCGACCGATAAATACGTAGATGCCATGGGCAGTTACATTCACTATGATGTAACGCTGACACTGTCCGGCGGAAGCTATCAGTATGCGGTGAGCATTACAGTATCGGGAAACCAGCAGTACAACTCAGGCGAGAATTATGACGGCAGCTATACGGTAAACGGTGACAACATTTCTATGACGGGAAAGTTAGAGAGTGCGAAAGCATATGACGGTGCAATGATCGTTACGGGACATTTGTCCAGCTTTGCGGGAAGCAGTGACAGTATTACCGTGTATCATCTGTAAAAACATGCGGCGGCGGTAATATTTATTTTGGATTTCCGCTTTACAAATCACACAGATAATGATAAACTTAGTCATGACTAACAAATATTAGAAATATCTAACAAGAAAACAGCAAGGAGAAAGAGGTTTATGAAAAAAAGAGGAACAGCCGGTCTTTTAGGCGGTGCGCTTGCAGTCGTTTTACTTGCAGGCAATGTACTTGGCGGCAGTTATCCGGCTTATGCGCAGGATACACAGTACCATGACGGAAATTATACGGCTTCGGCACATGTAGAATTTCATGAAGTGGTCAATTATGATTTATACGTAACAGTCAGTGTAAAGGACGGTGTGATCAGCAAGGTTGCCTTAAACGATGAAAAAAATGCAGACATTGAGGCGGTCAATGTACCGTATATCAATTATGCGATGAAGGGTATGGCGGATTCTTATATCGGAACAACCGGCACAGCAGCAGATACCGTCAGCGGTGCAACGTATTCAGCCAATGCCATTAACGAAGCGGTTGCAAAGGCAATGGTTAAATCACAGGCAAATGAAGCCGATGCCGATATGGCAGATACCCCTTCCGGTGACAACGGACAGAACGATAACCAGAACGGCAGTGACAACACAAATGATACACAAAAGCCTTCTGATGATAAAACCAATTCCGGCGATACAGGAAACGACAGTTATGAACGTGTGTTAAAGACAGGTGCTTATGAACTCACAGCGGACAGCTATGATGCTTCAGCCATGATGAAAATGCCTGCATTTATCTGCATTGATGCAGAAAATAACACATTCAGCGTACATCCGTATAAGAACGGCGTTGTAGATTATGCAACGAATAAGGGTTCAGGTTCAATTTCTTTTGATTCTGCAACCGGTGTATACACAATGACCTATGAAGCAGGTGTAACCGTTGTGGCACTCGGTGCAACAACGACATTTACAGCAGATGCGGACAGCATTACATTTACGAGTCCGTTACGTTACGGTGCGGAGCAGATGAATACAACCGATGCAGACGGCAATTTCCTTTCATACACAGCAAAGACATCAGCTTATGAAGGCACACTGACAAGCGGTGCTTATGTACTGACAGCAGACAGCTATGACGCTTCTGCAATGATGAAGATGCCTGCATACATCGGAATTGATATGGGAAAGAAGACCTTTATCGTACACCCGTATAAAAATGACGTGGTAGACAACGATACCAATAAGGGTTCAGGTTCAATTTCTTTTGATTCTGCAACCGGTGTATACACAATGACCTATGAAGCAGGTGTAACGGTTGTGGCACTCGGCAGTACAACAACATTTACGGTTTCAGACAAGGGTATTACATTTACAAGTCCGTTACGTTACGGTGCGGCACAGATGAATACAACCGATGCAGACGGTAATTTCCTTTCTTATACGGCAGTGCCTTATACACAGGAAATACCGGACGGTGATACCAATGATGACACACAGGGCAAAGGAGATTCAGGAAATACATCAGGCGGCACATCCAATGACAGTATACAGTCCGGTGAATCCACAGGAAACAGTGCGTCAGAGAGCAGTGCCAATGCGTCTGAACAGGACTCAGGCAGTACGCAGTCCGGCGCACAGACATCAGGCAATAGTACCGTAGAGACAGGTGATGCAGCAATGACAGGCATTTATGCTGTATCAGCCGTTGTATCAATTGGTCTTCTCATTGCGGCGGCAGTATTGAAGAAACGTAAAAGAGTACTGTAGGACATGATACGCAGACAGAGGTATGTTCAAAAAAATAAAAAATATAAAACAGCATAGAGGTGTAATGGCAGCAGCGTCCGTATGGTTATGCGGGCGCTGTTTTGCACATTTTTTTTCAGAAAAGAATTGAAGTTATGCGGCTGATACGGTATAATTCAATATGAAAATTTATGTTTAAGTTTGTTGATAGATGGAGGACAAAGAAATGACAAGAACATATCAGGTAAAATATAAGAGCAAGAGTAAAATGCTGACAACACCGGAGAAAGTTGAAGATACAAAAAAGACGATTTTAGAAGTACCGCGTGTAAAATCCGTAGAAATTAAAGATGACGGACAGATTGTCAGCATCGAAGTAGAAAAAGAAGAAGATTTTGAAGAAGTGATGAACCGTGTGGTAAATGTATTCAGAAGAATCGATGACAAATCCGAGGTTTCTTATAAATTTGCATTAAATGCATAGTACTGGGCGAAGAACAGTGAAAAGGGCTGTCACACTAAGGTGAAACATTGCGTTAGTGCGGCACCCTTTCATCATTTCAGGCAGACAGAAAATAAGAAGTAAAACAAGGAGAAATAAAATTGGCTGACATTAGAAGCGAGATTGAAAAAAGAAGAACATTTGCCATTATATCCCACCCGGATGCCGGTAAAACCACACTGACGGAAAAGTTTCTGCTCTACGGCGGAGCGATTAACCTGGCAGGGTCGGTAAAGGGTAAAAAGACAGCAAAACACGCGGTTTCAGACTGGATGGAGATTGAAAAGGAAAGAGGTATTTCCGTAACGTCATCTGTATTGCAGTTTAATTATGACGGATACTGCATTAATATTCTGGATACGCCGGGTCATGAAGACTTCTCGGAAGATACGTACAGAACCTTAATGGCAGCGGATTCGGCGGTCATGGTAATTGATGCGTCAAAGGGTGTGGAAAAACAGACGATTAAGCTGTTTAAGGTCTGTGTTATGCGTCACATACCGATTTTTACATTTATCAACAAAATGGACCGTGAAGCCAATGACCCGTTTGAGCTGTTAGATGAAATTGAAAGTGTATTGGGTATCAGTACCTGTCCTGTCAACTGGCCAATCGGCTGCGGCAAGGAATTTAAAGGTGTGTATGACCGCAATACAAAAGACGTTTCCTTATTTAAAGCGGCAATGAACGGACAAAAAGAGGTTGAAACGAAGGAAATCGCCATAGATGATGATGCACTGCTTACGGAAATTGGACAGGGCTATTTTGACAAGCTGACGGAAGATATTGAACTGTTGGACGGTGCGAGTGCGGAATTTGATTTAGAACAGGTGCAGGCAGGAAACTTAACACCGGTATTTTTTGGTTCGGCGCTGACGAATTTCGGTGTGGAAACGTTCTTAAAGCATTTTCTGGACATGACAACATCACCGCTGCCAAGACATTCTTCAATTGGGGAGATTAATCCGTTTGAAGAAGACTTTTCGGCATTTGTGTTTAAGATTCAGGCGAATATGAATAAGGCACACCGTGACAGAATCGCATTTATGCGAATCTGCTCCGGAAAGTTTGAGGCAGGCATGGAAGCCAACCACGTACAGGGCGGCAAAAAAATCCGTCTTGCCCAGCCACAGCAGATGATGGCACAGGAACGCCACATTGTTGAAGAAGCCTATGCGGGAGATATTATCGGTGTATTTGATCCGGGTATTTTTTCTATCGGAGATACAATCTGCAAGTCCAACCAGAAGTTTGAATTTGACGGAATCCCGACCTTCGCACCGGAACATTTTGCACGTGTCAGACAGATGGATACGATGAAAAGAAAGCAGTTTATCAAGGGAATCAGCCAGATTGCACAGGAAGGTGCGATTCAGATTTTTCAGGAATTTAATACCGGTATGGAAGAAATCATTGTCGGTGTTGTCGGTGTCTTGCAGTTTGAAGTGCTTGAATACCGCCTGAAAAACGAATACAACGTAGAGATTAAACTGGAACAGCTTCCGTATGAATATATCCGCTGGATTGAAAATCCGGAAGAAATCGATGTAAACCGCATTGTCGGTACTTCCGATATGAAGAAGATTAAGGACTTAAAGGACAATCCGCTGTTAATCTTTGTGAACAGCTGGAGTGTCAATATGGTACTGGAAAGAAATGAAGGCTTAAAGCTTTCTGAATTCGGTAAGAACAATTAACTTGTAAACGGCAGAGTAAGTGCAGGAAACAGTACAGAAATGAGGACACTATGGGGAAGAACGTACATGAAAAAAGAAAACGTTTACTGACAAAAATGAAAGCTGCGTGTCTGGCGGCGGTGATGTGTGTTTCAACGCTGCCGGTGCTTACGGCACAGATACAGCCGGTGACGGCTTATGCACAGGAGAAGACGGGAACGGTCAATGCCGGTGTCACAGGACTTCGTATCCGTTCATCGACAGATACCTCCAGTACGGCAAATGTCATTACAAAGGTCAGCGGCGGATTCCATTTTGATATTCTGGATACGGTGCAGACGAGTGATACCTACGCGTGGTATCAGGTGGGTTTTTATTTAAACGGTACTTACACCAAAGGCTATGTGACGAGTGAATATGTCACGGTAGACAGTACGGATATTGACTATTCGGACGATACGGATTTTGAGAGCTATCTTTCAAGTCAGGGCTTCCCGGAATCTTATAAGGAAGATTTGCGCAGTCTGCATGCGAAGTATCCAAAGTGGATATTTGTTGCGGATTTTGTGGACAAGGACTGGGATACGGTCGTTGAAAATGAAAATGTACTTGGCCGGAGCCTGATTTATGCTTCGGCAAAAAGCTCGTGGAAGTCAACGGCGGATGGCGCATACGACTGGGAGAGCGGTTCGTGGTATGAATTGGACAGCGGCGGCTGGGTACAGGCTTCAAGCGCATTGGTGCAGTATGCCCTTGACCCGCGTAACTTCTTAAACGAAACAAATGTGTTTATGTTTGAGGATTTGTCCTATAACAGCTCCGTGCAGAGTGAAACCGGCGTAAGCAGTATTATTGAAGATACGTTTATGGACGGTTCGTCCCATGACTTGTCGTATGACGGAACGGATTTTAATTATCCTTCGGCGCTGATGTATGCAGGACGGGCATCGGGTGTCAGTCCGTATCATCTGGCAACGCGCATTATCCAGGAGCAGGGCAGAAAAGGACAGGGCAACAGCATTTCCGGAACGGTGAGCGGCTATGAGGGGTATTACAATTACTACAATCAGGGTGCTTATAAAACCGCAACGGCAAGTGCGGTGGTCAACGGCTTGAAGTATGCCGCCAAAACCGATGCAGCGACATTAAGACCGTGGAATACCCGTATGAAATCTGTTATCGGCGGTGCGATTTACATAGGAAGCCGTTACATTAACCGTGGACAGAATACGATTTATTATGAAAAGTTTGATATGGTAACACCGTATACCCATCAGTATATGACAAATGTCTTAGCACCGAGAAGTGAGTCTTCGACCGCTTCACAGGCATACAGCGATACGACCAAGAAAAATACGGCACTGGTGTTTAAGATTCCGGTTTATAAAAATATGCCGGACAGTGCGTGTGAGCTTCCGACAGGGGAGGGCAGTCCAAACAATGCCTTAACAAGTCTTTCGGTTTCAGGTTATTCGCTGACACCGACGTTTGATATGTTTACAACTGAGTATGGTGTAATTGTGGAAAATGAAATTTCTTCTGTGGATATCGAAGCACAAACAGCAGATTCCGGTGCAAAACTTACAGGAACCGGCAGTCATGCGCTAAAGGTCGGCACGAATGAGATTGAAGTGACGGTTACATCACAAAGCGGTGAAACAAAGACGTATATCATCCGTGTTGTGCGCAAAGAAGCGGCTTCCGGTGATAGTGGAAACAACAGTAACAACGGTGGTACAGATTCCGGAAACAGCGGCGGTGATAGCGGCACGGATAACGGAAACAGTGGCGGCGATTCGGAAAAGGGCGGATATTCGACAGATTTTCTGCTTGAAAACGGCAAGATATCCAGAGTCGGTGTCGGGAGTGCCGCACAGGACGTTTTAAATCACATTTCCTTTACGGGCGGCGCATACGGAAAAGTAACACACAGTGACGGCAGTGCCAATGACGGTATTGTGGGAACTGGAGATGTGCTTACGATTTACGATAAAAACGGCGGTGAAATGGCACGCTACACGTTTGTGATTTACGGTGATGTCAACGGCGACGGAGCGGTGACGAGCATGGATTTACTGTATGTGAAGCGCCATATTTTAGGAACAAAGCTGCTGGAAGAACCGTATCTGACGGCGGCAGATGCAAACCGTGGAAATGACGGCATTACATCAATAGACTTGTTATATATTAAAAGACACATTTTGGATATCCGGTACATTGAACAGTAGGATTCAGACAGTAGTGGGAGTTGCCAAAGAAATGTGATTGAGGTGAAAAATGACGGGAAAATGGAAAAAGGCAGCCGCAGTGCTGCTGGCAGCAGTAATGGCAGTTTTGCTGGTACCGCTGCCAACGTATGCAAAAGAAACAGCAAAGATATCCGTAGGCTCAGGCTCTTGTGATATTGGTGATGAAGTGACGATATCGGTCAGTGTCAGCAGCAGTGTGGACATTTATATGTGTGACATCTGGCTCAGTTATGATTCAGGCGTGCTACAGCCGGTTTCCGGCTACAGCGGTGGGGGCGGCGGCAGTGTGCGCCTGCTCTCTACTGACAGTACCTCATTCAGCGTGCGGTTTAAAGCGGTATCGGCGGGAAGTTCTTCGATTTCTGTAAGCACTTCCAATACGATTATCAGTTCGGCAGATGAGGATTATATGGCAGTCAGTGCCGGTTCGGGTTCAGTAACCGTAAAAGCACCGGTCAGCTATTCAACCGATAATACGCTTGCATCGTTAGATATCAGTCCGGGCGTGTTATCTCCGGCATTTTCACCGAATGTCACATCGTATACGACGACAGTCGGTTCAGACTGTTCACAGCTGGTTGTCAGTGCGGTTGCAAATGATGAAAATGCTTCGGTATCTGTCCGCGGAACGCGCATGGACCCCGGCAGTAATACGACAACGATTACGGTAACGGCACAGGACGGCTCTAAAAAGGTCTATACGATTTCAACAACAAAGGACGATTCTGCGGCGGCGACAACCAAAGCGGACGAACAGGAAACGACCAAAGCCGGAGAGCAGGAAACAACGACTGTCAGTTCGGAAGAACCGACACAGAGTGAGGAACAAATCCGCAGTATACAGGTAGCAGGTGCACAGTATGAACTGGCTGATGACTATACGGCAAATCCGCTTCCGTCCGGTTATGATGAAGTGGATTATGAATATAACGGCATTACCGTTAAAGCCGGAAAAGGCGTGAATACGAAGCTTATTCTGATGTATCTGAAAAATACGGACGGCAAAGGCACATCGGGCTTTTATGTGTATGATTCAGTTGCGAAAACATTTTCATTATATATAGAAGCAAGTGAACCGGATATTACTTATGCGGTGCTTCCGATTACGGATTCCATGGAAAAACCGGATGGATATAAAAAGACGACTTATACGATTGGCGGACAGACGGCAGATGTATTAATGTCTGAGGATGGCAGTTACTGTCTGTTCTATGGTGTCAGTTCGCTGGGCGTTACAGGGTGGTTCCGTTATGACTGCAATGACAATACAATACAGGTATACAGTGTGATGTCCGCTCCGGCGGGAAATCTCACGACACAGACCGAATCACAGGGAGTAAGCGCTGCTTCTGACAGAATGTGGAAAGTAGTGGCACTGGTGCTTTCGGCAGTTGTGGTTCTTTGTATCATTGCGATTGTAATGCTTGCAGTGAAGCTTTCAAAGAGTAAGCGGGCATTTGCAGCGGCGGCAGATGACGGCTATGACAGATATGATGACGATGAATATGATTTTGATTCTTATGAAGAAGATGATGATGAAGATTTATCGGAGGACGTGCTGGCAGATAAAGAAGATGAAATCCAGGAAGACGATGAAGATGAGGTCGTACGTTCGATTTCAGAAGCATTGAAAAAAAATGAGGATGATCTGGAAGTGTTAGACATTCAGGATGTAGATGACGTTGATGATGTGAAACGGACATAACAGAAAAAGGAACAGACTGCTGCAGAAATGCGGTGGTCTGTTCCTTTTTTTGACATTTTTCGGTATAAAGTGTAATTTACTGAATATATTACTGGAATATATATAATACAAATATTAGATTGCCGCCTGCCAGTGTTCTGCCTGCGCCTGATAATCCTCAGCCTGTGCTAAAAAAGCGGCAGAAAGTTCGGCATTTTTATTCTGTTTGGCTTGTGCGGCAAGCGTGCTGTAACATTTTGAAAGACAGGCAAGCGGCGCATCGCCGGACGAGTGGATGTCGATAATGCTCGGTGTTTCGGAAGCTGCGTTTAAATACCAAAGAACAGCTTCTTCATAATCCTTTAATCCGTAAAAATAGTGTCCGAGTTCCATGCAGATTTCCGCACACGGATTCTGTGCCATATCCTTTAAGCAGATTTTAAAGAATTCATTGTATGCGTTTGTCAGGCGGTAAATGCGCGCCAGCACGCAGGCAATGTTTTTGCGGCAGTCTTCGGGACGGTCTTCCTTTGCAAGCACATTTTCAAAAATTTCACGGACACTTAAAAAGTCTTCATCTGTTCCAGAAATAAAAAGTTCCTTGCAGAACATAATCACGACATAATTTTCAAGGCGCACACCGCGGCGGACAGCATCGGTAAATACACCGAAATCCCGTTTGGTATGGCTTTGTTCAGGCAGATGTAAAATCTTAATATCACTGTCAAATACAACCGGCTCTAATCGTACGGTTTCGTGAATCGGAGAAATCCATTCAAACGTACGCAGGCGCTTAAACAGCTTCGGGCGGTATTCTTCTTCAAAATTATAAACGGTGTTGTGCGATTTGCTGTTGACGTAAATCATCTGTACAATGTCAATTTCCGGAACAAGCACTTGTTTTAAATTTAAAAACTGGCGGCGGTTTTCCTCGTCTAAGACCTCGTCCGCATCGGCAGAAAAAATGTAGTCGCAGTTTGCTTTTGAAAAGGCAAAATTTCTTGCGGCGGCAAAATCGTTGTTCCATGGATAATCATAAATCAAATCCGTATATCCGGCGGCGATTTCTTTGGTGCGGTCGGTTGAACCGGTATCTACGATAACAATTTCATCGCAGACCGGACGGTACGAATCCAGACAGCGTTTTAATAACTTTTCTTCATTTTTAACAATCATGCAAAGACTGATTGAAATCATAACGTACTCCTATCTGCCAAACGGCGTATATTCCAAATCTTTTATTACTGTAAGTATGACATTTTTGTGGGAAGACTGTCAACGGGAAGTTTCACAATGGGGAAAAGTATGGTATACTGTTTTTAGTTTAGAATAAGTGGAAAGTGAGGCACAAAAGTATGAAAAAAAGAAAGGCAGCAGTGCTGGCGGCAGCTGCGTTTGCAATGACGGCGGCATTTTTTTTAAACGGCATCCAGAGGGCAGAAGCGGCAGACAATGTTGTAGTGATGTTAGATCCCGGACATGACAGTACACATACAGGGGCGGCAGCATATGGTTTAAAAGAGCAGCAATTAAATTTAAAAATCGGACTGGCGTGCCGTACAGAGCTTGAAAAATACGATGGCATAACCGTTTATATGACACATGATACCATTGCGTGTCCGTTTGAAGGCAGTACAACCAAACAGGACTTAATACAGCGGACAGAATATGCAGGAGAAGTCGGAGCGGACCTTTTTGTAAGTCTGCATAACAATTCGGGCGATGACAGCGGATATGAAATTTATTATCCCAATAATCACTATGTATCAGAATTTAATGATATAGGATATGCGGTATCTGAGCATATTGCGGGTTACCTGAGTGAAATGGGCATATACCGGAATGGATTGTATACAAGAGATAGTGATGGCGAAGAAGATGATGATACCAACTGGTATCCGGATGGAAGCCGCGCGGATTATTACAGTGTCATCAGAAATTCCAAGTACAACGGTGTACCGGGAATTATTGTAGAACATGCTTATCTTTCAGATGCGGGGGATACACATGTATTTTTGTCCAATGACAACATGCTGGTACGTATGGGACAGGCAGATGCCAGCGGAATTGCAGATTATTTCGGACTGCATAAGAAAAATGGTCTATGTACGGATAAATACGGTGACTGGCATTATTACGAAGACGGTGAAGTATCGGATTACACGGGAATGGCGGTCAATGAATATGGCTGGTGGTATGTTACAGACGGTGAAATAGATGATTCTTATACAGGTATTGCAGAAAATGAGTATGGCCGCTGGTATATGCAGGACGGTGTTGTAAACATGGATTATACCGGAATGCTTTGTGACGGAGCAGAATGGTACTATGTTCAGGGCGGTTATGTAAATGATGCCTATACGGGAATGGCATGTAACGAGTATGGCTGGTGGTACTTTGAAGACGGAAAGTTAAACTGGAATTACACGGGAATGGCGTTGAATGAATACGGCTGGTGGTATTTTGAGAATGGCGTATTAAACTGGGATTATACCGGAATGGTATGTAACGAATATGGCTGGTGGTACTATCAGAATGGCAACTTGAATCGTGAATATACGGGAATGGCGTTGAATGAATACGGCTGGTGGTATTTTGAAAATGGATTTTTAAACCTGAATTATACGGGAATGGCGTTGAATGAATACGGCTGGTGGTATTTTGAAAATGGCAATTTAAATGATGTCTATACGGGAATGGCGTTAAATGAATATGGCTGGTGGTACTTTGAAAACGGTCAACTGAATCGTGAATATACGGGAATGGCGCACAATGAATACGGCTGGTGGTATTTTGAAAATGGTCTGTTAAATGAGGAATATACCGGTATTGGCGCAAACAGTTACGGTGAATGGTATTATCAGCAGGGCAGAATCGGATATGACTTTAGCGGAAAAGTGAAATTTGATGATACAGAATATACCATTACAGAAGGTTATGTCGTAGAAAAAAGGATTGTAAATGAAACAGAAGCAGATACAGCAGATACAGTACATACAGCAGGAACGCTTCCAGCAGGCGAAGAAAGCAGTACTCTCGGCAAATAGGCATAATAAAGGGATTGGAACACTTTCTGAAAAGACAGTACATAGTGTACTGAAAAAATTTTTTGAGCCGGAAGAAGACAACCATGAAGTTGCGCTTGAGGGTTATTTTGCGGATATTTACAATGAAAACGGGGTTATTGAAATCCAGACAAGAAGCTTTGAGCGGCTTCGTGAAAAGCTGGCAGTCTTTTTGAACCACTATCCGGTAACAATTGTCTATCCGATGCCCTGCAACAAATGGGTGTTCTGGGTTGATGAACAGACAGGGGAGGTGAGTGAACCAAGAAAATCACCGCGCCACTACACGGTCTACGATGCTTTTACGGAGCTGTATAAAATCAAACAGTATCTGCATCACCCACAGCTGACGGTCAAACTGGTACTGATGGATATGCAGGAGTATAAGACGTTACAGCAGCGGATTCGTACCAAAAAAGGAATCCGCAGGCACGGCGAAAAAAAGGACAGAATCCCGATAGGCATACGGGAGATAGTGACAATTGAGCAGCTTGAAGACTATATGCAGTTTGTGCCGTATGAACTGGATGGCACGTTTACTTCAGCGGATTTTGCAAAAGCTGCCCATATTCCGGTGGATACGGCAAGGATAACGCTTAATATTTTAAAGGATACGCAGACGGTTACAAGAGTAGGAAAGCAGGGCAGGTCGTATCTTTACGAGGTGAAGGAAAACAATAGATGTATGTAATAAAGGACAACGTAATTAAACTTTCAGTCCGCGGACTGGTTGAATTTATTTGCCGCAGCGGTGATATTGATAACAGAACCGGCGGATTTTCAGATGTGCGTCTGATGCAGGAGGGTACGCGCATGCACAAAAAAATACAAAAAAGCATGGGCGCATCTTACAGGGCGGAAGTTCCGTTAAAAATTGAACTGCCGGAAACGGTGGAGAATATTGATTACATCATACGTCTGGAGGGCAGGGCGGACGGTATTATCAGTGATTTCCACGAAGAAGCGGACGGCAGTAAGACACCGGTTGGAAAGGTTATTATTGATGAGATTAAAACCATGCAGTCCGATGTGGAAAAGTTAGAACAGCCGGTGTCAGTACATGAAGCGCAGGCAAAGGTGTACGGCTATATTTATATGGTACAGAACCATCTTTCCGGTATCGGCGTACAGATGACCTATGCCAATCCTGAAACAGAAAAAATAAAGCGTTTTACAAAAGAATATTCAAAAGAAGAACTGACAGAATGGTTTGAAACGCTGATCAACAGCTTTAAACGGTGGTCAGATTTTGTCTTTTGCGAACGTGAAAAAAGGACGGCATCGATTAAGAAGCTGTCCTTTCCGTTTGAATACCGCAAAGGACAGAAAAAACTGGTAACAGGTGTTTATCACTGCATCGGGGAAGCAAGAAATCTTTTTATTCAGGCATCAACCGGTGTTGGAAAAACCATTTCCACTATTTATCCGGCAGTCTGTGCCATGGGACAGAGTAAGGCAGACAAAATCTTTTATCTGACCTCTAAGACGATTACAAGAACCGTTGCCGAAGAAACCTTTTCAATTCTGCGCAGGCAGGGGCTTTCTATGCGTACGGTGACACTGACGGCAAAAGATAAAATCTGCATTCTGGAGGAAAGAAACTGCAATCCTGTTAAATGCGAGAGGGCAGCAGGACATTTTGACAGGATTAACGATGCGGTCTATGACATGATCACACATGAAATGGTAATTGACCGTGAAAAAGTGATGGAATATGCAAAGAAACATTGTGTCTGTCCGTTTGAGATGTCGCTGGATATTTCATACTGGTGTGACGGCATTATCTGTGATTATAATTATGTTTTTGACCCAAATGTGGCACTCAAGCGCTACTTTGGCGAAGGAAACAGGGGCGAGTATATTTTTCTGGTGGACGAAGCACACAATCTGGTTGACAGGGCAAGGCAGATGTACAGTGCTATTCTTGTAAAAGAGGATTTTCTGACAATAAAAAAATATGTAAAAGATACAGACAGGGCATTGTATAACAGCCTTGAAAAGTGCAATGCCGGATTGTTGGAATATAAAAGAAAATGTGATACAATAGATGTGATTGATTATCTGGGAACTTTTCCTGCGGCACTGGAACGGTGTTATGTAAGATTACAGCATTTTCTGGAACATCATAAAAATCATCCGCAGCAGGAGGAAATTTTGCAGTTTTTCTTTACACTGCGGCATTTTCTGAATATGTATGACTGCATGGATGAAAAATATCTGATTTATACAAAGCATGATGAGAACAATCATTTTTATATGAAATTGTTCTGTGTAGACCCGTCAACGAATCTGTCGGAAAGACTGGCACAGGGAAGAAGTGCCGTGTTTTTTTCGGCGACGCTGCTTCCGGTCAATTATTTTAAAGAAATGCTGACTGCAGATACACAGGATTATGCAGTGTATGCACAGTCTTCGTTTGACAGTAAAAAGCGCAGAATTGTTATCGGAAAAGATGTCAGCAGCAGATATACAAGAAGGAATGCAGGGGAATACCGGAAAGTATGCCGCTACATTGCCGAAACGGTACAGGTGCATCCGGGACGGTATCTCGTATTTTTTCCATCATATGGATATTTGCAGCAGGTAAAAGAAAACTATGAACAGATGTATAAACCGGATGAAATCATCATGGGCGCAGAGGGCGGTACACCAAAGCTTACAGCAGAACAGAATCTGATTGTGCAGCTTCCGTCAATGAAAGAACAGGAAAAAGAAAATTTTCTGTCTTTATTTGAAAATGTGCAGGGAAGTGGAAGCCTTTTAGGATTTTGTGTAATGGGCGGCATATTTTCAGAAGGGATTGACTTAAAAAGAGAAAGTCTTATCGGAACGATTATTGTCGGTACGGGAATTCCGATGATATCAAAGGAAAGAAATCTGTTGCGGGATTACTTTGACGGATGTGGAAAGGATGGTTATGCGTATGCCTATATCTATCCCGGCATGAATAAGGTATTACAGTCGGCAGGGCGCGTTATCCGCACAGAGGAAGACTGTGGAGTGATTATTTTACTCGATGACAGATTCTTAACACCCGGATATGAAAAGCTGTATCCGAGGGAATGGAATGAGATTTATCCGGTAACAAAGCACAATTTTAAAAATATATTAGCAGATTTTTGGAAAAATTTAGTGCAATAAAGTTAAATGTATTGTATAATAATTAAAAGAATTAATGTAAGCTGTATATACAAGTGTGGCTCGTGAGTGAAAAATCCAACGCAATATTAGGAACGTCTGACAAAATAATTGGCAGTGAGTGGAGAATAGCATATGGAGAATAGTATTAAGAATCAATTAGAAGAAAGCAGAAAAGATGGTACTTTAAAGGAAACGCTTCAGGGGATGGGGTTTAACCGTCTGCAGTCCGTAGAGATTGCCAAAGGCTTGAACAATGAAGTGGATATTACAAAATATGCGGATAAAAAGTATGACGCAGCGCAGATGAAGTCTATCCGGCTGGCACTCGAAGAAGGCATGGATATCACACCGTTTGCAGATAACCGTTATAATTATATGCAGATGGAGGAAATTAAAGCGGTTATCAGGGAACATATGGATTTAGATGCGGTATGCAATCCGGCATATGATTATTCGGTCATGAAAGAGATCCGTTTATCGGAACGGATGAATTATGATATTACAAAATACGCAAAACGGGGATTTTCAGGAAATGTTCTTAGACAAATCCGCAAGGCAAGGGAAAAAGAGATTGATTTATCGTTCTTTGTCAATGAAGGATTTGATGAATATCAGCTGCGGGAAATCCGTCTTGGTATTGAACACTGTGTAGATATCACAAAATATCTGCTGCATGAATATACGGGGGACCAGATGAAGCAGCTGCGGCTTGGATTACAGGCCGGTCTTGATGTCAGCTGGTATTCGATGGTTGGATTTTCATCCGCCCAGATGGAACAGGTACGGCTGGGACTGGAAGCCGGAATTGATGTTTCAGGATATGCAGATCCGTTTATCGATGCACTGGAAATGGAAGATATGAGGTTAAAGCTTGAGGGCAAATCCGAAGGCAGCGGGCTGGATGAATTGCAGAGCCAGGAAGTCCTTTTGGGACTGGAAAGCGGTGTGAATGTTAATCTCTATGCAGATGCAGCATATGATTTTAAACAGATGGAGCAGATAAGACTTGGGCTGGAACATGGGATTGATGTGACAAAGCTGCTCAATCCGCTGATACCAAGTGATGTTATGATGAATATGAGGCTTGAGTCAGAAGCATTAAAAAAGTAGGATATTGATGAAATAGGATATGAGGCCTTTTGGGGCAGAATTGAGGTACATATGGGAACACCTGAACTTTTTGATGAAATGGGACAACTTAATAAAAAAGATATTCAGGTCATAATAGCCGATGACAATATGTCTGCGACCCTTTTTTTAAGTAAACCTGCAAAAGAGGAAGACCCCTATACATATGAAGAAGTGATGCGGGCTTTGTCTAATGCCGGCGTAAAGATGGGGTTGGATGATGCCAGGATTCATCATATGGTGGAGGAGCAGATTTATAATACGGCGGTAGTCGTTGCACAGGGGAAGATGGTGCAGGATGGCGCAGACGGTTACTATGAATTTGAATTTGAAACGGATTTGAAGGCAAAACCGTCTGTGCGTGAAGACGGCTCGGTTGACTATTATAATATGAAGCTGTATGAAAAGGTGAGTGAGGGTGATAAGCTTGCACAGTATTATCCGCCGACGAAAGGTGTGTTTGGATTTGATGTAAAGGGGAAACTTTTAGCACCGAAGGCGGGCAAACCAAAATCCAATCTGCGCGGCAAAGGATTTACCGTGTCAGAGGACGGTAATACCTATTATGCAGCCATTGACGGTAAAGTTGAATACTGTAACTATGATTTGCGTATCGTGAATGTATTGGACATCAGTGGTGACGTTGATTTGAATATTGGTAATATTGATTTTAATGGGGATGTCAATATCACCGGAAATGTTATTACCGGTGTAACAATCCGGGCAATGGGCAGCATCTATATCGGTGGCTATGTAGAGGGTGCGGTGATTAAGTCAAATAAAGATATCGTTTTAAATAAAGGCGTCAACGCCAATGGCATCGGACAGATTGAAGCCAAAGGGAGTATTTCGGCACGTTTTTTTGAGAATGCGATTGTTTATGCGGAAGGCGATGTCAATGCAGGCTATATTTTAAGCAGTAAGATTATGGCACTTGGCAAAGTCATTGTACAGGGAAGCAGAGGAACGATTCACGGCGGTGATGTAACAGGTGTTATGGGGATTGAAACCTCCAATGCCGGTAATGCATCTTATGCACCGACCAATTTAAGAATCGGAGCAACAAAGAAACTCCGTATGGATTATGCCAATATTATTGTACAGTTAAAGGATATTGATTCCCAGATTGAAATGTATGAGAGTGCATTGAAGAAACTGACGATGGTAAGGGATGTGAAACCTGAGGCATTTGACAGCGTTTCTTATACGAAAATCTGTCAGTCCAAGATTATAAAGAGTGCGGAGAAGGCTAAGTGTGAGCAGGAAAGCAAGCGGCTATACGATTTGATTAAAGAGTCCGGAAAAGCTGTTGTAAAGGTTGATTCCAAAATCTTTCCGGGAGCACGTATTTATATAGAAGCCAAGGTTTATGAACCGGCGGATACACTGGTACATGTTTTAGTCCGAAAGGTCAATGACAGTATCGTTGTAAGGGATTATGAAGAATAGTGGAGGAACAATCCGATGATAGAGGAAGTTGTATCGGTAGATTTGGCAGTTCATGAAAGACTGACGGTGAGAAAAAACAGACTTGCACCGAAACAGCTTACAGGAAATGAAAAGCGAATTTCCATTGTGACGGGTACGCATGGAGATGAACTGGATGGGCAGTATGTCTGCTATGAGATTGTGAAGCAGCTGAATGCGCATCCTGAGAAGTTGAAAGGAATTGTTGATATATATCCAGATGTGAATCCTCTTGGACTTGATACAGGTTCAAGAGGAATCCCTATGTTTGACCTTGATATGAACCGGGTCTTTCCGGGAGATAACAATGGTGCGATTACGGAATATCTGGCTGCCGGGATTATTGATGATATTATTGGAAGCGATATGTGTCTGGATATTCATTCCAGCAATATTTTTGTCAAAGAAGTGCCGCAGGTGCGTTTAAATGATGACAACGAGGAGAAGCTTTTGCCGTATGCAAAGCTGCTCAATGCGGATTTTGTCTGGATTTATTCATCTATTACAGTGTTGGAAGCAACACTTGCCTACAGCCTGAATAATATGGGTGTGCCGACTTTAGTGGTTGAAATGGGTGTGGGACACCGTATCAATAATGCATACTGCCATCAGCTGATAGACGGCATTTTTAATATGCTGATTCATATGGGAATATGGGAGGATGAAGCACCGCAGGTGAAACAGCCGATTATTTCTACCGAAGGAGAAGTCAGCATTATCAATGCTGCTCAGACCGGTGTGTTTGTTGCAGCAACAGACCATATGGGAGCAATTGAGATGGGAACGCATATCGGCGATATTATTGAGCCGATAGAAGGAAAGGTGATTCAGAGAATTGAGTCACCGACAAACGGAATTATATTTACCCTGCGGGAAAATCCGGTTGTATACAAAGGTGCGTTGATTGCCCGGGTATATGGAGGAAAAGCATGAAAAAAATTGAGTTATATAGATTAAAAGGTCTCTACCGGGAAGATTTTGTTGTAGAGGGCTACCGGTTCGGCGGAGAGGAGAATTCAGCCTGTATCGTCGGGGCGTTGCGGGGAAATGAAATGCAGCAGCTCTATATCTGTTCACAGCTGATTAAAGTTTTAAAAGAGCTGGAAGCACACGGGGCGATTACACATGGACACGGCATTCTGGTTGTGCCGACGGCAAACAGTTATTCCATGAATGTTGGCAAACGGTTCTGGGCAGTGGATAATATAGATATTAACAGAACCTTTCCGGGCGATCTGCGTGGAGATACCACAAAGCAGATTGCGGGAGAACTGTTTGAAAAGGTAAAAGGATACAGCTACGGTATCCAGTTTGCAAGCTTTTATATGCCGGGGGATTTTATCCCGCATGTGCGCATGATGGAAACCGGTTATCAGAATGCAAGCCTTGCGAATCTGTTCGGGTTACAGTATGTAGTTATCCGAAAGCCAAAGCCGATGGATACGGTAACACTAAATTATAACTGGCAGATGAACGGAACAAATGCATTTTCGATTTATACCAACAGCACTGATCTGGTGGATGACCGTTCAGCAAGGCAGGCTGTGTCATCGGTGCTTCGTTTTCTGACCCGCATGGGCATTTTAAAATATAACAACCATAGCGGCTATATTGCCAGTGTGATTAATGAATATGACCTGCTTCCGGTAAAAACATATGATGCCGGATTTTACAGGCATTTGAAAAATCCGGGAGACCCGGTATTTCACGGCGATCTGATTGCACAGGTAATTGATCCGTATGAGGGAGAAGTCAAAAGTGAAATCTATTCCCAGACGGACGGTATCGTATTTTTTGCGCATACGGCACCGATGGTTACGGGAAATGAGGTTGTATATAAGATTATACGAAGAATGCATGAGTAGTTATTGTTTAATTTTGACAGATATGCTACAATGATACTTATTTCAATAATACATTAAAGCGGGGCGCGGTAAAGTTTGCACCCGGCAGAATTTTAGGAGGAAAAGATGAGCGGCGTTAAAAGAGTTTTTGTTGAAAAGAAAAAACCATATGCTGTAAAAGCAAAAGAGCTTCATGATGAGATTGCAGGATATTTGGGAATTAAGACGATTTCACAGGTAAGGGTTTTAATCCGTTATGATATTGAGAATCTTTCAGAGGAAACTTATACACAGGCATTGACAACGGTATTTTCAGAACCACCGGTTGATGATGTATATGAAATGGAATTTCCGGCAGATGCTGATGATTTCGTATTTTCCGTAGAATATCTTCCGGGACAGTTTGACCAGAGAGCAGACTCCGCAGAGCAGTGTGTGCGTTTTTTCAATGAAAATGAAACACCGGTTATCAAAACAGCAGTTACATATGTATTGACGGGTGCGTTAACAGCTGATGAAAAAGAAAAGATTAAGGAACTCTGTATCAATCCGGTAGATTCAAGGGAAGCATCCAGTGAACTGCCAAAGACACTGGTGACAGAATTTAAAGTGCCGGCAGATGTAAAGATTTTTGACGGATTTAATGAAATGTCAGAAACTCAGTTAAAGGAATTATATGATTCTTTAGGACTTGCTATGACTTTTAAGGATTTTGCATTTATCCAGCAGTATTTTGCAGGAGAGGAAAAGAGAAATCCTTCCATGACGGAAATCCGGGTACTCGATACATACTGGTCTGACCACTGCCGTCATACGACATTTGCAACCGAATTAAAGAACGTTACATTTAAAGACGGTTATTACAAAGCACCAATGCAGGCAACTTATGAAAAGTATCTTGCAGACAGAGCCGTAATTTATAAAGACAGAAAAGATAAATTTGTCTGCTTAATGGACCTTGCCCTGATGGCAATGAAGAAGTTAAAGGCAGAAGGAAAGTTACAGGATCAGGAAGAATCTGATGAAATCAATGCGTGCAGTATTGTTGTGCCGGTTGAAATTGACGGAAAAACAGAAGAATGGCTTGTAAACTTCAAAAATGAAACACACAACCACCCGACAGAAATCGAACCGTTCGGTGGCGCGGCAACCTGCCTTGGCGGTGCAATCCGTGACCCGCTTTCAGGACGTACCTATGTTTATCAGGCAATGCGTGTAACCGGTGCAGCAGATCCGACCGTTCCGATTTCACAGACCTTAAAGGGCAAGCTTCCGCAGAGAAAGCTTGTAACAGGAGCTGCACAGGGCTACAGCTCTTACGGTAACCAGATCGGTCTTGCAACTGGTTATGTAAAGGAAATTTATCATCCGGATTATGTGGCAAAGAGAATGGAAATCGGTGCCGTTATGGCAGCAGCGCCAAGAAGTGCCGTAAAGAGAGAAACCTCTGATCCGGGCGATATTATTATTTTACTCGGCGGACGTACAGGACGTGACGGCTGCGGCGGTGCAACCGGTTCTTCAAAGGTGCATACAACAGAATCCATTGAAACCTGCGGTGCAGAAGTACAAAAGGGTAATGCACCGACAGAGCGTAAGATGCAGAGATTATTCAGAAGACCGGAAGTTACAAAGCTGATTAAGAAGTGTAACGATTTTGGTGCGGGCGGTGTATCCGTTGCAATCGGTGAACTTGCAGACGGTTTACGCGTATCCTTAGATAAAGTGCCAAAGAAATATGAAGGTCTTGACGGAACAGAACTTGCAATTTCCGAATCACAGGAGAGAATGGCGGTTGTCATTGATCCGGCAGATGTAGAAGCATTTTTAGCATATGCCGCAGAAGAAAACTTAGAAGCAGTAGAAGTTGCGGTTGTAACAAAAGAGCCTAGACTGGTGCTTGAGTGGAGAGGCAGGGAAATTGTCAACATTTCAAGAGCATTTCTGGATACCAACGGTGCACATCAGGAAACTTCTGTATTGGTTGACATTCCGGAGAAGGAAGACTGTGTCTTAAATGCAGGCAAGGTTGAAGATGTAAGAGGTAAGTGGTTAAAGGTTCTTTCAGACTTAAATGAGTGTTCACAGAAAGGTCTGGTAGAACGTTTCGATGGCTCTATCGGCGCCGGTTCGGTACTCATGCCTTACGGCGGTAAGTATCAGCTGACCGAAACACAGGCAATGGTTGCAAAACTCCCTGTATTAAAGGGTAAGTGCGATACTGTAACGATGATGGCATATGGATTTGATCCATATCTGTCAAAGTGGAGTCCATACCATGGTGCGGTTTATGCAGTTATTGATTCTGTTGCAAAGATTGTGGCAGCAGGCGGTGATTACAGCAAGATCCGTTTTACGTTCCAGGAATACTTCAGAAGAATGACAGAAGACCCGTCACGCTGGAGCCAGCCGTTTGCAGCACTGTTAGGTGCTTATGAAGCACAGTTAGGCTTCGGACTTCCGTCAATCGGCGGTAAGGACAGTATGTCAGGAACATTTGAAGATATTGATGTTCCACCGACACTCTGCTCATTTGCAGTTGATGTAGCAAAGGAAAGCGACATTATTACACCGGAATTAAAGACAGCAGGAAATGTATTGGTACGGTTTGATATTACAAAGAATGAATATGATTTACCGGATTTTGAACAGGTAAAGGCTTTATATGCGGCTGTTCATGAACTCATTGTAAAGAAAGCAGTGGTTTCTGCTTATGTATGCGATGCAAACGGTCTGATTCCTGCACTTTCAAAGATGGCATTCGGTAATATGAAAGGCTTTGCGTTAAATAATGATCTCAAGGAAGAACAGTTATTTGCACCGGCTTACGGCTGTATTGTGGCAGAAGTAGAAAAGAGCCGTTTATCAGAAATTACAGTACCGTATACAACGGTTGGTACAGTAACAGATGAAGCAAAGTTTACTTATAAAGAAGTGGCAATTAATGCAGAAGAAGCATTAAGCGTATGGAAAGAACCGCTTGAAAATGTATTCCCGACAAAGGTTTCAAAGGATGAAACACCGGTTGAAAGTAAGCTCTACAAGGCAGACAGTGTTTATGTATGCAAGAATAAAGTAGCAAAGCCGACTGTATTTATTCCGGTATTTCCGGGTACAAACTGCGAATACGACAGCACAAAGGCATTTGAACGTGCAGGCGCAGATGTCATCGTAAAGGTATTTAAGAACCTTTCTGCACAGGGAATCAGAGAATCTGTGGATGAATTTGAAAAGGCAATCAACCAGTCACAGATTATCATGTTCCCGGGAGGATTCTCCGCAGGTGATGAACCGGACGGTTCTGCGAAGTTCTTTGCAACGGCATTCCGTAACGCAAAGATGAAGGAAGCTGTTGAAAGACTGTTAAATGAAAGAGATGGTCTTGCACTGGGTATCTGTAACGGTTTCCAGGCATTAATCAAGCTGGGACTTGTGCCAAACGGCTCCATTACCGGACAGAACGACCAGTCACCGACACTGACATTTAACACCATCAACCGCCATATCTCAAAAATGGTTTACACAAAGGTTGTATCCAATAAGAGCCCATGGCTTGCAAAGGCTGAATTAGGCGGT
Organism: Lachnospira intestinalis; assembly: GCF_040095895.1. Taxonomy (NCBI): domain Bacteria; kingdom Bacillati; phylum Bacillota; class Clostridia; order Lachnospirales; family Lachnospiraceae; genus Lachnospira; species Lachnospira intestinalis. The sequence continues at coordinate 30,990 of NZ_JBBMFS010000018.1, forward strand.
GTATATACAAACCCTGCTTCACACGGCGAAGGTCGTTTTGTAGCACCGAAGGAATGGTTAGATAAGCTGTTTGAAAACGGACAGGTAGCAACACAGTACTGTGATCTGGCAGGAAATGTTTCTATGGACGAAGAATGGAATGTCAACGGTTCTTATATGGCGATTGAAGGTATTACAAGCCCTGACGGAAGATGCCTTGGTAAAATGGCACATTCCGAAAGACGCGGTGATTCCGTTGCAATCAATATCTACGGCGAACAGGATTTGAAGATATTTGAATCCGGCGTGGAATACTTTAAGTAAATTATTCAAAGGGCAAAGAAATTGCAGCCCGATAAAGCTGTAAATAACGAGAAACAAGACCTTGCAGGGTGGGAAAATACTCTGCGAGGTCTTTTTCTTTGGCTGGGTGTCTGACTTTGATGGCAAGGTTCAAATACTCGCACCTGTGATTGTGAAAGAACAGTATAGACAGGTGATTGCGCAGGCAGATAAGAAGTAACAGATGGCTATAAAATCAAGAATTTTATGAAGCGAGGTGGCAAAAATGGAAAAAGACCCATTTAAGGAATATTTGAGAGAATCAGAGCCAGACAAAGCTGGAAAAGGTTATGCTTGGAGTACTGCAATTGGACTTCAGGCTGTAGATGGACTCAAAACGTCAAAATATCTGATAGATACTGCTATTCAAAATATTGAAGGTAAAATTACAATGAAGGAAGCACAGGGCCTTATTGACAGCTATTATGAGGAACGTCCTGTTCATTTATCAGATGAGGAACGTACAGAAGAAGCAGATAAGGTTTCTTCTCGTATTGCAGAGATACTTTCCGAAAATGCATTTTCATTCTCTCCAAATGAGTATATTTCTATCCATCGTAAACTTTTTCAGGGAATATATAAGCACGCCGGAAAAATCAGAGATTACAACATCACGAAAAAAGAGTGGGTGCTTGACGGTGCAACTGTAATGTATGGCAGTGCTTCGGAACTTAGAGCAACTTTCGAGTACGACTTTTCTCAAGAAAAAGATTTTAGTTATAAAGGACTTTCAATAGATGAAATTATACATCATCTTGCAGTGTTTGTTTCAAGATTATGGCAAATTCATATTTTTGGAGAGGGCAATACAAGGACGACGGCAGTATTCTTTATCAAGTATCTCAGAACGCTTGGTTTCTCCGCAACCAATGATATTTTCGCAAAAAATGCGTGGTATTTTAGAAATGCACTGGTTCGTGCCAATTATACTAACCTGCAAAAAGGCATTCACGAAACTACGGAATATCTTGAAGTGTTCCTTAGAAATCTACTTATGAACGAGAATAACGAGCTTCATAACCGAGATTTGCATATAAGTGGACTTTTAAACGCTGAAAAAGTAGACATTGAAAGTAAAAAAGTAGACATTGGTAGTGGAAAAGTAGACATTCAAGATAAAAAAGTAGACATTGAAAGTGTACTTTCAGAAAAGGGAAAGGATTTCTCTATTAAGACAGCAGTTCATATCCGCAGAATGTTTGAAAAATTCGGATATGATGAAGTATTTGGCAGAAGTGCAGTTATAGAATTGCTGGATTTGAAAAATTCAAGTGCATCAAAATTTCTTTCAAATTTAGTGCAGGCGGATATTATTGAACCGGTATCTGGTCACGGAAAAGGAAGATATAAATTCAAAAACTGATTATTAACCGAAGGTAAAGAATTTTCTTTTTGTAAGGGAATTGTCACGTTCCTGTGATAAGATAAACATATAAAAACAGGGGAAGGGCAGGTGACGTGCAATGCAGATTCTTCAAAATGTGTTACACAGTCTGACAAAAAGAAAGAAACAGGCGGGAAAGGTAACGGTTACAGCGGCGGTTGCGGCAGTTTTCATAGCGGTTATCGTGGTAAGTGCAAATGGCATTTTAAGTTATCAGAAAGCAGTGACCAAGAAAACATTTGGCGGCTGGTTTATAATGGAAAACAGCAGTAACGGAACGCAGTCGGAGGAATTAAAGACACATCCGTATCTGGCAGGAAGCGGAAAAGCTGTGAATACGGCAGTATACAGTGTCTCCGAATTGTCGTCAACAGAGATAAAAATAGGTTATATGGACAGTATGGCGGCACAGCTGGCATCACTTACACTGTTGAAAGGAGCAATGCCGCAGAATAATGATGAAATTGCAGTAGAGCGGCATACATTGGAAACACTTGGATATTCTGAAGAATTGGGGCAGACAATAACTGTTTCCTATCCTGATAAAAACAATAAGACCAGTATTTTTGAGAAGCAGCTGACAGTCAGGGAATATACGCTGACAGGCGTACTGGAGGATTATGCGGCATACTGGGACAGCGGAAGTTATATGCCGGTCATGCTTGTTACGCAGATAGAGGCGGAAAACTATGCGCAGACGGAATCGGTTACAACGCTTTACGCACTTAATGAAGATATCCATACAGCGGATTACAGGCAGATATATCAGGGCATGTATAAGGCATCAACCGCAGATACAAAATTGATTTATAACAGTAAGACATATGACAGTCATGAAACGGATTTCGGGAAAATGAGTTTCTATGCGGGCTGTTTCGCACTGGCAGCGGGAATTTTTGTTACGGCGGCAGTTTTGTGGACATATCAGCGGGAGCGCAGAACAGCTTACCGGCAGTTTGAGAGAATGGGCATGACACGTTTTTGCCGGGCATGGTACCAGCTTACAGAACTGTGTGTGTTGATTGTACCGGCGGCGGTTGTCGGAACGGCAGCAGGCATTGGAATCGTGTGGCTGATTCTGTGGATTTTGTTACAGCGGCAGAATGCACAGGCACAGCTTACGCTGACTGCCTTTGGCAGTGTGGCGGCATGGACGGCGGTTTTTTGTGTGATAACGGCTTTGTGGGGACTGTATGCGGCGCAAAGAGTGGACAGGGAAAAGCAGAAAAAGAAGCTGTCCGTGTGGACAATGCGGTACGGACAGCATGTTATAAAAGCGGGATTTACGGGTATTGTTGTGCTTGCGGTGCTTGTCTGCACACAAAAAATGTCGGCGGTACAGAAAGCATACACCCATGAAAAAAGACAGCCGGATTTAATAATTACACCGGACGGTATTATCGATGAAGGAAATTCAGATACAGCAAGTGAAAGCAGCGGCACAACATCTTCCGAGACGGTACTGGACGGGGAGAAGGTAATGATGGATTACAAATATGATACGGGGAAAATGCGTGTAATTCATGGCCTGCCGCAGTCACTGACGGCATATATCGGACAGATGTCCGGAATTGACAAAACAGATACCGCATTGGTGCAGAACTGGATGGTTCTGTATTATAAGACTAAAAATGATACTGAATTTTATAAGCAGTACATCGAAGAAAACGGTCTGGAAAATTTTTTAAACAAGGGTGTTATGAAGTATGAAATGCCGGCATACAGCGGAACACGTACAATGACACATTTTGTTTTTAGTAAATTTAACGGAACGCGCAGTCTGGATTATTATGTGGCGGAAAACAGGGCAGTTTATGAGGAGCTGGAAGATTATATCGATGAAGAATACAGAGATTATGAAGCCTTTGAACGTGGAGAGCAGGCTGTACTGGTGATTCAGAAAGGGGCTGCCGGGGAATATGTGGACACCTGTAAGGCAGGTGATACACTATCGTCATCTTTGGACTACTTTTATTGGATGAATAATAACCACTCAAGTTATGCTGTATCGGAATTGTATCAGGAATACGCGGATTATATGCAGAAAATGCGTTTTTCAACAGCAGAGTTTGATGCGGCAGAAGAAATCCTGTCAGATATGGATGACAAGCAGGAAGATGAAATCAGACAGGAAATTCAGGAACTTCCGGAAACGTTACAGGAAAAAATTTTATATAGATACCGTGCCGGTAAAAATATATATAAATCAGAAAATCCGGTGACAGTGGCAGCAGTTGTCTATCTGGATGAAGAAAATGAAACGGCATTTTATGAGAAGTTTCCTATATTAAAGGAAATGAATGCACAGGAATACTGGATTATGCCGGAAAGTGTCGTTTATAATCGTTATCAGTTGTCTGCTAAAAGAATGTGTACGGTCATGGAAAAAGAATATGACCCGGAGCAGTATCGGGATTTAGGTCAGAATGTGATGACGGTATCCTACGGATTATCGGCATTGTATCAGGCAACAGATGAGGTGTTAAGAGCATATCTGGATTCCTACGGCTATTCTTATGCGAGCCATTTTGAAGAAAACAACGTGTACAGGATACAATATCTCAATCAATTGTTTTTCTATGGTATTACAATCGCCGGGATTCTTTTACTGTATGGATTGATTCTGGTGGTATGGAGTCTGTTTTATCTGCAGGAGCAGAAAAAGAGGATACGTCTTTTAATGGAACTTGGAATGGAGCGGAGTGCCATTTATACAGATGAAATGCAAAACTGTAGTCTGGCAACGGTGCCGGGGGCCGTCATGGCAGGCATTTTGTTTTATGCAGCAGGGACAGTGCAGGGCGGACCGGCGCTTGGAAGCTTACAGACCGCGGGAATTGCTGCGGCAGTTGCCGGTACAGGATTGTTGCTAACGGCGCTGATTTATGTCAGAATAGGGAAAAGCAGTCAGACAGGAGCAGATAAATGGAACAGGATACAAAAATAAAAATACTTGTCGTAGAAGATGACATTTCATTAAAGGATAGTCTGGTACGGCTGTTACAGAACAGGGATTTTTTGGTACAGGCAGTTGAAAATAAACAGCAGGCGGTGGAGCAGATAAAGAGCGGGCAGCAGTATGACATTTATCTGCTGGATGTGTGGCTGCCGGACGGCAATGGGTTTGATATCTGTCATGAAATCCGGAAAATTTCACAGGCGATTGTGATGTTTCTGACTTCATGTGATGACGAGGAAAGTATCACAAAGGGACTGGATATCGGCGGAGATGATTATATTACAAAGCCGTTTCGTGTCGCGGAGCTGATTTCAAGGATTCATGCAAACCTGCGCAGGCTGACAGTACAGGTTATACCGGAAGTATCAAAAATATCCGCAGCGGATTTGTCCACGCTGCCGCAGGGATACAACCGGCGGAAAATTTTAGCCAGCGGCGATATCAGGGCGGATTTTGAAAGAGCGGAAATATTTAAGGACGGACAGCTGTTAAAGCTGACACCGTTAGAAGCACAGCTGTTAGAAATTTTTTTAAGAAATCCCGAAATTATTATTAAAAGAGGACAGTTCTTAGAAAAGCTGTGGGACGGACACGGAAACTTTGTAGAAGATAATACACTAACTGTTTCGGTGAGCCGGTTAAAAAATAAACTGGGCATGTATACAGAGGGAAAACAGCAATATATAGAAACAATCCGGGGATATGGCTACCGGTGGAATTTGAGGTGTGTAATCAGTGAAGAAGAAAGCGGCGGGACGGACGAAAAATCAATTTGGTAAAAATGAAGTCAGAAAGCGTGCGGCAGTCATGAATCTGACATGGCTTGTAGTATGGCTTTTAAGCTTTGCGGGAATGGCGGTGTTTTATGAATTAAAATGTCAGGCGGTGATTGGCGCGGTCTATCAAAGCAATCCGTCCGCGGGCATATTAGTCACCAATCATATGTTTATGGCAAAGATAAATTATGAAAATCTCATTTCTGCGGCATCGGCGGTTTATGAAAGCGGTTACACGGAACAGGGAATTTTGTGGCTGACATGGTATGCGGGCGGAAAGGGGTTTCTGCTTGCAGGTATTGTTATACTGGCTGTTATGGGGCTTCTTTCATGGCGGTATGTAAAAAAGATTGGCGGCAGTGACGTTTATGCGCTGTTGGAAAGTGATAAAGTGCAGATAAAAAAATGCCGTGAGGAATTGGAAGCAGCACTGCGGTATACCAAAAGAAAAGAAGAACAAGTACAGAAATTCACAGAAAATATCGCACACCAGATTAAGACACCGCTTGCGGGATTAAGTCTGTTACTTGATGTTATCCGGGAAGAAATTCCGCAGGAACAGACGATACAAAATGACATTGTGCAGTGCTTTTTACATGTGGAAAGAATCAAGGAATTTATCCGTCAGTTACTTACAATCAGCCGCATTGAAGCCGGAAAGGTGCGTTTTATAAAAGAGCCGGTCAGCATTTCAGGTCTGTTTGAAAATGTCAGACAGGCAGTACAGACAGACTGTAAACTGACCTTTGACTGTGAGGATAAGGACGCACAGATTTATGCAGACGGACAGTGGATTACGGAAGCATTGATTAATCTTGTGGAAAATGCCTGCCGTGCGGCACGGGCAGCACAACAGATGCAAGAACAGCCGGAGGTAAAAATAGTTGCCGTGGTGCATGCGGATAAGTGTGTTATTAAGGTAGTGGATAACGGAAACGGATTTGCGGACGGCGACACGACACATTTATTTGACAGGTTTGAAACGCAGGGAGATTACGCATCGTTTCAGACAGGTATCGGCTTGAATCTTTCCAGGCTTGTGGTTGAAGCACACAGCGGGACGATACAGGCATATAACAGACAAGACGGGCAGGGCGCGGTTTTCAGGGTGGTACTGCCGCAGTTTGCATTAAAGCAGGGTAAAATCTAGTACCTGCGGAAAAGAGGAAATTATGGGAGAAATTTTACGGGCAGAAAATATTTCAAAGACCTATCAGGCGGGGCGTGTTGTCGTAAAGGCACTAAACCGGTGCAGTTTTTCGGTAGAGCGTGGAGAATTTGTGGCGGTTGTCGGAAGAAGCGGTTCAGGAAAGTCTACCTTGCTTCGGATACTGGCGAGTTTTGATAAACCGGATGAAGGAAAGGTTTATGTGGAAGGTGAAGAAATTTCGGGGCTGAAGGGGAAAAAGCTGGCACAGTTCCGGCAGGAAAAAATCGGGTTTATTTATCAGGACTACAGTCTTTTTCCGGAATATACGGCATATGAAAATGTACTGCTTCCGCTAAAGATTGCACACCAGGCGGTGGATAAGGAGCAGCTGGAGCGGCTCTTTGAAGAACTGGGAATTACGGACTGCAGGGAGCGGTATCCCGATGAAATGTCCGGCGGACAAAAACAGCGTGTGGCAATTGCAAGGGCGCTGGTTACAAGACCGGCGGTGCTTTTTGCCGATGAACCGACCGGAAATTTAGATGCAGAAAATGCAGAAAGCGTGGCGGCGATTTTATCAAGAGCGTCTATGCGGTACGGACAGACGATTGTCATGGTTACGCATGACAGGCAGATGGCAGATTATGCCGACAGAATACTTTCTATGGAAAATATTGTGGCGTGCATGAAATGATTGCATTTGACGGTATGGGTGTGTATAATGAAAATGTACAGCAATATATAGTAAATAATGGATATGCTATAAATGCATAGGCAGTTGTTAAGAATCATTTGTAGATTTTTTACTTTTGCGGAAGAAAACAAGGATGTAAGGAGGACAAGCGATGAGAGGTCATATGAAAAAATGTATCAGAAAAGCCGCCGCTGCGGTATTAAGTGCAGCACTTCTGGTTACATCGGAAAGTCCCGCATTTGCACAAAACATACAGCAGACCGCGGTACCGGCAGATGTAATAACAGAGCAAAGCAGGCTGGAAGACGGCATTGCACAGACAGGTTATATTTCGGACAGCTTTTCTGAAAAAAGGCAGGAAGTACAAAAAGAGGATACAGAAGGACTGTTAAAATCAGCAGCAGAACAATTACCGGGACAATACCGGACGCAGCAGCTGCCGGCGGTCAGAAATCAGGGAGGTTATGGAACATGCTGGGCATTTTCAACGATTGCATGCATGGAAATCAATCTGATGAAAAAAGGTTACGGGGAAACGGATTTGTCGGAATTGCAACTGATTTATTTTGCAACGCATTCTGTGAAGGATAAGCTGGGCGGACTGACAGGTGATGATTACGTGTATACGGATACAGATATAAATTATCTGATGCGTGGCGGAAATTATGAGATGGCGGTTAATACGCTGTCAGACTGGCTTTCAGCGGCACGTGAGGAAAGCGCACCGTATGAAACGGCAGCCGATGTACTGGATACAGGACTTTCGGATGAACTTGCTTATGCAGATGTGGCGCATTTACAGAATTATAGAAGTTATAATTTGCAGAATATGGAAGATGTAAAACAGGCTGTGATGGATTATGGTGCAGTCGGAATCAGTTATTATGCATATACATATTCAGGGTTTGCCAGCAATCAGTATTATAATGCAGATACAGCTGGATATTATTGTTATGACGAACAGACAACCAACCATGCAGTCACTGTTGTAGGCTGGGATGATGATTATCCGGCACAGAATTTCCCGACAGCACCGGAGGGAAATGGAGCATGGATAGTCCGTAACAGCTGGGGAAGTGATTTTGGCGAGGACGGATATTTTTATATTTCATATTATGATCAAAGTCTTTCCGGTTCAGCAGTGGCATTTGAAGCAGAACCTGCGGATAATTATGATAATAATTATCAATATGACGGAAGTGCATTTGCAATGATGACAGGAAAGCAGCAGTTTAAGGCGGCAAATGTATTTACCGCAAAAGCCAATGAGAATGGCACAGAGCAGATTGCGGCAGCATCTTTTGAGGTTATGGCAAAACAGATGGATTATACCGTCAGTATTTACACTGGTCTTACAGATGTGGACAATCCTGAAAGCGGCGAGTTAAAAGCACAAAAAAGCGGCTCTTTTTCAAGCGGCGACAAGGATAATCTTTTAAAGACGGTTGCGTTTGACGAACCGGTAACAGTAAATCAGGGAGAGATATTTTCAGTAGTAGCAGCATTTGCCGGTTCGGGCGGTCAGTCAGTTATGCTTTATTATGACTGTGCCAGAACATTAAACGGAATACAGGCCAATTGTGCTGCACAGCCGCATCAGAGTTATATTTATCTGAATGAATATTATGGCTGGAGCGACTATGGAAATACTAATAATACAAACTTCAGAATTAAGGCATTTACAAATAACGTTGCAGAACCGGACACAGCAGTAACGGCGGTGAAGTTAAATAAGCATGCATTGGAACTGAACTGGCAGCAGAGTGAGCAGCTTACGGCAGAGGTGCTGCCTGAAAATGCTGCCAATAAAAATGTAATTTGGACATCTTCGGACAGTGGTGTGGCAGAAGTGTCACAGGAAGGTGTGGTTACAGCCAAAGGTGCCGGAAGTGCGGTGATTACAGTTGAAACAGAAGACGGAAAAATGCAGGACAGCTGTACGGTTACAGTAAAGAAACCGATTACAGATATAAAGATTACAGGAACAGGAGAACTTAAAGCCGGAGATAAAGCGGCATTATCGGTGGTCATTCTTCCGCAGGATACAACAGATGATACAACTGTTGTGTGGACAAGCTCGGATACCAATATTGCAGCAGTTGATCAAAACGGTCTTGTCACGGCACTTTCAAAAGGAACGGTTACAATTACCGCAAAAGCAGGAACACATACGGCAGAGCATACACTTGTAATAACGCAGGCAGCGCCAAAGCCGACGGAAAGTACAACGGAAGCTACAACAGAAGTGACAAAGCCGACGCAGAAGCCAACGGAAAGTACGACGGAAGCCACGACAGAAGCGCCAAAGCCGACACCAAAGCCAACGGAAAGTACAACGGAAGCTACGACAGAAGCGCCAAAACCGACACCAAAGCCAACGGAAAGTACGACGGAAGCGCCAAAGCCGACACAGAAGCCGACGGAAGCCACAACAGAAGCAACAAAACCAACAGAAAGTACGACAGAGGTGACAAAGCCATCTGAACAGCCGACGGAAACGCCAACGCAGAAACCGGACACAGAACCGACAAAGCCTGACACAGAGGAAAAAGTTGTCTATGAAATGCGTCAGGATGCAGAGGGGGTATGGCACTATTATGCAAATGATGTGATTGCTGCAGACTATTGCGGCATGGCGTGCAATGAGTACGGCTGGTGGTACATTCAGAATGGTGATGTTAATTTTACATACACAGGTATGGCGTGTAACGAATACGGCTGGTGGTATTTTAATAACGGGCAGCTGGATCTGACATTTTACGGACTTGCGAATAATGAATATGGAACATGGTTCTATACAAACGGACAGTTAAACTTCGGATTTACGGGAATGCTGATACCGGATGACAGATGGCTCTATGTCCGGAATGGACAGGTGCTGACAGATTATACGGGAATGGCAGTGAATGAATACGGTTGGTGGTATTTTAAAGACGGACAGCTGGATTTTAATTATACGGGTATGGCATGCAATGAGTATGGCTGGTGGTATTTTAATAACGGGCAGCTGAATCTGACATTTAATGGACTTGCGGATAATGAATATGGAACATGGTTCTATACAAACGGACAGTTAAACTTCGGATTTACGGGAATGCTGATACCGGATGACAGATGGCTCTATGTCCGGAATGGGCAGGTGCTGACAGATTATACGGGAATGGCAGTGAATGATTACGGCTGGTGGTACTTTAAAGATGGCGCAATTGATTTTGTATATACAGGAATGGCAGTAAACGAGTATGGCTGGTGGTATTTTAACAATGGTGTAATTGATTTTGCATACACCGGAATTGGCAGCAACGAGTACGGTCAGTGGTACTTTAACAGAGGAACGATTGATTTTGGTTATAGCGGTACATTTTTTGCAGATGGACGGCAGTACACCATAAGAAACGGACTTGTAATATCATAAAGCTAAAAGGGCGGGTGAAAAAACTTTCGTTTTTCACCCGCCCTTTCCTGTGCGTCTTGCAGCGCACGTTTATGCGGCCTGCTTTGTATCTCCGAAGAAGTCTTCATACCATACAAGGAACATATAAACTGTCCAAATCTTTCTTGAATTGTCAGCTTTGCCCTCCTTATGTTCATCAAGATACTGCATTAAAACATCGGTATTAAAATACTTGTTGGCAGCTTCACTGTGGAACGCTTTTTTAATTACGTTATAATACTTTTCATCACGCAGCCAGATACGGATTGGTACCGGGAAGCCAAGTTTTTTCTTTTCTGCGACCATATCCGGCAGATAGCGGTGCGCAGCCATACGCATTGCATACTTTGTATTCTGCTTATTGACTTTATACTTTGTCGGGATATGTCGTGCAACATCAAAAACTTCCCTGTCAAGGAATGGAACACGGACCTCTAAGGAGTGTGCCATACTCATCTTGTCGGCTTTTAATAAAATATCGCCAATCAGCCAGAAGTTAATATCAATGTACTGCATTTTTGTGACATCATCCTGATTTTTAACCTTATCGTAAAACGGTTTTGTCAGCTCCGTATGATTGTACTTTCCGGTTGGATTTTTTAAAACGCGGCTGCGTTCCTTTTCGTTAAACATAAATGCATTTCCGATAAAACGTTCTTCCACCGGTTTGCTTGCACGAATCAGGAAATTCTTTCCCTTAAAACGGAACGGCAGTGCAGAAGCACAGGAAGCCAGTCCTTTTCGTAAAACATAAGGAAGTTTCTGGAAGCCTGCAAGGTCATGCGGTTCTCTGTAAATATTATAGCCGCCGAAAAATTCATCGGCACCTTCGCCGGAGAGTGCAACCTTTACGTGCTTAGAAGCCGTCTGGCTTACAAAGTAGAGGGCAATCGCAGCCGGGTCTGCCAAAGGCTCGTCCATATGGTACTGGATTTTTGGAATCGCAGCCCAGTATTCTTCACTGGAAACCAGCTTGGAATAATTGTCAATTTTAATTTTTTCGGAAAGTGCCTTTGCGTAGTCAATTTCATTATATTTTTCATAGTCAAAGCCAACCGTGAAAGTCTTATCCCCGTTAAAAGTTGCGGCAACATAGCTGGAATCCACACCGCTTGAAAGGAAAGAGCCGACCTCAACATCACTGATTTTGTGGTGTTCCACGGAATCGTGCATTGCATTGTCGATACGCTCAACCCAGTCATCTAAAGAAACGGACTCATCTGCTTCAAAAACAGGTTCCCAGTAACGCTTAATGTTTAACTCACCGTTATGGAATGTTAAGCAGTGGGACGGCATCAGCTTATAAATGCCCTTGAAAAATGTTTCTTCCAGTACGGAATACTGGAAAGTCAGGTAATTTTCCAGTGCAGTTTCATTGACTGCTTTTTTGTAGCCCGGATATTCCAGAATACTTTTAATTTCAGAAGCATACACCAGATTTCCGTCAACAACGGCATAGTAAAACGGCTTAATGCCAAAGAAATCCCTTGCCGCAAAAATCGTTTCCTTTTCACTGTCCCAAATTACAAAGGCAAACATACCTCTTAACTTGGAAAGCATATCTTCGCCGTATTCTTCATAAGCGTGAATCAATACTTCTGTATCGGAATTATTGGCAAAGGTATGTCCCTTTTCGATTAAATCTTTTCTTAAATCCTGATGGTTGTAAATTTCGCCATTAAATGTAATGACAATTTTTCTATCTTCATTATACATCGGCTGGCTGCCGTTATCGAGGTCGATAATAGAAAGACGTCGAAAGCCCATATACGCTTTCCCGTCAATATGCTGTCCGGCACTGTCCGGACCGCGGTGAATAATTTTATTCATCATATTTGTGAGAACTTCTTCACCGTTTTCAAGATACCCGGTGAACCCTGCAAATCCACACATATTCATTCCTCCTTGTTTTGCGAAGCAAAATGCGACTGCCCTAAGCAGGAGCAGAGGAATTTGCCTCCTTGTTTTGCGAAGCAA
>NZ_JBBMFS010000019.1:0-40722 GCF_040095895.1 Lachnospira intestinalis
TGTTTTATTTCGTTACCGCTGTGGGCTGTTTTTGTTGCCCTCGCTCGCGGCGACTTGATTATAATATCACCAATGGGGCAGGTTGTCAACATTATTTTTCAAGTTTTTTGGTTTTTTTTTGAAAGTTTTTGCTTTTCCACCAAGAATCCCAGTGTTTATGCGGGTTTTCGGCATTTTATATTTACAATAAAATATCACATTTTGCAGAATTTTATTGTATTTTCTGCATTTTCTCTCTGTTTTTATCAACACTTTTCAGATGCGTATTGCATTTATAACAGCATATTTTTTATATCCCTGCTTCCTGAAAAGCATTTTCCATTACCCCCGCAATATTTTTTGCTTTTACCAAAAGCAAAAAACTGCCGGAGCAGCCCCGGCAGTTTTTTCTTTTATTCTTTTTATCTATTATCTATAAGAAGTCTTTAGTCTTCTAAATCTGCGTGATGTACAAAGGCATCTTTATCTTCTGGTGGAAGACGCCACTCCCCATAATGTGTTGTAAGTTCTTCGTCATAACCTGCCGGTACCGGGAATTTTCTTCCCCGAATTACCCCATAATCTGTATTTTCAAATAAATCTGTCCGATAAAACGATAATTCGTCTACAAAATAATTACAGACATATCTCCAATTCGTTTTCTGTCCCATGTATTTCGTAGATGCCTTTTCCCATTTCCGGCATACTTTCTGCGTTGATGTAAATTTTCCTAAAAAACGCAGTACTGCAACCTGAAGTTTTTGCAGTCCGGTATATTTTTCATCCTTTAACTGATAACGCTTTGACATGCCCAATCCGTAAAGGACTTTATAATGAAACTTCATCATTTCTCTTTTAAATGCATTATCCGGTGCAACATCATAAATAAACACATCAATTCCAATGCGGTTCTGATAGTTTTTATAATATCTGTCCTCTGCCGTTTCTTCCCTTAACGGATACCGCTCATCATAGATTCTTGGAATAAAATCGTAAAATGCCGGGCTGTAATCCTGTGGTTCGATAAAATGCAGATACTCCGGTAAATGTTTTCTCATTGCTTCACAAAATGCCGGATAATCTTCTCTCATTACCTTAATGTCAATATCATCATCCCACGGAATAATATTCTGTTCCCTGAGTGAGCCGATTTCCGTGCCGGAATCCAGAAACCACCGGACATTTTCTTTTTTACAAATGTCATCAATAATACATAATGTTTCAAATAACAGCTTATGCAATTCTTCTCTTTTCATCTTTTCGTACCCCTTATTTCTGACTTTGTGCCAGCGCATCTTTATATCCTAAGAACAAAGACACTGCCATTCTTAAAATACATACAACCAGTAATGCAATACAGAATGCCCACATATCTGCAAGGTAAAGCGTTACCGGAATACAGATTGCGCAGAATGCTGCTGCATATACTACATTAATATACAGCTGATACCTCGCTTTTGAAAAACGAAGCAGAATGACTGTAATTACATTTGTGACAAAATAAAAGACCTGTGCCATATTTGCAATAATAAAAAACTGCTTCACTTCATGATAATTCTGTGGATATAAAATGTATATCAGAATATGTGAGGCAATCGTACAAAGCAGCGTTCCAATCACAACTGCTGCCAGCGAAAATACAGTCACCAGATTCATAAATTTCAAATTCAAATTTCCCTTGTATTTTGCAAGGTAACCGATAATAACACTGTTAAGCGGTGTTGAAATCAATGAAACCGTCTTTCCCAACAGCGATGCGATATAATATACCGTTACCGCTGTTCCGTCAATAAATATTTTTAAAACCAGTCTGTCACCGTTAAATACGATATTGGAAATGATATCTGTGATAATTAAAACGATAACAACTTTAAAAACTTCTTTAAATGATTCTTTTGAAAATTCTGTATCCTTTTTGAAAACAGAACCTTTGGCAAAAACCATTATGAGTCCTGCGATTTCTCCCGGAATTAATGCCAATGCCCACATACCGGTTACTTTAAATAACACAATACCGATTAAATATCCGATACTGATAAAAAGGTAATATAAAAAGTAACCTTTGTAATTCAGATGCAGCCTGTACTCCACATCCGCATAAAAGCGCCACATTGTAAGAATCGTAAGAATTAAAAATGTAACCGCTTCAGTCACTGTCATCGGAACACCGCAGAACTTTACAATGATGAGCATTACCGGAATCACGATTACAGAGGATGCCATAAGAATAATATTGTAATTGATATTCCATGTATCCTTTGTCGCGCTCTCTGTCATCCGGGCATAATTACATGCACTGCCGACAGAAATAGCGATAATGTTCATAATTGATATCAGATATAAAATGTTTCCGTATTCTTCACTGCCAAGGTGGTTGTTCCACACCGGATAAACTAAAAACTGAACAACAACGTTCATTAACATTAATCCTGCAATACTCCACATGGAATCCGTCAGCAGTGCTTTAATCTTTTCTTTCATACTTATTTCCATTCTGACTTCTATTTATTTGTATAAACTGAAAATGCTACGAACCCGAAAGTCCGTAGCATTTCTAGTCAGCGGAGAAAGAGGGATTTGAACCCTCGCGCCGGTTGCCCGACCTACACCCTTAGCAGGGGCGCCTCTTCAGCCTCTTGAGTATTTCTCCAGATTCTGTTACAAATCATATAATGTGTTAAACACGAATATTAGAATACCAAAGAAATATCTGTTTGTCAATATCATTTATCAACTTATTTGCAATATTTTTTTGCAGCCTGTTCGTAAAGGTCTGTTCCTTCACTGTCAATGACCACAATAACCGGGAAATCTTCAACTTCCAGTCTGCGGATGGCTTCTGTTCCAAAGTCATCATAAGCTATGACCTCAGATGATTTTATGCGCTGTGAAAGCAGTGCCCCCGCACCGCCGATTGCCGCAAAGTAAACGGCCTTGTTCCGCACAATGGCGTCCTTGACTGCCTGGGAGCGCTTTCCCTTTCCAATCATTCCCTTTAAACCGAGATCTAACAGGGTCGGCGCATACTTATCCATTCTGCTTGCCGTTGTCGGTCCTGCCGAACCGATTGGTCGTCCCTGTCTTGCCGGTGACGGTCCCATATAATAAATCACCGTATCCTGCATCTTTATCGGCAGTTCCTTATGTTCGCCGATTGTTTCATACATTCTTTTATGCGCAGCATCTCTTGCTGTATAAATCGTTCCCGTAATATATACATAATCCCCTGCTTTTAAATCTTTAATATCAGATTCCTTCAACGGGGCAGTAATGTGCTTTTCCATATTCTTCTCCATTTCTAAACTTATGAGCTGCTTTGTCGCGAAATGGCGATGAGAATTTCGCGCAGGCGATTTCTCATCTGCCATCATAGATGTTTGCGTTCGCTCAGGAGCAAACATCTGTGTGAACAAGCTTTCGTTTATGGCTTGTTCACACTTCGCAGGCATTTTAATGCCGGAGGAACCGCGGACTGAATTTATTCAGTTCTGCGATAAATCCAGAATTGTGACGCCTGCGGCACAATTCTGTTATGCGAAAATCTTTGATTTATGGATTTTCGCATTTCTCCTTTTCTAAACTTATGAACTGCTTTGTCGCAAAGTAGCGATGAGAATTTCGCGCAGGCGATTTCTCATCTGCCATATAAGTAGATTTGCTTTTGTCGCGCATCAGCGTTATTTTTCATACTTTATATCGTCCGTGTCACATGGCGATTGACGTGACAGCAGATATTAACTGCCACCGGAAGTCCCGCGATGTGTGTCGGATAGGTTTCGATGTTGACTGCCAGCGCCGTTTTGGTTCCCCCAAGTCCACCCGGTCCGATGCCTAAACGGTTGATTTTTTCAAGCATTTCTTCCTCTAAGTTTCTGACATACTCTTTTTCCGGCTTTTCATGCAGATTTCTGGTCAGCGCCTTTTTCGCTAAAAATGCACATTTTTCAAATGTACCGCCGATACCGACACCCACAACCATTGGCGGACAGGCATTCGGACCTGCATCTTTAACGGCCGTTAAAATTGCTTCTTTCACACCTTCAATGCCGTCTGCCGGTTTTAACATGAAAACACGGCTCATATTTTCACTGCCAAAGCCCTTTGGCGCAACGGTGATTTCCACTTTATCACCCGGCACGATGTCATAATGGATAACTGCCGGTGTATTGTCCTTAGTATTTTCACGGTAAATCGGGTCTTTGACAACGGATTTTCTTAAATATCCGTCAACGTATCCCTGACGCACGCCCTCATTAACCGCATCGGTAAGACCGCCGCCCGTGATATGGACTTCCTGTCCGACTTTAACAAAAACAACCGCCATACCGGTATCCTGACAAATCGGAATCATGTCTTCTCCTGCAATTTGCAGATTTTCCTGAAGCTGTCCTAAAATCTGTCTGCCAAGAGGAGATTCTTCCTCCACTGCTGCCGCATCATACACTTCTTTCATATCCTTTGACAGAAAATGATTTGCTTCAATACACATTTCCTTAATATTTTTGATAATTTCATTTACATCAACTTCCCGCATACCTTTATCCCTTTCAAAAACGCAGTGTAAGGTTTTACTGCGTGTCATTACTCACATCTTCTTTATAGCGTATACCATTTTAATTCATAAGTCAAAAGTTTTCAAAATTTTTGATTTACCAGTGCAGAAAATCCAGAAATCTTTTCAATTCCTCGTTCCAGAACTTCCACTCATGTCCAAGCTCCGGGATTTCATCATAGGTGTAATCAAATCCGGGATGTGCCGTAAAATAATCGCGCAGAATGTGATTTTGCATAAGCCACGGATCTTTTCCACCACACGCATGGAAAATTCGCGGCTTATCCACATTTTCAGTCAAAAGTTTCCCCGCAAGGTGGGTAAGTCCGTAGTCATTTTCGTGTAAATCGCCCTCACCAAACAACAGCATCCTGCTTTTTTGCTTTGCAGGTGATGAAAAATCAGAGTCCGCCTTATCGCCTGCCGAAAATGCACCGACACCCGCAAATTTTTGTGGATATGATAGCGCCGTATGCAGACAGCCGTATCCGCCGTTTGAAAATCCGGCAATGTAGTTGTCCTGTCTTTCACCGGAAATACACGCAAACATGTTCCAGATAACAGACGGCAATTCCTTTCCCACAAACGTACCAAAGGCATCCCCGATATTCATATTGACAAAACAGGATTCATGGACATTCGGAAGTACCGCTGCAAAATGCTTTTCCTCTGCCAGTTCAACCAGCGGTGTGTGATACAGCCATGCCGTATGATCGCCGCTTCCGCCGTGATACAGCCACAGACATTTCAGTTTCTCCCCTTTTTTTAGATTTTCAGGCAGTACAACCATACAGTCAATGCCGTAACGCAGTGTAATTGAAAACAGATTGATATTCATTACCGGCATATGCTCCTCCAATCTGGTGACACAGGCACCTTATCATTTAAAATCTGAATTGTATTTTGTATACACGCATCCCAGTACGTCCAGTCATGTCCGCCGTTTTCCGTGATATAATGCACATTAAAGTTTTCCTGCTTCATCGCCTCGTACAGCTTCCGGCTCATTTCAATGCGCTTATCCTGTAATCCACAGGTAATGAAAATTTCCGGAAGGTTATCCACATTTCCCGATAAATTTATGCCGGTTTTGTGTGTAAGTTCAAATAAATCTGCTGCCGCCGTGGAAAAATCCTCTTTTTCACCAAAAACCGGTTTTAAATCAAGTCCCTGCGGTCTTAAAAAACGCTCCGATATGTCAAGCAGTCCCGAATAGGAAAATGCTTTTCCGTATAATTCCGGTCTTTTTAACGCCGCATGAACCGCTCCGTATCCTCCCATCGACATTCCGGCGATGAAACGGTCTTCTTTTTTTGGCGAAAGGTCAAACCACGTTTCGCATTTTTCGATGAGTTCCTCTGTCAGAAATGTAAAATAGTCTTTTCCGTAACGGTTGTTGACATAACATTTGTTGTTGCCGGACGGCATCACCACTGCAATATTTTTTCCTTCTGCGTAATCCGCAACACGGGATTTTAGCAGCCATGATGCATAATCGCCCCCTGCGCCGTGTAAAAGATACAAGGTTTTATATCCGCCACGCCCCTGCGGCATTAAGACATTTGTCATGACCGGCATTCCCAATGCCTTGGATTCAAAATTTATACTTATCCATGCCATTTTTTTCTTACTCCTGTTTAAAAATTGCCGCACGAAGAAACGGCATCTTCTGATGTCCCCTCCATGCGGCAGTTTCAATGATTATTTATTCACTCTCTGTGTTTTCTTCGTCGTTTTCTGTTTCTATTTCTTCGCCTTTTTCATTTTCAGGCTTTTTAGAAACTTTTGCAATCGTTGCAACAGTTACATTCTCATCAAGATTAATCAGTTTGACGCCGGATGTAATTCTGCCAAGCTTTGAAATATCTTTACATTCAATCTGGATAATCACACCTTCTGTCGTAATTAACATGACTTCACGTGTGTCATCAACTGCCTTGACACCGACTACATTTCCGGTCTTTTCGCTGATCTTGTAACACTTGATTCCCTTGCCGCCTCTGTGCTGGACTGTAAATTCATTCATATCCGTGATTTTACCGAGTCCCTTTTCAGAAACGATTAACAGCGAATCGCCCTGTGTATCAAGCTGCATGCCGACTACTTCATCTTCGTCTAACAGATTCATGCCGATAACGCCCATAGAACTTCTGCCGGTCTTTCTTACATCAGATTCATGGAATCGGATACACTGTCCGAGTTTTGTTACAAGCAGAATATCCTTTGTGTTATCGGTTAATTTTACTTCAATTAATTCATCGTCATCACGCAGATTAATTGCCTGAAGACCTGTCTTTCTGATATTGGCATACTCTTTTAACTGGGTCTTTTTTACAATACCCTTCTTTGTTGCCATAAACATATAATCTGAATCATTAATATGTTTTGTATCCACAGGAATCACGGCTGTAATCTGTTCTTCCGGCTGGAGCTGCAGCAGATTAATAATTGCCGTTCCTCTTGAGGTTCTGCCGGACTCCGGAATTTCGTAAGCCTTTAACTTATAGGCACGTCCCTGGTTGGTAAAGAATGTCAGGCTGTGGTGTGATGTCGTCATGAATAAATCTTCAATAAAGTCATCTTCTAAGGTCTGCATTCCCTTAATGCCCTTGCCGCCTCTGTGCTGGCTCTTGAAATTATCCGGTGTCATGCGCTTGATGTATCCGAGATTGGTTCTTGCAATAATAACATCTTCATCCGGGATTAAATCTTCCATGGATAAATCGTATTCGTCAAATCCAATCTGTGTTCTTCTTTCATCGGCATATTTATCCGCAATGGCACTGATTTCTGTCTTGATGACGGTAAGGAGCTTTTTCTTGTCACTTAAAATTGCCTTGTATTCCGCAATCTTTGCAAGCAGTTCCTTTAATTCAGCTTCCAGCTTCTCTCTTTCCAGACCTGTCAGTGCACGCAGACGCATATCCACGATTGCCTGTGCCTGTGCTTCGGAAAGTCCGAATTCACTCATCAGCCCTTCCTTGGCAATCTGTACATTCTGCGAACCTCTGATAATCTGGATGACACGGTCAATATTGTCAAGCGCAATCATTAAGCCCTCTAAAATGTGGGCCCGTTCTTCAGCTTTATTTAAATCATACTGCGTTCTTCTTGTGACAACTTCTTCCTGATGCAGAAGGTAATACTTGAGCATATCGTAAAGGTTTAATACCTTTGGCTGGTTGTCAACAAGCGCCAGCATAATCACACCAAATGTATCCTGTAACTGGGTATGCTTGTACAGCTGGTTTAAAATGATGTTTGCATTGACATCACGGCGCAGTTCAATACAGATTCTCATACCGCTTCGGTCAGATTCATCACGCAGTGCCGTAATGCCGTCAATCTTTTTATCGCGGACCAGTTCCGCTATTTTCTGGATTAATTTGGCTTTGTTTACCATGTACGGAAGTTCCGTTACGATAATGCGGTGCTTTCCGTTTTCCATTGGCTCGATATTGGTCACGGCACGGACTTTAATCTTTCCGCGGCCTGTACGGTATGCTTCCTCAATGCCCATTTTACCGATAATGACACCGCCGGTCGGAAA
Organism: Lachnospira intestinalis; assembly: GCF_040095895.1. Classification (NCBI taxonomy): domain Bacteria; kingdom Bacillati; phylum Bacillota; class Clostridia; order Lachnospirales; family Lachnospiraceae; genus Lachnospira; species Lachnospira intestinalis. Next base: position 8,082 of record NZ_JBBMFS010000019.1, read on the forward strand.
ATCCGGACCTTTGACAATCTGCAATACTTCATCAATCGACGTTTCGCGGTCTTCCTCGACTTTGTTATCAATCAGCCTGACAACGGCATCGACAACTTCACGCAGATTATGCGGCGGGATATTCGTTGCCATACCAACGGCAATACCGGACGTTCCGTTTACTAAAAGATTCGGATAACGGGACGGCAGTACAACCGGTTCTTTTTCCGTTTCATCAAAGTTTGGAATAAAATCCACGGTATTTTTATTAATATCGGCTGTCATTTCCATGGAAATGCGGCTTAAACGTGCTTCTGTATATCGCATGGCGGCGGCACCGTCACCATCGACAGAACCGAAATTACCGTGTCCGTCTACCAGCGGGTATCTTGTATTGAAATCCTGTGCCAGTTTTACCAGTGCTTCATAAATGGATGAATCTCCGTGCGGATGATATTTACCCATTGTATCACCGACAATACGCGCACATTTTCTGTGCGGCTTGTCAGGACCGTTATTTAATTCAATCATTGAGAATAAGATTCTTCGCTGTACCGGCTTTAAACCGTCCCTTACATCAGGAAGTGCACGGGAAGCGATAACGCTCATCGCATAGTCGATATAATAATCTTCCATGGTCTGCTTCATATCCACTTCATGAATCTTATCAAAGATATGTTCGTCCATTTTCTACTCCATTCCGAGAACGCGTTTTAGAAAAAATCCATTATCACCCGGAGCGTTCTCAGTCCGTGTGACGGTACAAATTTTTATTAAATATCCAGATTCTTTACATACTTAGCATTGGCTTCAATGAATTCCCTGCGCGGCTCAACCTTATCGCCCATCAGCGTAGAGAACGTTACATCAATTTCTGATTCTGAATCCTCGTCCATGTTCACCCGTAATAAAATTCTCTTTTCCGGGTCCATGGTTGTTTCCCAGAGCTGGTCGGCATCCATTTCGCCAAGACCTTTGTAGCGCTGGACTTTGTTATTCTGGTCACGTCCGATTTCAAGCATAATCTGATTGAGTTCCTCATCACTGTATGCATACCAGACTTTTTTGTTCTTTTCAATCTTATAAAGCGGCGGCTGTGCAAGATATACGTGACCCTGCTTGATTAACTCCGGCATAAACCGGTAGAAAAAGGTAAGTAGCAGTGTTGCAATATGCGCACCGTCCACATCGGCATCGGTCATAATAATAATCTTGTGGTATCTTAATTTGCTGATATCAAAATCTTCATGAATGCCTGTACCGAATGCCGTAATCATAGCCTTGATTTCTTCGTTGCCTAAAATTCTGTCGAGTCTTGCTTTTTCAACATTTAAAATCTTGCCGCGCAGCGGAAGAATTGCCTGTGTTGCACGGCTTCTTGCCGTCTTTGCAGAACCGCCGGCAGAATCACCCTCAACGATATAGATTTCACAGTTTTTCGGGTCCCTGTCAGAGCAGTCCGCAAGTTTACCCGGAAGACTTGTATTTTCAAGCGCAGTCTTTCTTCTTGTCAGATCTCTTGCCTTTCTTGCCGCCTCTCTTGCGCGCTGTGCAAGAATGGATTTTTCACAGATAACCTTTGCAACTGCCGGATTCTGCTCTAAGAAAATCTCAAGCTGTTCACTGACAATGCTGTCAACGGCACTTCGTGCAACGGTGTTACCAAGCTTCTGCTTTGTCTGTCCCTCAAACTGCGGGTCTTCAATCTTGACACTGACAATCGCTGTCAGACCTTCACGGATGTCATCGCCAGAAAGGCTCTGCTCACTGTCTTTTATCAGTTTATTTTTCTTTGCATAATCATTAAATGTCTTTGTCAAGGCATTTTTAAAACCGGTCAGATGCGTTCCGCCTTCCGGTGTCTTGATGTTGTTGACAAAAGAATCCACAACTTCGTTGTAACCGTCATTGTGCTGGAATGCCACTTCAACCTGCACACCGTCTTTTAGACCCTCGCAGTAAATAATCTTATCATAAAGCGCATCCTTGCTCTTGTTTAAATATTCAACAAATTCCTTGATACCGCCCTCATAGTGGAATACTCTTTCCTGTTCAATGCCTTCTCTTGCATCCTTTAACACAATTTTGATGCCTTTTGTAAGAAAAGCCATTTCACGCAGACGGCTCTTTAAAATGTTATATTCATAAACAGTTGTTTCCTGAAAAATCTCTTTATCCGGTAAGAATGTAACCTTTGTACCGGTTTCTTCCAATGGGCAGTCCCCCACAACTTTTAACGGATAACATACATTACCGCGTTCATAACGCTGGTTGTAGATGTGTCCGTCACGCTTTACATAGACTTCCATCCACTCGGATAAGGCATTTACAACGGATGCACCTACACCGTGCAGACCACCGGATACTTTATATCCCCCGCCGCCAAACTTACCGCCTGCGTGTAACATTGTATACACAACTTCAACTGCCGGTTTGCCGGTTTCGTGATTGACATCAACTGGAACGCCTCGTCCGTTATCAATAACCGTAATGGAATTATCCTGATTAATTGTGACTTCAATTGTATTGCAATATCCTGCCAAAGCCTCATCTACTGCATTATCGACAATTTCATAAACAAGGTGATGAAGCCCCCTTGATGATGTACTGCCGATATACATACCCGGTCTTTTCCGGACGGCTTCAAGACCTTTGAGAATCTGAATCTGGTCGCCACCATAATTATTCTCTGACACTGTGCATTCCTCCTTCAATGTTTTTCAGAAAACTAAATGTTATTTTCATGAATCACGGTACCGTTCTGAATCTGAAATGTTTTATGAACGGCAAACTGACTGTTTACAAATTCATCCAGCCCCGTACAGGTAATCACTGTCTGAATCTGCCCGATACTATTTAATAAAAACTGCTGCCGGTTACTGTCTAACTCTGACAGCACATCATCCAAAAGCAGCACCGGCGTATCCTTCACTACTTTTTTTACAAGTTCGATTTCCGCAAGTTTTAAAGACAGGGCGGCTGTACGCTGCTGTCCCTGCGAACCGTACTTTTTTACTTCGCTGCCGTTGATAAAAAAGATTAAATCGTCCTTATGTGGTCCAAAGCAGGTCGATTTCATCCGCAGATCCCGCTCCCGCATCTTTGTCACGGTATCTAAAAATGCTGTTTCTTCCACGCAGGGCTGATACTCAATCGTTAGTTTCTCTGTTCCGCCGGATAACTTTTCATGCAGTCCGCCGATAATTTCATTTAACTCCTGTACGAAACCGACACGCCTTTTCATGACTTCCGTTCCGTACTTCACAAGCTGCAAATCCCAGATATCCAGCGTTTCAAGCTTTTCTTCTGACGACTTAAATGACAGTTCTTTTAAAAGCTTGTTGCGCTGATTGACCACTTTATTGTAGTTAATCAGATTGCTTAAGTAGATTTTATCAAGCTGGCTCAGCTCCATATCCATAAACCGGCGGCGCTCCGCCGGTCCGTTTTTAATAATACTTAAATCCTCCGGTGAAAAACAGACAATATTTAAAATTCCAAACAGCTCTACCGCCCGTTTAATCGGAATACCGTTTACGGCAATTCCCTTGCTTTTATTTTTTTTCAGATGCATATCAATCCGGTACGGCAGCCCGTTTTTTTTCACATTCAGCTTGATATGTGCTTCATCACTGCCCATCCGTATCATTTCACGGTCTTTGCTTCCTTTGTGGGAACGCGATGTTGCGCAGACATAAAGCGCCTCTAAAATATTGGTCTTTCCCTGCGCATTATCACCGTAAATAATATTAATCTGCGGGTTAAAATTCATATTTAAAATTTTATAATTTCTGTAATCTTTTAAATCTACGGACTCAATTATCACGGTTACACCTGCAAATTACTTTTCTATTCTGATTTCCTGACCGTTATAGGAAATGACTTCCCCGCCTGTCAGTTTTTTGCCGCGCTGAAGCTCAGGCCTGCCATTGACAAGAACTTCTCCGTTCTGAATGACAATCTTTGCTTCTACACCGGATTCCACAAGACCTGCTGCCTTTAATGCCTGTCCCAGTTTAATAAACTCATCTCTGATTTTTATTGTTTCCATTGTTTCTCCATTCTTACTATTCAGCCGTAAAGTTTACCGGAAGAATCAGATAAATATAACTTTCCTCTTTGTCCTTAATAAAACATGGTGCTTTCGGATTTACCAGATAAATATAAATCTGTTCATCATCTATTACCTTTAATGCATCAATTAAGAACTTCGGATTAAAGCCAATCATGATATCCTTACCGTCTTTGTTAATATCAATATCTTCGTTTAACGAACCCATGGAAGAATTGACATGAACTTCCAGTGAACCATCGGTAATGCTTAAAATAATCGGTTTCTTTTCACTTTCTTTGATTAAAAGGGTTGCTCTGTCAATAGAATCTAAAAATTCTTTTTTGTTAATGGTTACTTTGGTTTCATAATCACTGGAAAGCATCTGGTTAATTCTGAAATACTCTCCTTCAATAAGACGGGATACAACGGTGGTATTGTCAAATTCAAATAAAATGTGATTATTTGTAAAGTATATTGTAACGGCATCTTCTGCATTTGTCGATAAAATTTTACTGATTTCAGAAAGTGTCTTTCCAGGAACAACAACTTTTACATCATCTGCATGACTGGTCAATTCAATATTGCGGATTGCAATACGGTGTCCGTCAAGACCTACAACCTTTAAAATACCGTTTGCAACTTCAAAAAGTTCACCGGTCATCATTTTATTGTTGTCATTCATTGCGATAGAAAACAGTGTCTGGTTAATGGTTTCTCTTAATGTAAACTGTGATAAAGTAATAAATTTGTCTTTTTCAATAATCGGTAAATAAGAAAAATCGTCCCCTGATTTACCGGCAATATTAAATTTACTCTTTTCACAGGTAATTAAAGAGGTGTAATTACTGTCTGTTTCGATGCAGATTTCATTATCCGGCAGTTTTCTGACGATTTCTGAGAAAATCTTTGCATCAATGGCAACTTTACCTTTTTCGAGAATTTCACCTTCAACGATGGTTTCGATACCAAGCTCCATATCATTGGCGGTAAATTTAATTTCATTTGTAGTCGCATCGATTAAGATACATTCTAAAATGTTCATTGTTGTTTTGGCAGGAACTGCTTTCATAACAATGCCAACTGCTTTGGCAAGATTCGTTTTTGAAAAAACTAACTTCATAATTGTGTAAAACTCCTTTCAGCGAAAAAACAAAAAAACAAAAATAAATATATATAAATAAAAATCCGTAGTAGTAGTAGTAGGGGCTGTGAATTTGTTGATATGTGGTGTAAGCCCTTGTTTCATGCGGGTTTGCGGTATCTAAAATCCCGGTAGATAAATCCGTTTTTGCCTGTGAAAAAATTTGGGATAACCGCAGACACAATAAAATTCCCAAATGGCCGTTGTGGACAAACAAAAAAATGTCAACATAAAATAAAGCATTTTTACACAGCTTTTCAACGGAAAAACCACAATAAATGTGGATAACTATTACGAAGGATCAATTTTCTTAATGAGAATATCCACAGTGTTCTTGGTTGTTTCATTGACGAGTACTTCTTTGGCAATCTTGTCCGCTCCGTGAATAATCGTCGTATGGTCCCTGTTTCCAAGGGCTTTGCCGATTCCCTGTAAGGCGACATTCGTCATCTGGCGGCACAGATACATCGTAATCTGTCGTGGATAAACAATGTCGGCGCTTCGTTTGGAAGAAAGAATATCCGCCGGTGAAATACCGAAGTGGTCCGCAACAATCTGGATAATCAGTTCCGGTGTGACTTCTTTTTTGGCATCCGGTGAAATCAGGTCTTTTAAAGTTTCTTCCGCAAACTCAACCGTAATCGGGCTGTGGGAAAGTGTTGCAAAAGCCGAAAGCTTGGTAAGTGCGCCTTCCAGCTCACGAATACTGGATTTAATATGGGTTGCAACATAATCCTGAACATCATCGGGAATGTTGTAGCCGCCAAGTTCGACTTTCTTCTTTAATATAGCACGTTTTGTTTCATACGTAGGAATCTGGATATCGACAGGCAGACCCATTTCAAAACGGGTACGCAGTCGTTCCGTCAGGGTTTCCATCTCTTTCGGCGGCCGGTCAGAAGAAATTACAATCTGCTTGCTGTCCTGATAGAGCGCATTAAAAGTATGGAAGAATTCTTCCTGCGTAGACTCTTTACCTATAATAAACTGAATATCGTCAATCAGTAACACATCAATATTGCGGTACTTTTTGCGGAATTCAGAGTTTTTCTGGTTCTTTACCGAATCAATCAGTTCATTGGTGAATGTTTCGGAGGTTACGTATAAAACCTTGCGTGTCGGGTCATTGGTAATAATAAAATGGGCAATCGCCTGCATCAGATGCGTCTTTCCAAGTCCAACGCCTCCGTAGATGAAAAGCGGGTTATAGACTTGTCCCGGTGTTTCGGCAACTGCAAGGGAAGCAGCGTGTGCTAAGTTATTATTTGTACCGACAACGAAGGTGTCAAAAGTATAGTTCGGATTCAGGTTCTGAAGACCGGAATTCTTCGCAGCAGAGCCGGTTGCGGCCTTTTTAATTTCCGCTGCCTGCTTATCTTTGGCTGTAATTAAGCGGACATCATATTCGTGGTTCATAATCTCACAAATCGTAATGCGAAGCATCTCCAGATATTTTTTTTCCACATAGGAAACAGCCATGTCGGGGTTCATAGAGGTACTCGACATAATCAGTGTAATGGTATCGTTTTCCACTGTATAAACTTCAATTGGCTTAATCCAGCTGTTAAAGGAAATATCCTGAAGCTCATAGCGTTCTTTAAAGGTCTGTAATATCAAATCCCAGTTCTGTTTTAAATCTTCCATATTATATCAATGCCTTTCTGGCTTTCGTTAAAGTAAATGTATTCTAATATATAATATAACAAATGTGGATTTTTAGCAAGAAGCCCATGAAAAAATAGTGGATAACTCAGTTAAAAGTGGACAAATCACAGTGCTGTTGACAACTTATAAACACGAAATATGCCCATAAATGCGCTTTTTCGTGTTTTTTTACACAGGATGTTGTAAATTTATCCCCAACTTATCCCCAATTTGTGGATAAGTTGGGGATTACTGTGCATAGCTTGTGGGTATTTGTGGAAAAGACAAAGAATACAAAAAATATCGAAAAAACACTTGACTTATAGATGTTTTATTTTTATAATTAGAAGCGATGTTTTTAAATTTGATTAGAAAATTCCTGCCATATACAATCATGGTGTGAAAAGGAGGTGCGTATAAATGAAGATGACATTTCAGCCTAAGACAAGACAGAGAGCTAAGGTTCACGGCTTCAGAGCAAGAATGAGTTCAGCAGGTGGAAGAAAAGTTTTAGCAGCAAGAAGAGCAAAAGGAAGAAAAAGACTTTCAGCTTAAGAGTTGTTTCAAGAAGGCAGATGAGTGCGGAACAAGGCATTTATCTGCCTTTTTTTACTTTTAAGATATAGTATGGAGGAGTAGTGTGAAAAATCCTTAAATCGGAGATTTTTCACACAAAACTTTGTGCCGCAGGCGTCACAAAGTTTCCGTTATCACAGAACTGAATAAATTCAGTCCGTGTTTCCTCCGGCATTAAAATGCCTGCGGAATGGAGGAGTTATGAAATATCAGAATTTTGAAACATTAAAGAAAAACAGTGAGTTTAAGAGCGTCTATCAGGCGAAACACTCTTATGCAAACAAGTATATCATTATGTATATACTTCAGAATGGAACGGATACAAATAGACTCGGCGTATCTGTGAGTAAAAAAGTCGGGAACAGTATTGTCCGGCACAGGCTGGCAAGGCTTATACGCGAAGCATTCCGGTTAAATGTTACACAGGTAGCACCCGGATATGACGTTGTGGTAATAGCAAGAGCCGGTCTGAAAGGAAAAGGTTATAAAGAAACCGAAAGTGCGATGCTCCATCTTTTAAAGCTGCATCATATTTATAATAAGGAAGAAAAAGTCCATGAAGAAAGTGATCATTAAACTAATACACTTTTACCAGAGGGCAGTTTCACCGTATAAAGGACGCAGCATGTGCATTTATTATCCGACCTGTTCCCAGTATGCCCTGGAAGCGGTCGAACAGTATGGCGCATTAAAAGGTGGATGGATGGCATTTAAAAGAATATTAAGGTGCAATCCCTTTGCAAAGGGCGGATATGATCCGGTACCCATTGTGTACAAGCCTAAAAAGGGAAGGCACTAAAAAATGGAGGTATCAGTTTGGGTTCAATTTATAATGCAATTATCAACCCGATTGCGTGGGTATTCGGTAAAATACTGGATTTCCTGTTTATGGGACTGCACGCGATTGGATTGGGAAACATTGCAATTGCAATCATTGTATTTACATTTCTGGTAAAAATCCTTATGCTTCCGCTGACTGTAAAACAGTCCAAGATGATGAAATTAAACAATATCATCATGCCGGAGGTCCGTAAAATCCAGGATAAATACAAGGATAAGAGAAACGATCAGGAAGCCATGTTAAAAATGCAGGCAGAAACAAAGGCTGTCTATGAAAAATATGGTACATCACAGATGGGCGGCTGTATTCAGATGCTGATTCAGTTCCCAATCTTAATGGCAATGTACCGTGTTATCCAGTACATTCCAATGTACGTAGGACAGTTAAAAAATCTGTTTATCAACATTTTGACAGGAACAGACGGCGGTATTATGAATGTTTCCGGCTATGCGGATATTATGGCGGAAAACTTCAAGATGACGGGCAGAATGACAAATGTGGACTGGGGTAATATTGATTCTGCGGTAACTGCAATGAATTCATTTTCAGCAGACCAGTGGGAAACATTAAAATCTTTATTCCCGGCATATGCAGGCGTGATTGCCGAAAATCAGACAAAGATTACGGAAATGAACACATTTTTAACGATTAATGTATCACAGAATCCGACCTTCGGATTGAGTATTGCTGTATTAATTCCAATTCTTTCCGGTCTTTCACAGTACATCAGTGTAAAGGTGTCACAGGGAAATACTCAGATGGATCCGGACGATCCGACAGCGGCATCAATGAAGATGATGACACTGTTTATGCCGATTATGTCAGCATTTATCGCATTTTCTGTACCGGCAGGTCTTGGTGTATACTGGATTGCGACAGCCGTTTTCCAGACAATTTTACAGGTGCTTGTAAACCGTCATTATGATAAGATGGGTGTGGATGCGATTGTTGCAAAGAATGTAGAACGCATGAACAAGAAGCGTGCCAAGAACGGTCTTCCGCCGGAAAAGATTGCTAAAAATGCAGTAACCAACACAAAGAAGCTTGATTCTATCGAAAAGAGCAGACAGCGTGTAGAAACACTTCAGGCAAAGAAGGAAGCCAATGACAAGAAGATGAAGGAAATTCTTTCATCGACAGAATATTATAAGTCAGCCAAACCGGGAAGCCTTGCAGAAAAGGCAGGAATGGTTGCCAGATATAATGAAAAGAACACAAAAAATACAAAGAAGTAATCAACCTGCTTAACGCAAAAGGAGGAAATTATGGATTATATTGAAATTTCAGGAAAAACAGTAGATGATGCCTTAACGGAAGCACTTGTAAAGCTTGAAACAACAAGCGATAAAGTGGATGTGGAAGTTGTGGAAAAGGGCAGCTCCGGAATCTTAGGATTGTTTAACAAACCGGCAGTCATCCGTGTACGCAGAAAAAAGGATAAAGACATCTTAGAAGAAGATGTGGTTGCAGAAGTATTCCATGAGGAAGAAAAAAAGGAAGAACCTGCCGTGGCACCGGCAACGGAAAAGAAGCCGGAAATGACAAGAGAAGAAGTAGAATCAAGAATCAGAAACTTCCTCTCAGACCTTTTTAACGCAATGGATATGGAAGTTGCCGTAGAGATTACATTTAATGATAAGGAAGAATGTATCAATGTCGAATTAAAGGGCGGCAATATGGGCGTTTTAATCGGCAAGAGAGGTCAGACACTCGATTCTATCCAGTATCTTACAAGCCTTGTAGTTAATAAGGGAAGAGAAAAGTATGTAAGAATCAAGATGGATACAGAGGATTACAGAAACAGAAGAAAAGAAACGCTTGAATCCCTTGCAAAAAATATTGCATATAAAGTAAAGCGCAGCAGACGTCCTGTAGCTTTAGAACCGATGAATCCATATGAGAGAAGAATCATTCACTCTGCATTACAGAATGATAAATTTGTATCGACAAAGAGCGAAGGTGAAGAACCGTTCAGACATGTTGTGATTTATCTTGATAAAGAAAAAAGTGCAAACAAATAGTATGAATTTTAAAATGGCTGTGGTATGATATACTACAGCTATTTTTGATTAGAAATGGAGTGTAGTTATGGAGGATACGATTGCGGCGATTTCCACAAGCACAGTCAGCAGCGGTGGAATCAGCGTTGTAAGAATCAGCGGGGAAAATGCACTGTCAGTGGCACAACAGGTATTCCGCTCAAAAAAGAATAAAAACGTAGAGGACATGGAAAGCCACACGGTCCACTATGGCAATATTTATAACGGTGAAGAACTGATTGATGAAGTGCTGATGGTTGTCATGAAAGCACCGAATACGTATACAAGGGAAGATGTTGTGGAAATTGACTGTCACGGCGGTATTCTGGTGACGAAAAAGGTACTGGAAGCTGTGCTTTCTGCGGGAGCGCGCCTTGCAGAGCCGGGGGAATTTACAAAAAGAGCCTTTTTAAACGGAAGAATCGACTTATCGCAGGCAGAAGCGGTGATTGATGTCATTCAGTCCAAGAACGAATATGCCTTAAAATCCTCTGTCAGACAGCTCAGTGGAAAACTTTCCGAAAAAATCAAAGGACTCCGGGAGCTGGTTTTAAACAATGTTGCCTATATTGAGGCGGCATTAGACGATCCGGAACACATTTCGCTGGATAACTATGTGAATAAACTGTCAATCGATGTGGATAAGTGTGTGGATAATGTGGATAACTTGTTGAAAACATGTGATAACGGCAGGATTGCAAAGGAAGGTATCCGCACGGTGATTCTCGGTAAAACCAATGCAGGAAAGTCAAGTCTTCTTAATGCCCTTGCAAAGGAGGAGCGTGCTATTGTAACGGACATTGAGGGGACAACGAGGGATACGCTTGAAGAACAGATTACAATCGGCGGAATCCAGTTAAATCTTATTGATACGGCGGGTATCCGTGACACGGTGGATTTTGTGGAAAGTATCGGTGTGGAAAAAGCTAAGAAACTTGCCACGGAAGCAGATCTGGTTATTTTTGTCGTGGACAGCACGCGTACACTCGATGAAAATGATAAGGATATCATTTCACTGATACAAGACAAAAAAGTGATTACGCTGCTTAATAAATCGGATCTGACACCGGTTGTTACGCCGGAGGAAATGAAAAAGCGGCTGGACTGCTGTGTCATTCCGATTTCCGCAAAAGAAGAAACGGGACTGGATAAGCTTGAAGATGCTATAAAAGAGCTGTTCTTTTCGGGAAATCTTGAATTAAATGAGGATATTTATATTGCCAATCAGCGGCAGAAACAGTTACTCATTGAAGCAAAAGAAGCCTTTCTTTTGGTAAAAGACGGCATTGAGAGTGGCATGAGTGAGGATTTCTTAACGATTGACTTAATGACTGCTTATGAAAAATTAGGATATATTATTGGTGAAGAAGTAGAAGATGACCTTGCAGATAAGATTTTTAAAAGCTTCTGCATGGGTAAATAAAGTGAAAGTTGTGCAGTGTCTGCCGTTGCGCGGACAGGTTGGAGGAAAATTATGCCGAATATACGGGAAGAATATGATGTAATAGTAGTAGGTGCCGGACATGCAGGCTGTGAGGCGGCACTGGCAGCGGCAAGAATGGGATTAAATACCATTTGTTTTACCGTCAGCTGTGAGAGTATAGCCATGATGCCATGTAATCCGAATATCGGAGGTAGTTCAAAAGGACATCTTGTAAGGGAAATTGATGCGCTGGGCGGTGAAATGGGGAAAAATATTGATGCAACCTTTATCCAGTCTAAAATGCTTAATAAATCCAAAGGTCCTGCGGTACATTCCCTTCGTGCGCAGGCGGATAAGTCGGATTACAGCCGCCGGATGAGAAAGGTTATGGAAAATACCGAAAATCTGTTTGTCAGACAGGCGGAGGTTACGGAAATTATGGTCAAAGATGGCGTGATTCAGGGTGTAAAGACACTCTCAGGCGCGCAGTATTTTGCAAAAGCCGTTGTACTTTGTACCGGTGTATATTTAAAGGCAAAATGTATCCACGGTGATGTCAGCTATGAAACCGGTCCAAACGGCTTACAGGCAGCCAATCATCTGACGGCATCTTTAATTGAAAACGGTATTGAAGTGCGCAGATTTAAGACGGGTACACCGGCAAGAGTGGACAAGCGTTCCATTGATTTTAGTAAGATGACAGAGCAGTTTGGTGACGAGCGCGTGGTGCCGTTTTCATTTACAACTGACCCGGAAACGGTACAAAAAGAACAGATTTCCTGCTGGCTGACATATACAAATGAAGAAACACATCAGATTATCCGTGATAACCTGGACCGTTCCCCGCTGTATTCCGGTGTGATTCACGGTACAGGACCGAGATACTGTCCGTCTATCGAGGATAAGGTCGTTCGTTTTGCAGATAAAGACCGCCATCAGGTATTTATCGAGCCGGAAGGACTTTATACCAATGAAATGTATCTGGGCGGTATGTCCAGTTCCATGCCGGAGGACGTGCAGTATGCGATGTACCGCACCGTACCGGGGTTAGAGCATGTAAAGATTGTAAGAAATGCTTATGCGATTGAATATGACTGTATCAGTGCCGTACAGTTAAAGTCTTCGCTTGAATTTAAGAAAATCCGCGGTTTATTTGCAGGCGGACAGTTTAATGGAAGTTCAGGCTATGAAGAAGCAGCGGCACAGGGGATTGTTGCAGGTATTAATGCGGCGCAGTATGTCAAGGGCAAAGAACCGTTTATCTTAGACCGCTCTGAGGCTTATATCGGCGTTTTAATTGATGACCTTGTGACAAAGGAATCTACAGAGCCGTACCGTATGATGACATCCAGGGCAGAGTATCGTCTGCTGTTACGTCAGGATAATGCGGATTTACGTCTGACAAAGCGCGGATATGAGGTCGGATTAATCAGTAAGGAGCGTTATGAGGGCGTTCTTGAAAAGGAACGGCTGATTGCAGAGGAAATTGAGCGTGTAAAGTCCGTCAATATCGGAACGGGCGCACAGGTGCAGGAACTGATGCAGCAGTACGGCAGTACGGAATTAAAGACCGGTGCGACACTTGCAGAGCTGATTAAGCGTCCGGAGCTTTCTTATCAGGCACTGGCGCCGCTTGACACACACAGACCGCAGCTGCGGGAAGATATTGCGGAACAGGTCAATATCAACCTGAAATACGAAGGCTATATTGAAAGACAGTTACGTCAGGTAGAACATTTTAAAAAGCTGGAAAAGAGAATTATCCCGGAAACGATGGACTATACGGCAATTAACGGACTGCGTGTGGAGGCAATGCAGAAGCTTGAAAAATTCCGTCCACATTCAATCGGACAGGCATCCAGAATTTCAGGTGTATCTCCGGCGGATATTTCGGTTCTTCTGGTTTATATGGAGCAGTTCAGAAGAAGAAAGTAATCATTTTTCCTCAGAAAATAAGGAGAATTATCAATATGAATTTTACAGAGCAGTTAAATGAAGTAGGCATTGTGTTAAATGATACGCAGAGAAGCCAGTTTGACAAATATTTTGAAATTTTGGTGGAATGGAATGGTTTTATGAATCTGACAGGCATTACGGAATATGAAGAAGTGCTTGTTAAGCATTTTTTAGACAGCCTTGCCGTCGGAAAATACAGTGAAAAGTTTGCGGGAAATCCTGAGCTTTCTATTATAGATGTAGGAACGGGCGCCGGATTTCCGGGACTTCCGTTAAAAATCGCTTATCCACAGGCAAAAGTGGTGCTTCTGGATTCGTTAAATAAGCGTGTAAAATTCTTAGATGAAGTGATTACGCAGCTGGGACTTACGGGTATTACGGCGGTACATGCGCGCGCAGAGGAAGGTGCAAGAAATGCAGCTTACCGGGAGCAGTTTGACATTAGTGTGTCGCGGGCTGTGGCTAACTTATCGACACTTGTGGAATACTGCCTGCCGTTTGTAAAAGCCGGTGGATATTTCATTGCGTATAAGTCCGGGGATATTGATGCGGAAGCAGAGGGCGCAAAAAGGGCGGTGTCCCTGCTTGGCGGAAGAATTGAAAGCGTGGAAAAGATGACACTGCCGGGAACAGACATTGAGCGGTCGTTTGTCTTTGTAAAAAAGGAGAAGCCGACACCGAAGAAATATCCGAGAAAAGCAGGACTGCCCTCAAAAGAGCCGTTGGGGTAAACGTACAGAAAAAAATGTGCAATTATAAGTGTAGATAGAAGTATAAAGATAAACTGACAGATAAAGAATAAAATCAGCCGTAGCGTATGTAAAAGAACATATGTCACGGCTGTTTTTTAAGTGAATATAACGGTAAATGTCTGTAAGATGTATCTGTGCGGTACGATAACAGTGTTACCAATCTGTTATCGTACCGCACAGGCAGTATACAGATTAAATCTGGTTAATATAGATGTTTAAGGTGTTGACAAATTCCTCCGGCTGTTCAATCTGCGGAAGAACCTTTGCATTTGGAATCAGATAGGTTTCAATCGCAGGATTTAAGTCGGTATATTCTTTAATAACGGCACGCATGTCGGTGTTTTTATCGCCGGATACGATATAAATGCAGTTATCAAGCTGGCTGACAGCACGTGATATGGAGGCCGTTGTATAATGGCACTGTGTACTGGCAAAGAGGTATTTGGCAGAAGCGCCGCCTAAATGCGCTGTTTCATGGTAAGCCTTGCAGGTTTCACGCGGAATCATATTCTGATATGCAAACAGCTCGTTTGTAAATTTGCGGTTGATTTCGTGGCGGTTTACAAAAATATTGTAAAGCATTGTGCCAAGAACCGGCGTATTTAAAAGCATTTTACGGATATTGCTGTGCTTCCCCGGATTAATCATGGCATGTCGGATGCCTTCAGGGCTTACAAGAACAATCTTATCAAAAAGATATGGATTGTTGTAAGCTGCCATAATGGTAAGCGGTGCAGACTGTCCGGTGGCAGCTACGCTTACACGGCGTGCAATTACATTTACAATAAAATCATTGAGCAGCTGGGTATACATATAGGCGGTGTAGGTAATATTCGGTTTGTCAGAATAGCCGCAGCCCAGCAGGTCAATGGTGTATACGGTGTGTTTTTTGGCGAGCGCTTTTACAACACGCTTCCATTCATAAGACGAACTTTCCGGTTTTAAATCGTGAATTAAAAGGAGCGGTGAACCCTTACCACAGACGGTGTAGGCAACATTTCCCAATCTCCATTTGTATTTTAAAATTGACTTGTTTTCGGTAATCTTATCTGAAACAGCAGCCTGAAAAATGCACTGGTTTATAATATGTGCGGTTGTAAAAGCTGCGGTCCCCATTCCGGCAGCAAGACCTAATTTTTTCCATTTATTCATAGCTATCTCCATTCCGCTGCATAGCAGCAATCGTTATAAAATAACGGGTAACCCGTCCCAATATTATTATCTCCTATTATAATGGAAAAAGGCTGAACTATCAACGATAAATGCACGAACACAAAAGAAATGAAAAAAACATTTTCAGGGATTAAAATAATCTAGTAGAAAAGTACTTTAAATATTCCACAAAATAGAGTATTATATATAGTAAAAGCATTAATACGTGATAGAATATAATATATATTAAATATAAAAAATATTCATGTACTATAAGGGGACAACGATGGATGAAATACAAAAATATCTGACGGAAGAATTACAGTCTGCAAAAGAAGAAAAAGAGAACCTGGAAGAGCAGATTCATAAGATTGAAATTGAGACAGAGCTGATTTGTCAGGCAATAGATAAAATTGTAATGAATCAGGATGCAACAAGCCTGGTATTTATGTCAGAGGAAGAATTTCAGGGATTTGACGGGACAGAGATAAAAAAGCTGAGTCAGAAAAAGACAGCTCTTGCAGAAGAAAAGCTACGGCTTCAGCAGACGGTTTCCCAGACAGCACGCCGGATTGCAAAGCTGGAGCGGCTGCTGAAACAAAGCACTGGAAAGTTGAAAGAAGATTCGACCGGGGCTAAAAAGGTTTATAATACATATGAAGTAATATATATGCAGGAGGCTGACCGTCAGAGAATTGCCAGAGATATTCATGATACCGTTGTCCAGGGGCTGACTGCTTTAATACATAAAAATGAATTTGTGGGAAAGATTTTTGAAACAGATAAGCAGCGGGCACAGTTGGAATTGAAAAAGAATAATAACGTTATCCGGGATTCCATTAACGAACTGCGCAATATTATATTTGATCTTCGACCCATGTCTTTAGATGATCTTGGATTTGAAAAAACATTTTATACAGCAATTGAAAAAATAAAAGGAACAACACAGATGGTTGTGAAAGCTGATTATCTGTGCGATACTGATTCAATGAATCCGATTATCGGAATTACGGTTATCCGGATAATACAGGAATTATGCAGCAATTCTATTAAATATTCAAAGGGAACAAAAATCCAGGTTACGATAAAGCAGGATAAGCAGAATGAACTGCTCATTTTGTATTCAGATAATGGAGAAGGATATGATTTGAACAAACCGACGGATTGTACAAAAAACAATACCGGATTTGGATTGAATATGATGCGGGAGAGGATTGCACTGTTACAGGGAAAAATGGAAGTGTGTTACAAAGACGGAGAACTTTCTTATACAATCCGGATTCCTTTAGATACACAGAAAATATGAAACTGGGAGGAATTATAAATGTCTGTTAATATATTATTAGCTGATGACCATTTGATGGTGCGGGAAGGATTAAAACAAGTATTGGAATTAGATCATGATATTGATGTAATCAGTGAGGCAAGCGATGGATATGAATGCCTGAATCTGATTAATAAGACACACCCGGATGTAGTGCTGCTTGATATTAATATGCCAAACCTTGACGGCTTACAGGTATTGTCGATTATGAAACAGCAGAAAATGAAAAGTAAGGTGATTATGCTTACGATTCATAAGGATGTAGATTATCTGATTGAGGCATTGGATGCCGGATGTGACGGTTACGTTTTAAAAGATTCAGATTCGGAAACATTGAAAAAAGCAATTTTTGATGTATATAATGGAGAAACATTTATTGAACCAAGCTTAACAGTATTGCTTAATTCAAGTCTGGCAGAGCGTGATGTAATGAAAGACAAACTCAGTGAACTGACAAAACGTGAAGTTGAAGTTTTGAAATTAATTGCAAGTGGAATGTTTAATAAAGAAATTGCATCTACTCTTTGTATCAGTGAACGGACAGTTAAAAATCATGTGTCAAATATCTTTAAAAAGATAGAGGTATCAGACAGAACACAGGCAGCTGTATTTGCAATAAAAAATAATCTGGTTGATATTAAATAGCTCTCGTAAAAACAGCTTTTATAAAAGAAAATAATTGCTATTGTGTGATTGCAAATATATCGATAGATAAATGATAAATAAAATTATGGAGAATGGTATAAAGGAAATGAGTCTTTGTACCATTTTTTATTTTGCAGAAAAACAGATATGCAATATTTATATCTGAGAAAATACTTCTAAAAAAATGCAACGGTTATACAATGGTTTGGTTTTTGCAGGTGCTTTAATTTTTGAATGAAACAGACAGTGAGTTAAAATCACATTAAGCAATAAGCAAAATTAAATAAAAAGTGTTTCACGTGAAACATTGTGGCTTTTTATAGGAATCAAGTGAAAATAAAGAAAAAATGAAATTAAATAAAATGGGAAAATTCTATAGATATCTAATATAAAAAATGCTATAATATTTACGGTGTGTCTGGGTCAAAAGCTATTCATGTACATATGAGCATGATAAGACTTTTTGAATTTTTGACCTTAACATTTTTATGTTGGACGGCTAAAGTGTTTCACGTGAAACATTGATTAAGAATGCCGTCGGGATTGGAGAATAAATGGGGAGAATTATAGCAATTGCAAACCAAAAGGGCGGCGTTGGAAAGACGACAACAGCAATTAACTTGTCCGCCTGCCTGGCAGAAGCAAAACAGAGAGTATTAGTCATTGATATTGATCCGCAGGGAAATACCACAAGCGGTCTTGGAATTGATAAAGAAGAAAAAGAAAATACAATCTATGAAGTTATGCTGGGTGAAATTTCGATTGAACAGGCTATCTGTAAGGAAGCATTTGATTGTCTGGACGTAATCCCTTCTAATGTCAACCTTGCAGGTGCGGAAATCGACCTTATTGATATAGAAGACCGCGAGTATATTTTAAAGAAAAGTATCGCTCAGATCCGGAAAAACTATGATTATATTATATTGGACTGTCCGCCGTCTTTAAGTATGCTGACAGTCAACGCAATGACTGCAGCAGACACAGTACTTGTGCCGATTCAGTGCGAATACTATGCATTGGAAGGATTAACACAGCTGATACATACAATTCATCTGGTTCAGAAAAAATTAAATCCAAATCTGGAACTGGAGGGTGTTGTCTTTACAATGTATGATTCCAGAACCAATCTTTCATTACAGGTTGTGGAAAATGTAAAAGATAATTTAAAACAAAACATCTATAAGACAATTATTCCAAGAAATATCCGGTTAGCCGAAGCACCGAGCCATGGACTGCCAATCAATATTTATGATACAAAGTCCAGTGGTGCAGAAAGTTACCGCTTATTGGCACAGGAAGTAATGAACAATAGAAATGAGGGAAAATAAATGGCAGTAGCGAAGAAAAGCAAAGCATCTTCAAAAGGTCTTGGAAAAGGATTGGGAAATCTTATCCGGGAATCGGAAGAAGATGAAAATGTAGTAGTAAAGGAAGTAGTCAAAGAAGTTGTTGTAAAAGAACCGAGTGAAATGAAAGTTCGTCTGTCACAGATTGAACCAAACCGGGAACAGCCAAGAAAAGTATTTGATGAAGATGCGCTGATTGAATTGTCGGAATCGATTAAACAGTATGGCGTCTTACAGCCGCTTCTGGTTCAGAAAAAGGACAAGTATTATGAAATTATTGCCGGTGAAAGAAGATGGCGTGCAGCAAAGCTGGCAGGTGTCAAAGAAGTACCGGTTATTATAAAAGAC
Organism: Lachnospira intestinalis; assembly: GCF_040095895.1. NCBI lineage: Bacteria > Bacillati > Bacillota > Clostridia > Lachnospirales > Lachnospiraceae > Lachnospira > Lachnospira intestinalis. Next base: position 27,302 of record NZ_JBBMFS010000019.1, read on the forward strand.
TACTCTACACAGGAAGTCATGGAGATTGCGTTGATTGAAAATATTCAGCGTGAAGACTTAAATCCAATAGAAGAAGCGCAGGCATATCAGCGTTTAATCAAAGATTACCGGTTAAAGCAGGATGAAGTCGCGGAAAAGGTATCAAAGTCCCGTGCGGCAATTACGAATTCGCTGCGTCTGTTAAAGCTTGATGAACGTGTACAGGAAATGGTTATGGAAGGCAAATTAAGCAATGGTCATGCCAGAGCCATTATCGGAATAGAAGACGGCGACCAGCAGTATCAGGTAGCACAGAAAATTTTTGACGAGCAGATGAGTGTCCGTGAAACGGAAAAATTGATGAAAAATCTGAACCGTCCTGAAAAACCGGAAAAACAAAAGCCACAGAATGATTTTGTGTACCGGGATATTGAGGAAAAGATGAATAAAATTATGGGTACAAAAGTCGTTATTAAAAACCGGGAACACGATAAGGGTAAAATTGAAATTGAATATTATTCACAGGCAGAGCTGGAAAGAATCTATGATTTGCTGAAACAGATAAAAAATGAATAATTCAATATTTTTTACACTTATACTATAAATATAGGAGCAAACGATTATGATAAATTTTTTTGATTTATTTTCAGTGGATACCCTGTATATTGTCTTGGGACTTGCCGGGGTAAGCCTGATTACGCTGATTCTTGCAATTGTTGCGCTTTGTAAGGCAGCAAAGTTAAAAAAGAAATACCGTTCCTTTATGGAAGGTGCAGATGGAAAGTCGATTGAGAGTCTGATTCATGAACATCTCGATGAGATTGAAAGTATCCGAACAGTCGGTGAGAAAAACAGTGCGGCAGTGAAAGATATTTACGAAAAAATGCAGTATACATTTCAGAAGGTGGGCATTGTGAAGTATGATGCATTTCATGAAATGGGTGGAAAGTTAAGCTTCGCATTATGTATGCTGGATAAAGTCAATAACGGATATATTATCAATGTAATGCACAGCAATAACGGCTGTTTTGCTTACATTAAAGAGGTTGTTGACGGAAAGTCGTACATTGAACTGGGCGATGAGGAAAACCAGGCATTACAGCAGGCTGTGGCAGGACGCATGGGTGATGCTGATCTGGGCAGAAAAATCAATGATGCGATTCAAAAAGATGTTTCCGTAGATTAATTATGGGGAAAATTATATAAAAGACTGGAAATGAATAAAAAAACGTTGTATGATGGCAATGAATTGAAAAATTGAAATGGAGATTATGGAAAATGTTAGATTTAAAATTTGTAAGAGAAAATCCGGAAATTGTAAAGCAGAATATTAGAAATAAGTTTCAGGATAGAAAGCTTCCGCTGGTAGATGAAGTGATTGAACTGGACGAGCAGGCAAGAGCAACCCAGACAGAAGCCGATGAGTTAAGAGCAAACCGTAACAAGCTTTCAAAGCAGATTGGTGCATTAATGGCACAGGGCAAGAAAGAAGAAGCGGAAGAAGTAAAGGCAAAGGTCAATGCCGATGCAGAACGTTTAAAGGAACTGGAAGCAAAGGAAAGTGAATTAAACGCAAGAGTAAAGGAAATTATGATGACCATTCCGAACATCATTGACCCAAGCGTTCCTATCGGAAAAGACGACAGTGAAAATGTTGAAATTGAAAAGTTCGGTGAACCGGTTGTGCCGGATTATGAAATCCCATATCACACAGATATTATGGAGAAGTTTAACGGTATCGACTTAGAAGCTGCCGGAAAGGTTGCCGGTAACGGTTTCTATTATCTGATGGGAGATATTGCAAGACTTCATTCAGCTGTTATTTCTTATGCAAGGGATTTTATGATTGACAGAGGATTTACTTACTGTATTCCGCCGTTTATGATCCGCAGCAACGTTGTTACAGGCGTTATGAGCTTTGATGAAATGGATGCCATGATGTATAAGATTGAAGGCGAAGATTTATATCTGATTGGAACAAGCGAACATTCCATGATTGGTAAGTTTATTGATACAATTACACCGGAATCTGAACTGCCAAAGACTTTAACAAGTTATTCACCATGCTTTAGAAAAGAAAAGGGTGCGCATGGTATTGAAGAACGTGGTGTATACAGAATCCATCAGTTTGAAAAGCAGGAAATGATTGTTGTGTGTAAGCCGGAAGAAAGCAAGATGTGGTTTGACAAGCTGTGGCAGAATACCGTAGATTTATTCCGTTCACTGGATATTCCTGTAAGAACACTGGAATGCTGCTCTGGCGACCTTGCAGATTTAAAGGTGAAGTCTATTGACGTAGAAGCATGGTCACCTCGTCAGAAGAAGTATTTTGAAGTTGGTTCATGCTCTAACTTAGGAGATGCACAGGCAAGACGTTTAAAAATCAGAGTACAGGATGAAAATAAGAAGAAGTACTTTGCACATACATTAAACAATACAGTTGTTGCACCACCTAGAATGTTAATCGCATTTCTGGAAAACAACCTTCAGGCAGACGGAAGCGTAAAGATTCCAAAGGTACTTCAGCCATATATGGGTGGAAAGACAGAAATCCGATAAGTACCGTATGTAACCGTGCAGGGGGAAATGCTTAGAAAAGGCATTAAAATGCCTGCGGAATGGAGGTCCGTGTGAGTAAAAAACTATTAGTAGTCATAGATATGCAGAATGACTTTATTACCGGTGCTTTAGGCAATGCACAATGCCGGGCGGTAGTTTCTAATGTCGTTAAAAAGGTAAATCACACCGATGCAGATATTGTGTATACATTGGATACACACGGAGAGGATTATCCGGACACACAGGAAGGCAGAAAGCTTCCTGTGAAACATTGTATAAAAGGAACACCGGGCTGGGAACTGATTCCTGAATTAGAACACATTCAGGAGAAGACACATTTTGAAAAAAATACGTTTGGTTCAACAGGACTGGCAGAATGGATTCGCAAACAGGGATATACAGAAGTGGAGCTTATCGGTGTCTGTACAGATATCTGTGTTATCAGCAATGCAATGACGATAAAGGCATTTAACCCTGAAGTAGAAATCAGTGTAGATGCCGGATGCTGTGCAGGAGTTACACCACAGTCCCATAAGACAGCACTTGATGCAATGAAGGGCTGTCAGATACGGATTGAGGAATGGATGCTTAAAAATGATGACAAGATGTTGACCTCTGATAGACAATGAATATCATGAGCCGGATAAGACAGTGCAGTCTTATCCGGCTCTGTTTTTTACTGCCGGTGTGTGTGTTTAATGCCGAATAATAAAAATTTTATGTAAAAGATATGTAATCCACAATGATTTCAGTATTTGTTAAAAGACAAAATGGTTATAATAAAACAAATGGGAAGTAGTGTGAAAAATAACGCTGATGCGCTTATTTTTCACACAGCACTTTGTGCCGCAGGCGTCACAAAGTCGCTTTTTATCGCAGAGCCAAATAAGATTTGGCTCGCGATTCCTCCGGCATTAAAATGCCTGCGGAATGGAGATTAGTGTGAAAAATCGCCGCTTTACAACAAGTCGTTCAGAAATGAGGATTATTATGGGAAAGTATCATTTTATAATTATTGGAGCGGGCTGGAGAGCCCTTTATTATGTAAGAATTGCAAAGGCAATGCCGGATATATTCTGTCTGGATGCGGTGTATTGCAGAACGCAGGAAAAGGCAGACAAGATTGCGCGGGAATATCAGATACATACCACAACATCAAAAGAGGAATGTGCTGCATATAAACCGGATTTTGCCGTTATAGCGGTGAATAAAGCGGAGATATACAATGTGGCGGTGGAGTGGATGGACAGAGGCATAACAGTTCTTTCTGAAACACCGGCCGCGCTGGATATAGAAGCACTAAAGAAGCTTTACGGATATTATAAAGCCGGTAAAAAGCAGGTTGTTGCAGAACAGTACAGGGAATATCCATCCAATAAGGCAGCACTTAGACTGATTGGCAGCGGTATTATAGGCAATGTAAACTGTATGAATATTTCACTTGCGCATGAATATCACGGAGTGAGTCTTATGCGTGCTTATCTTGGAATCCGCCCGGATGAAAATTTTACGGTATCAGGTAAAATGTATGAATTTCCAACAACAGAAACGCTTACAAGATATGAGCAGTTTACGGACGGAAGAATTGCCAATAAGAAAAGGTGTGTTGCGGCATTTGAATATGACTGCGGTAAGACGGCATGGTATGACTTTGATTCTGAACAGTACAGATCCCCTATCCGCAAAAATACCGTTAAAGTTCAGGGCATACGGGGTGAAATGATAGATGACCGCATTTATTATCTGGATAAGAACAACAAAGGGCAGGCGGATCAAATTATAACCGGTTTTCATATTACCCGGACGGATAATCCGAATCCAAATCTGTCAGAAATTTATGAGGTAGAAAAAATATCCTGCGCGGGAAAAGTATTATATGAACCACAATGGGGACTGCGCGGTTTATCAGAAGATGAAACGGCGGTTGCCACACTCATGATAAAAACGGCGTTATATAACAGGGATGAAGCGCCTGCACCGTACAGCGTGGAAGATGCAATTGCAGATGCGTATGCCGCTATATTGCTGAAAGAGGCAGTAAAGACGGGAAAATGTATAAGAAGTGATATGAAACGGATTAAGGAATAAGAATATCGGGATATAGATGATATAGATAAGGAAGGACGGCGGAAAATATGCAGGATAAAGTATTAAAAATGGCACTGATAGGTGTAGGAAATATGGGAAAAAAGTATGCACAGATGATTGTATCGGGTGAAGTTTTGCATATGAAGCTGGCAGCTGTTGTTATAAGGCGGGATGAGCAGATAGCATGGGGAAAAACACTTGTAAATGTTGACGGACAGCCGGTGGAGATATTCAGAAGTGCAGATGAATTGTTTCATGCAGCAGAATCAGACCCGTCTTTATTTGATGCGGTGCTTATAGCAACACCACATAAGACCCATAAGGAACTGGCGGTCAGAGCTTTTGAATTAAAAAAAGATGTCTTATGTGATAAACCGGCGGCGGCAGATATTGGTGAAGCACTTGCAATGAATGATGCGGCAGAAAAAAATGACAGAATTTACGGGCTGGTTTTTCACCAGAGATTATATCCTAAATATATGAAGATAAAAGAAATGATAGATTCCGGCGAAATAGGAACATTAAAAAGGGTCAGTCTTATCAATTCCAGATATTTAAGAACTTCACATTATCATAAGTCCGGTTCGTGGAGAAGCAGCTTTGCAGGTGAAGGCGGCGGAGCGCTTATTAATCAGGGACAGCATATTCTGGATATATTCCAGTATCTGTTTGGAATGCCGCAGAGATTGTTTGCAGTGATTCCTTTTGGCAAATACAATCCGTTTGCGGTTGATGATGAAGATACGATTGTGATGGAATACGATACGGGTATGACCGCTTCATTTATTTTAACCACGGGAGAGGCCTGTTGTGAAGAAAGAATGGAAATTATAGGAACAAAGGCAAGACTGCTTTTGGAGGATAACACGCTGTCAATTACAAGGTTTGATGATATTGAAAAATATATAAAAACAGAAGATGTCAACTCAAGAGAGCATCTGCATTTTACGGAAGAAAAAATTATGTATGAAAAGTCAGCAGAGCCTTATACACAACTGCTTGAAAAATTTGCACAGGCTGCCTTAAAACACGACGAAGGCTGTCTGGTGGCAAAAGGTGCGGAAGGGCTTCATTCACTGATGCTTTGTGCGGGGGCATATTATTCGGCATGTAAAGGGATTCGTGTTGACCTTCCCCTGGATGCGGTGCGGTATAAAGAATTGATGGATAACCTTATAGAAGATGAGAAAAATGCACCTGTTATGTAAAATAGCGGAAGCTGCCTTTAAATCATTGTCCAGACGGGAAAACAGGGTGGTTACGGGATTGCCGTAAGAAAACCGGTTTATTTGGAGGATGAAAGCGGACAGGAGTTTTTTTGGGGATTTACGATTGTGATTATCCGTGTGCCGGAAATTTTTTCAGATTCCGTAAAACCGCTTTCAGATTTTGGATATCAGTACTGCTTATCCAAGACAGGTTCTCCTTGGGAAGAAGCATATGAGGTTGTGGATTGTTCAGGCGGAAGTATCAGTGCTCCGGTTTCCTATACATTTGAAATCGGCGGCAGTGTTTGGAAGCTTGAAGTTATGCCGCAGAACGGCTGGGTGGAAAAAAGCTATTTATATAGTATTTTTGGCGGTGGACTGCTGATAGTGTTGCTTTTGACAGGATTAACGGCAGCACTGCTGATTCTTGATGAGAATCGTCAGGAGTTAAGAAAACTTGCGCTGACGGATGCCTTGACAGGTATTTATAACCGTCACGGTTTTGATAAGCATGTGACAGTATATATGAAAAAGTATCCCGAAAAGCACTGTGTCGGTGTACAGTTTGATATTGATGATTTTAAATTGATTAACGATATTTACGGACATGCTTCCGGGGATAAGGCACTGCAGATTCTCGCGGAAAGCATGCGGAAGTTTTTTCCAGATCATGCGGTGCTTGGTCGAAACGGTGGTGATGAGTTCTGCATTTTTCTGCCGGACTGCACCTGCAAAGAAGCAGAAGAAAAACTGGTACAGTTTACAAAACAAAAGCGTTTCTTTGTTTATGAAGGTGAGGAACGCGCATTTAACATTTCGCTTGGATATGCAGAATATCCGGTTCATGCAAAATCGCAGCTGCAATTAATGCACTGTGCCGATGCGGCACTTTATGAGGTGAAATTGCGTGGAAAAAAGGGAAGCCTGGTATATGATGAGGGATTTGATCCAGAAGTCCGTACACAGCTTGGATTTGCACTGCGGGATATTTCAGAAAATCTTCCGGGAGCCTTTATTATTTACAAGGCAGACTATACGGATGATGAAATTCTATTTGCAAACAGTGAATTAATACGGTTGGCAGGCTGTGAAAATATTGAGGAATTTATGACATATACACAGCGGAGTTTCCGCAGTCTGATTCGTGAGGACGAAAGAGAAGGTGTGGAGCAGAGTATCTGGCAGCAGATTGGAACAGGGCAGTGTAATGATTATGTGCATTTTTATCTGAAAAAGAAAGATGGTACCTATCTTAAGGTGCTTGACCATGGCAGAATTGTGGAGAGCGGTCATTACGGAAAAGTGTTTTATGTATTAATTATGGATTGGGATTCTATGAAGGAAAAGTACAGGGATTCTTTATAAAAACACATTTGTTAAAAAGGTAAAGCAGAAAGCAACGGCAGTTGACAGTTACGGACACAAAAAGTAAAATAAATAAAGACTATTTATAATAGAAGGAGAACAAAGATGAGAATTGGCATTTTAGGTTATGGAAACCTCGGCAGAGGGGTAGAGTGTGCAATTAAGCAGAATCCGGATATGGAGCTGGCGGCTGTATTTACAAGACGTGCGCCGGAAACGGTGTCTATCCTGACAGAAGGTGCGGCAGTATGCTCCGTTGATGATGTGGAACAGTGGAAGGATAAGATTGACGTCATGATTCTGTGCGGCGGTAGTGCAACGGATTTACCGGAGCAGACACCAAAGTATGCAAAGCTGTTTAATGTGGTAGACAGTTTTGATACACACGCAAGAATCCCGGAGCATTTTGACAATGTAGATGCAGCGGCAAAGGAAAGCGGACATGTCGGCATTATTTCAGTCGGCTGGGACCCGGGTATGTTCTCATTAAACCGTATGTATGCAAATGCAATTTTACCGGACGGACAGGACTATACATTCTGGGGTAAGGGGGTCAGTCAGGGTCATTCTGATGCAATCCGCCGCGTAGAAGGCGTAAAGGACGGCAAGCAGTATACAATTCCTGTGGAAGCGGCACTTGAAGCTGTAAGAAACGGAGAAAATCCACAGCTTACTACAAGACAGAAGCACACAAGAGAGTGCTTTGTGGTACTTGAAGAAGGTGCAGATGCGGCAAAGGTAGAAGAAACCATTAAAAATATGCCGAACTACTTTGCAGATTATGACACGACTGTTCATTTTATCAGTGAAGAAGAATTAAAGGAAAAGCACAGTGGTATTCCGCATGGCGGATTTGTAATCCGTTCCGGAAAGACCGGCTGGAATAAAGAAAACCAGCACGTGATTGAATACAGCTTAAAACTGGATTCTAATCCTGAATTTACCTCTTGTGTTATCGTGGCTTACGCAAGAGCGGCATATCGTCTGTACAAGGAAGGTCAGACAGGCTGTAAGACAGTATTTGACATTGCCCCGGCTTATTTAAGTGCAAAAGATGGCGCTGAATTAAGAAAGAGCCTGCTGTAGAAAAATTATGACAGAAAAAGAAAAAATGCTCGCGGGACAGATATACGACCCATCAGATGAAGAACTGTTAAAGCTTCGTCAGAATGCGCATATTTTAAGCAAAAAGTATAATGACTGTTTTGAAACAGATGCGCAGAGGACGGATTTACTGCATGAGCTTATACCGCATATGGGTGAAAATGTGTATTTACAGGGTCCTGTCCAGTTTGATTACGGCTGTTTTACGGAAATTGGAAAGAATACATATGCAAATTTTAATTTCACGTGTCTGGACTGCGCACCGGTAAAAATCGGAAACGACGTATTTATCGGACCGAATGTATCCCTGCTGACACCGGTACATCCGTTTCGTTTTCAGGACAGAAATATGTACCGGCGCGCAGATGGTGTATACGCAGACCGGGAATATGCAAAACCGATTACAATAGGGGACAACTGCTGGCTTGCCGGAAATGTAACAGTGTGCGGCGGTGTCACGATTGGCAGTGGTACGGTTATCGGTGCGGGAAGTGTGGTCACACACGATATTCCGGCAGGTGTCCTTGCGGCAGGCGTTCCGTGCCGGGTTATCCGGGAGATTACGGAGGAAGATGCGTTGTCATGCCACCCGGAATTATTTGGTGTATAGCAGGAAGTATCGGGACAAATCCCGTGATTGTAAGAAAAATTTTACAGCAGTTAAAGGCGGAGGGATTGGTTGAGGTATCCAGAGGAACCAGAAAAGGAAAAAGTAAGTTCATGGGAGTCTTTTTGAGTGTCATGCGGAAATTTCGTGTGATACTCCTTTTTTAATATCTTGAAAATAACTTCCGGTTATGCTATCTTATAAAACAAGGGAATGAAGTACTCCCGAAGTGAAAAACACTTAAACCGCTTATTAAGCTGATGACTTCTGCGATGAAATAAACGCAGAAGCTGTCAGCTTTTTTTGCGTAGAAAAGAGGAATGTATGTTATTAAGTATTGCATTGATTTTGCTGGTCGGAATGTCTATGGGCTGGATTTGCAGGAAAATAAAACTGCCGGGTCTGCTTGGAATGTTGATTACCGGTATTGTGCTAGGTCCGTATGTGTTAAATATGCTGGATATAAAGCTTCTTGGCATATCGGCAGATTTAAGAAAAATCGCCCTGATTATTATTCTGACAAGAGCGGGGCTTGGACTGGATTTAACGAGCTTAAAAAAAATCGGAAGACCTGCGGTTTTAATGTGCTTTGTGCCGGCAACGTTTGAACTGGCGGGTATGCTGCTTTTAGCGCCGCGTCTTATGGGAATGAGCCTTTTGGAAGCGGCGGTCATGGGCGCAGTGCTTGCGGCAGTATCGCCTGCGGTCGTCGTTCCGCGCATGGTAAAGCTTATGGAAGAAGGCTACGGTGTCAAAGAGGGGATTCCGCAGTTGATTCTTGCGGGGGCATCGGTCGATGATGTCTATGTCATCGTGCTGTTTTCGACATTTTCGGGCATGATGCAGGGGGAAGGCGCATCGGTTATCCGTTTTGTTAATATTCCGGTGTCTATTATTTTAGGAATGATTATCGGTCTGACAATTGGCATTCTGCTTGCATTTTATTTTCAAAAAGTGCATATTAGAGATACGGCAAAGGTACTGATTATTCTTGGTATTTCATTTCTGCTGGCAGCAGCCGAAGACAGCCTGACAACACCTGTTACCTTTTCGGCGCTGATTGCGATTATGTTTATCGGCGTGGGCTTGCAGAGAAAGCGGGAAGCTGTTGCAAAAAGACTTGCCGTAAAATACGGAAAACTGTGGGTAGCGGCAGAGGTCTTTTTATTCGTACTGGTCGGTGCAACTGTTAATATCGGTTATCTTGGCAGGGTTGGCATGCGTGCATTGCTGATGATTGCAGGTGCATTGCTGTTTAGAATGGCGGGCGTTTGGGTCTGTCTGCTGGGTACGGGTTTGAAAACAGGCGAAAAGGCATTTACAATGCTTGCGTATACACCGAAAGCCACAGTTCAGGCGGCAATCGGCGGGATTCCGCTGGCGCTGGGTTTTGCGTGCGGCGATACGGTACTGACGGTTGCGGTATTGGCAATTGTGTTGACTGCGCCGCTCGGGGCATTTGCGATTGATTTATCGTACCGGAAGCTGCTGACGAAAAGTAAGTAAGAATGGAGATTAGTGTGAACAAGCCATAAATGAAAGCTTGTTCACACAGCGCTTTGTGCCGCAGGCGTCACAAATCCGCTTTTTATCGCAGAACTGAATAAATTCAGTCCGCGATTCCTCCGGCATTAGAATGCCTGCGGAATGGAGATTAATATGCAGATAAAAAAAGTTGCGGTTTTAGGAGCGGGAGCGGTTGGCTCTTATGTAATATGGGGACTTTCACAGGCAGAAAATCTCAGCCTTGGAGTGATTGCGGAAGGGGAGCGCGCCGGGCGCTTAAAAGAAAACGGTTGTCTGATTAACGGACAGGTTTACCGTCCGGAGGTCTGGACACCAAAGGAAGCGCACGGCGCAGACCTTTTAATTGTATCGTTAAAATACGGCGCACTGGCGGGCGCATTGGACAGCATTGCGCAGGCGGTGGGAGAACACACAATCGTAATGAGTTTAATGAACGGTGTAGACAGCGAAGAAATTATTGCGCAGAAAGTGAATCCCGATAACATTTTGCATGCACTGATTAAAGTGGCATCCCACAAAGAAGAGAACGGTTACTGCTTTAATCCCGAAACGACAATCGGTATCATCTTCGGGGAAATCAAGCCGCCGTTTGAGAGTGAACGTGTACAGGCGGTGTGTACACTTTTTGAAAATGCGCAGATACATTTCCGTGTAACAGACTATATTAAGGAAGAAATGTGGAGCAAATTCCGCCTGAATGTGTGCAATAACCTGCCGCAGGCAATCTTAGGCGCGGGTGTCGGCTGTTACAACGATAGCACGCATATGAAAGCCATCAGTGAAGGACTGAAAAAAGAGCTTGAAGCCATTGCACAGGCAAAGGGTATTGACATCGGAAAAGCCGACAAGTCATCTTCCCACGGAAGTGCAGTGCTGCCAAAGACACGCTATTCGACATTGCAGGACTTAGATGCGGGACGGCACACCGAGATTGATATGTTTTCCGGGGCGTTAATGCGGATGGGAAAAGAACTAGGCATTCCGACCCCGTATAATGAATATACCTATCACATAATTAAGGCGCTGGAAGAAAAAAATGACGGAAAATTTGATTACAGTAAAGATACGCAGGAATCGACGTGGTCAAAATAAAAATGTGTCTAAATTTACGATTTATGACATTGAACTTCAATAGGTTTGAGAGTATAATTTAACATATGTATCAAAGGTATCAGGGAATGTTTCTATTTTACCTGGAATACGCATATTATATTATGAAATGTTGGGGAGGACATGGTTATGGCTACATGGAAGAATTTAGACACACTGGAAACTTTTAAGGCACTTTCAGAGGTAAAACGCGTGAAGCTGGCAGAGGCAATGTCAGGGGTAGAAGGTGCAGAGCGTGTAAAGAAGTACAGTGTACCGATGGCAGAGGGATTTTCTTATAATTTTGCCGCAAAGCAGGTGGATGATGAAGTGCTAAATGCGTTAAAGGCACTGGCAGAAGAAGCTCAGCTTGCAGAAAAATTTGAAGAACTCTACAACGGTGCGGTAATAAATACCGGAGAAAACAGACTGGTACTTCACCAGCTGACCCGTGGACAGCTGGGTAATGCAGTAGAAGCAGACGGCGTGGACAAGCGTGAATTTTACGTAAAACAGCAGGCGCGGATTGCGGAATTTGCCAATAAAGTACATAACGGCGGAATTACCAATGCCGCAGGCGAGAAGTTTACAACGGTTGTACAGATTGGTATCGGCGGCAGCGATTTAGGACCGCGCGCGATGTATCTGGCACTGGAAAACTGGGCAAAGAAGAACAATACGTTAAAGATGAAGGCGCAGTTTATCAGCAACGTAGACCCGGATGATGCCGCCGCAGTTTTAAATGCAGTGGATGTGGCACATGCCCTGTTCGTACTGGTGTCAAAGTCCGGCACAACCCTTGAAACATTAACCAATGAATCCTTTGTAAAGGAAGCGTTAAAGAAAGCAGGCTTAGATGCTTCAAAGCATATGATTGCCGTAACAAGCGAAACTTCACCGCTTGCAAAGAGTGATGATTATCTGGCTGCATTTTTCATGGACGACTATATTGGCGGTCGTTTTTCATCGACATCAGCCGTTGGCGGCGCTGTACTGTCACTGGCATTCGGACCGGACGTTTTTGCACAGTTCTTAGAGGGTGCGGCGGCAGAAGATAAGCTTTCAGCCAATAAAAATGTTATGGAAAATCCTGAAATGTTAGATGCACTTATCGGCGTATATGAGCGCAATGTACTGGGCTATCCGGGTACGGCAGTACTTCCGTATTCACAGGCATTAAGCCGCTTCCCGGCACATTTACAGCAGTTAGACATGGAATCTAACGGTAAGTCCGTGAACCGTTTTGGCGAACCGGTGGATTATCCGACAGGTCCGGTCATTTTTGGTGAACCGGGAACCAACGGACAGCACTCCTTCTATCAGCTGCTTCATCAGGGAACGGATATTGTGCCGTTGCAGTTTGTAGGTTTCAGAAACAGCCAGATTGGCACGGATATTGAAATTCAGGGAAGTACAAGCCAGCAGAAGCTGTGTGCAAATGTTGCCGCACAGATTGTTGCATTTGCCTGTGGTAAGTCAGATGACAACCGCAACAAGAATTTTGAAGGCGGACGTCCGTCCAGCATTATTATTGGTGACAGTCTTACACCAAAGTCACTGGGCGCTCTGCTTGCGCATTTTGAAAATAAGATTATGTTCCAGGGCTTCTTATGGAATGTCAACAGCTTCGACCAGGAAGGCGTACAGCTTGGCAAGGTGCTGGCAAAGCGTGTGCTTGCGCATGAAACGGACGGCGCATTAAAGGTTTACAGCGATTTGTTAAACATTTAATCAGACTGTCGTATATACAGTAATTGTATATACGACAGCCTTTTGTATAATGGGGCTGTCGCACTAAGAAATTAGTGCGATGCCCCCTTTTTTATGTTAATGTGGTATATAATCTAAAAAAAATAAATCCCAGGCTTCGAAAACCCTGGGATTTATGGTAAAAT
>NZ_JBBMFS010000020.1:0-21176 GCF_040095895.1 Lachnospira intestinalis
GTGCAGTTTTGAAGGAACAGGAATATAAATATTTAAAATATACAGGCTGTTGTGTTTCGGTACATAACAGCTTTTTTATTATATAAGACTGTTGTATAATTTTATCTTATATTTTATTCTGTATTTTGTCGTCTTGTTGCTGAAAGTGGCACAGAAAACAGTTTTTATTTTGTCTTTTATAAGCATTGAAATTCACACCTTTATTTGTTATAATATTTTTAACATTAAACGTAAATTGGAGGATAAATCATGGAAACGAATATACTTATGGAAAGCGGTACGAATGAACTTGAAGTTTTAGAGTTTACAGTTGGAAATAATCACTATGGAATTAACGTTGCAAAGATTAAAGAGATTGTTCAGTATAGCCCGGTAACACCGGTACCGAATTCACATCCATGTGTAGAAGGTATTTTCATGCCAAGAGATTTAATGATTACAGTCGTGGATTTGGCAAAGGTTATTAAGGCACAGCCTTCACCGGATATCACAAAAGACATGTTTATTATAACAAATTTCAATCAGTTAAATGTGGCTTTTCATGTACATAGCGTTGTAGGCATCCACAGAGTGTCATGGGCAGATATTATTAAGCCGGATTCTACAATCAGTACGGCAGACAGTGGTATTGCAACAGGTATTGTCAAGATTGATAATCAGCTCATTGTCATTCTGGATTTTGAACGTATTGTTTCGGACATCAGCCCGGAAACCGGTTTAAAGGTATCAGAAATTTCCGGTCTGGAAGGAAGACAGCGGAACGATTCCCATATTATGATTGTAGAGGATTCAGCATTGCTGATTAAGCTGATTTCTGATTCATTAACCAAGTCAGGATATAACAACCTGACGTTATGCAATAACGGACAGGAAGCATGGAATTATCTCATGAAGGTTAAATCAGGGGAAGAGCCAAAGGACGTTAAGTGTATCATAACTGATATTGAAATGCCGTTGATGGATGGACACAGACTGACAAAGCTGGTAAAGACGGATAATGATTTAAAGTCCATACCGGTTGTGATTTTCTCATCTTTGATTAATGAGCAGATGCGTTTAAAAGGAGAATCTTTAGGAGCAGATGTTCAGTTGTCGAAGCCGGAGATTGGTTTATTGGTACAGGAAATCGATAAATTATTGTTAAAGTAATGATGGACGATAGAAACTGCCGTATAGAATTTATGCGGCAGTCTTTTACTTTATAGGAGCTGTAATCATGTTATAGCGGAACCTATAGGAAAATAGTAAAAATGTGTACGGTCATATTTAGACTGGCACAGACATATTAGTATGAAACGGAGAGTAAAACAAACATGGAAAAGCAGATTTTTTCTGATTTTATAGATAAATATCGGGATGCCGAGATGGTTGTAATCGGGATTGGTGAAGAATGGAATGCATATTTAGAAAAGCAGGAATATCAGGATTTACTGGCATTTTATGCACCATATCTTGAAAAAAAGAATTATTTTTGTATTACTTCCAGTAAAAAAAATGATTTTTCATGGGGAAGTCTGAATCCGAAAAGAGTAGTTCAGCCGCTGCTCCTTGAAGCAGAACAGATCACATCAGAGAAAAAAGAGGAAGTTGAGAAGCAGTGGGATTTATATAATAAGTGGCTGTCTGCGACTCTCAATAAGAAGCTGATGCTGATTGAATTGGGAGAAGGATTTTTGATTCCGAACCTGATTCGCTGGCCGTTTGAAAAGGTCACATTTATCAATCAGAAATCTGTGTTATATCGCATTAACGGACAACTGCCGCAGTTTCCCGAGAATATTTCGGAGCGTGCAGCTGCAGTTTCGGAATCTTCTTATGATTTTTTGCAGGAATTAAAAAAAATTTTAGCACAATAAGGAAAAGTAAATTAACAGATATTGTTAAATTTGCGTAAGTATGGTACTATTTTATAGTACGGGTTTATTTATCGGAAAGATACAAATTGTACATTATTATGAAGATATGGGGTGAAAAAAGTGCCTGAATTAGATGAAGAATTAAAAGACAAAGAAACAGAAAATTTACAGGACATAGACAATGCAGGGGAAGCAGGCAAAGAGGACGAGTTGCTCTCAGACGCGGAAATTAAAAGAATAGCAGATATGAATTTAGATGATATTATCGAAGATGCAACGTCAGACAGTGTTTCCGTAGAGGATTTATTCGGTAATGGTGACAGTGCCGCAGAGGCATCACAGGAAAATGCAGATGAACCGGTACAGGCTGCATCACAGCCGGAAGAGAAGTCTGACAAGGCATCAGCAGAGCAGACAGAAGCGGTGCAGAAACAACCGGACACAACAGCTGCTGAAGCAGAACAGACTGAAACAGCCGGGACACAGACCGAAAAATCAGAACCGGCGGAACAAGCGGAAACACAGACACAGGCTGAACCGGGAAAAGAACAGGAAGCTGCCGGATCAGAGAATCAATCTGATAAAAAGAAAAAAGATAAGAAGGCAAAGAAAGCCAAAAAGGATAAAAAAGGATTCTTTAGCGCAGTCAGGGATATTTTCTTTGAAAGTGTTGAGGAAGAGCCGGAAGAAGCGGCAGGCGATGAGCTTCTTTCAGGAGAGGAAGTGCCGGAAAATCCAAAAGATGAGAATGAGCGCGTTTTAAAAGAAATGTACGGTGCGGACGGTGAGGCAAAAGAATTAAAAGAAAAAGAAGCTGCACCGAAGAAGGGCTTTTTTGCAAAGTTTAAGTACCGTTTCCAGGAATATAAGAAAAAAGCGGCAGAGGAAGATAAGGCAGAGCAGGAAGCAGAAGCTGCTGAGTACGAAGAAAAACAGCAGAAGAAGCAGGAAAAAAAGCAGGCCGCCCAGGAGAAGAAAGAGCAGAAGAAGCAGGAAAAAGCTGCAAAGCCGAAGAAAGAAAAGAAACCAAAGAAGGAAAAGCCGAAAAAAGAAAAGAAACCGAAAGAACCGTCAAAGCCGGGTGATATTTTACGGATTAAGACAAAGTCTATTATTTTATTCGTATTATTAATTGCCGGTATTGTTGTATTGATTAATATTTTGATTACAAGCTTCCATTACAGCTTTTCACTGACAAGAGCCAATAAGTATCTTGAAAATGATAAGTATGAAAAAGCATATGACCAGCTTGCAGGAATGAAATTGCGGGATGCAGATGAGGATATTTACAGACAGGTCGGTGTCATTATGTATGTACAGCGTCAGTATGACTCATACAATACGTATATGGAAATGAACCGCAAGACAGAAGCATTAAATGCTTTAATTAAAGGCATGGAACGTTATGATACATATATTGACGAAGCAAAATTCTTAGGTGTGGGTGATGATGTAGAAGCCATTAAAAAGCAGATTGTTACCGCATTGCAGAAGAGTTTCAGCATTTCAGAAAGTGAAGCAGAAACACTTGTAGATTTATCTAAGAAAGATTTTACACAATACTACTTAAAAATCGAAGCATATGGAGAGGCATAAGAATGATAGCAATTATCGATTATGATGCAGGAAATTTAAAAAGCGTTGAAAAGGCATTGAAATCACTGAATCAGGAAGTGATTGTTTCAAGAGATTCATCTGAAATTTTGCAGGCAGATAAGGTTATTCTGCCGGGTGTCGGTGCATTTGGGGATGCCATGAACAATCTGGACAAGTTCGGACTGGTAGACACGATTAAAGAGGTTACACGCAAGAATACACCATTTCTTGGAATTTGTCTGGGATTGCAGCTGCTGTTTGATAAAAGTGATGAAACACCGGGGGCAGAGGGACTTGGTATTTTGAAAGGTGAAATTTTAAGAATACCGCCAAAGGAAGGTTTAAAGATTCCACATATGGGCTGGAATTCCATTGAAATCAAACCGCAGGCAAAGCTTTTTAAAGATATTCCGAATCAGTCATATGTATATTTTGTACATTCTTACTATTTAAAGGCGCAGGACGAACAGATTGTTGCCGCCAGTACAGAATATTCAACGCATATTCATGCTTCCGTTGAGAGCGGGAATGTATTTGCATGCCAGTTCCATCCGGAAAAGAGCAGTGATATCGGACTTCAGATTTTAAAGAATTTTTCAGAACTGTAAAAATAAAAAGGATGGAGATTGGCGATGTTTACAAAAAGAATTATTCCATGTCTTGACTGTAAGAATGGCAGAGTGGTAAAAGGAACGAACTTTGTGGATTTAAGGGATGCCGGTGATCCGGTAGAGGTCGCATCCATGTATGATAAATCCGGCGCAGATGAGCTGGTGTTTCTGGATATTACGGCATCGAGTGACGGAAGAAATACAACGGTTGATTTGGTAAGGAAAGTGGCAGAACGTGTATTTATCCCGTTTACGGTTGGCGGTGGAATCCGCAGTATCGATGATTTTAAAGTATTGTTAAGAGAGGGTGCAGATAAGATTTCTGTTAATTCTGCTGCCATTATGAATCCACAGTTAATCAGTGATGCGGCAGATAAGTTCGGCAGTCAGTGCGTGGTGGTTGCGATTGACGCAAAGCGTCAGGAAGACGGACACTGGAGTATTTATAAAAACGGCGGACGGGTTGATATGCAGATGGATGCTGTAGAATGGGCAATGAAGGCTGAAAAGCTGGGTGCCGGAGAGATTCTTTTAACGAGTATGGACTGTGATGGTACAAAAGCAGGATACGACATTGAGCTGACCCGTACCATAGCGGAAAATGTTTCTATTCCGGTGATTGCATCAGGCGGTGCCGGTAATATGGAACATTTCTATGATGCATTTACAGAAGGCAAGGCAGATGCGGCACTGGCGGCGTCATTATTCCATTATAAAGAAATGGAAATCCGTGATTTGAAGAAATATCTTGCCGGAAAAGGCATTTCCGTCAGATTATAGGCAGATAATACATTATACGAATAAACACAAAAGCAGGAAAAGAGGCAGTGGAAACGATGAGTATGATAGATAATGACTGGCTTCCGGCAATTCAGGATGAATTTAAAAAAGACTATTACCGGGATTTATACCGGTTTGTAAAAGAGGAATATTCAAACACAGTGATTTACCCACCGGCAGAGGATATTTTTAACGCATTTCATTTTACACCGCTTAGCAAGGTCAAGGTATTATTGCTGGGACAGGACCCGTATCATAATGAACATCAGGCACATGGATTGTCCTTTTCGGTTCTGCCGGAGCAGAAGGATATTCCGCCGTCATTGCAGAACATTTATAAGGAACTGCATGATGACTGCGGCTGCTATATCCCGAATAACGGTTATTTAAAAAAATGGGCAGACCAGGGTGTATTACTGTTAAATACCGTGCTTACCGTGCGTGCGCATCAGGCAAATTCACATCAGGGACACGGCTGGGAACAGTTTACGGACGCGGTAATTCATGCAGTCAATGCGCAGGACAGACCGGTTGTATACATGCTCTGGGGCAGACCGGCACAGAGCAAAATTCCGATGCTGACGAATCCGAAACATCTGATATTAAAAGCGCCGCATCCAAGTCCGTTGTCGGCATACAGAGGATTCTTCGGCTGTAAGCATTTTAGTCAGGCAAATGCGTTTTTGGAAGAACACGGTATCGAGCCGATAGACTGGCAGATTGAAAATATATAAAATAAATAGTTAAAATCTTAAAATAAAACTCCCGGAGCATAGGGCAGATATGTTATCGTATTGCCATGTGTTCCGGGAGTTTTAGCATTAACGTACATCACATAAAAAAGAAAGATGCACCATAACAAGTGCATCTTTCTTTGATGTTACAGAAGCGGCGCAGTAAAAACAGCCGCTTCTTTTGATTTTTGTTAGATTTAATCGTCAAAATCTTCTTCTGTACCGGCGACAGCACCGATAACGGAAATCAGAACAACCACTGCGAAGATAGAAACCGCTACGCCGATGATTGGTCCTAAAAATAATAAAAAGTTCATGTGTTACACCAGCTTTCGTTATAAAATTATCAAACCACTTATAGATATAGTATACCCTTAATTTTCAGATTTTTCAAGGTTTTTATTTGCAGTTGCAAGCATCAGCTTGATTCGGTTCAGCTGATTGACTTCGGAAGCACCCGGGTCATAATCAACAGCAATGATATTAGCTTCCGGGAATGCCGCACGCAGCTCTTTAATAACACCTTTACCGACAATGTGGTTTGGCAGGCATGCAAACGGCTGACAGCAGACAATATTACCGGCACCGTTGTGAATCAGTTCAATCATTTCACCGGTTAAGAGCCAGCCTTCACCCGTCTGGTTACCTAAAGAAACTAAATCTTTGGCAAGGTTTGCAGTTTCCTGAATCGTAGCAGGCGGTGTAAAACGCTTGCTTTCTTTTAATGCCTGTTTTGCACCCTTTCTGAACCACTCAAGCAGTTTAATTACAGAATTATTGATAAATGCAGACTTCTTTGAAGCACCGAGGTAGTCTTTTTTGAAGTTTGCATTTTCTGCGCAGTACAGCAAAAAGCCCATTAAATCCGGCATAACCGCTTCCGCGCCTTCTGCTTCCAATAAGTCAACAAGATAGTTGTTGGCGGCAGGCATGAATTTTACAAGAATTTCTCCGACAATACCGACTCTTGGCTTTTTAATATCCAGTAATTCAATTTCATCAAATTCTTTGACAATACTGCGGATATTTTTATTAAATTCACGCATGGTAACCTTATCCTTTGTCAACTGCCGGATACAGATATTCTTCCATTTTTCATGCAGGGCATTCACAGAACCCGGTACTTTTTCATAAGGACGGGTACGGTATACGACGTTCATGAATACATCGCCGTATACAACAGCCTGCATGGCTTTCTTTAACATCGGCAGTGAATATTTAAAGCCGGAGTTGGACTCCAGACCCTGCGCACTGATAGAAATAACAGGAATATATTCCAGTCCTGCCTTTGTCAGCGCACGGCGGATAAATCCGATGTAGTTGGAAGCACGGCAGCCACCGCCGGTCTGTGTAATAACAATCGCGGTTTTGTGTAAATCGTATTTGCCGGAAAGTACGGCACTCATAATCTGTCCGACAACCATCAGGGACGGATAGCAGGCATCGTTATTTACATATTTCAGTCCGATATCAACAGAAGATTTGTTATCGTTGTCCAATACTTCAAAATTGTAGCCGCATGAATTTAATGCCGGTGCTAACAGTTCAAAGTGAATCGGTGACATCTGCGGACACAGAATGGTGTAATTTTCACGCATTTCAGGCGTAAATTCCACACGTTCAAATGCGGCAGATTCAA
Organism: Lachnospira intestinalis; assembly: GCF_040095895.1. Classification (NCBI taxonomy): domain Bacteria; kingdom Bacillati; phylum Bacillota; class Clostridia; order Lachnospirales; family Lachnospiraceae; genus Lachnospira; species Lachnospira intestinalis. The sequence goes on from NZ_JBBMFS010000020.1 coordinate 7,217, forward strand.
TCTTTCTGTGATAGTGTTTCTTTTCGCGTACACGCAGTGCGGCAAGCAGTGAACGGACACGGATTCTTGCAGCACCGAGGTTGTTGACCTCATCAATCTTTAATACAGTATAAATCTTTCCTGCCTTTGTTAAAATATCATTGACAGCATCGGTTGTAACGGCATCCAGACCACAGCCAAAAGAATTTAACTGGATTAAGTCCAGATTGTCCTTTGTTTTTACATAGCTTGCGGCGGCATACAGTCTTGAATGATACATCCACTGGTCCATAACAATCAAAGGACGGTCTACCTTGCCTAAATGGGAGATAGAATCTTCTGTCAGCACGGCAATCCCGTAGGAATTAATCAGTTCCGGGATACCGTGATTGATTTCAGGGTCTACATGGTATGGACGTCCGGCAAGGACAATACCGCGTTTTCCGGTTTCATCAAGGAACTTGATAACTTCTTCACCCTTTTTGCGGACATCTTCCTTGGACTGCATCATTTCCTTCCATGCGGCAGAAACGGCGGCAGTGACTTCGGCTTTCGGAATATCCGGGAATTCCTCGCGCAGACGTTTTGCGAGAATTTCCTCATTTTCAAAAGAAAGGAAAGGATTGCGGAAATCAATGTGTTCCGTTATCAATTCTTCTACATTATTTTTAATATTTTCGGCATAAGACGTTACAATCGGACAATTATAGTGATTGTTGGTCTTATCAATTTCCTTATGCTCATACGGAATACAAGGGTAGAAGATGAACTTTACACCCTGCTTAATCAGCCATGAAACGTGGCCGTGTGCGAGCTTTGCCGGGTAACATTCGGACTCGGATGGGATGGATTCGATACCGAGTTCGTAAATTTTACGGCTGGACTGCGGTGAAAGGACAACGCGGTAACCGAGCTTTGTAAAAAATGTAAACCAGAACGGATAATTTTCATACATATTCAGTACACGTGGAATACCGACAACACCGCGGACAGCTTCACTTTCGGAAAGCGGTTCATAACCAAATAAACGTTTTAACTTATAGTCAAACAGGTTTGGCAGTTTTTCGGTACTCTTTTCCTTGCCAAGACCACGCTCACAGCGGTTACCGGTAATAAACTGGCGGTTGCCGGAGAATTTGTTAATGGTCAGATAGCAGTGGTTGGTACAGCCCTGACAGTGGGTCAGTTTTGTTTCGTAGGTTAAGCTGTTAATTTTATCAATAGACAGCATAGAAGAATCCGAAATGCCGTCATAACGTTCCCTTGCAATTAAAGCGGCACCGAAAGCACCCATAATGCCGGCAATATCCGGACGGACGGCATCGACACCGGTAATCTTTTCAAAGCTGCGCAGAACAGCGTCATTATAAAATGTACCGCCCTGTACAACGATGTGCTTTCCTAAATCGCCCGGGTCTGAAATCTTAATAACCTTGTAAAGTGCATTTTTAATAACAGAGTAGGCAAGACCGGCAGAAATATCGGCAACTTCAGCACCTTCCTTTTGTGCCTGCTTAACCTTGGAATTCATAAATACGGTACAGCGTGTTCCCAAATCAATCGGGTGCTTTGCAAACAGAGCTTCCTTTGCGAAATCCTGTACACTGAAATTCAGGGACTTTGCAAAGGTTTCAATAAATGAACCACAGCCGGAAGAACATGCTTCATTTAACTGTACGGAATCAACGGTCTGATTCTTAATCTTGATACATTTCATATCCTGACCGCCGATATCAATAATACAGTCAACCTCCGGGTCAAAAAATGCGGCGGCATAGAAGTGGGAAACTGTTTCTACTTCGCCTTCATCGAGCATCAATGCAGATTTAATTAATGCTTCGCCGTATCCTGTTGAGCAGGAGTGGACAATCTTTGCGCCCTGTGGAAGCCGGTCATAAATTTCACGGATGGCACGGATTGTTGTTGCAAGCGGAGAGCCGTTGTTACTGCTATAGAAAGAGTAAAGAAGCTTTCCGTCTTCGCCGACAAGGGCAACCTTTGTCGTTGTTGAACCGGCATCTATACCCAGATAACAGTTTCCGCGGTATTCGGCTAAAGAGCGTGTTTCAACCTTGTGAGCGGCATGACGATTCTGGAACGTGTCATATTCTTCCTGATTCTTAAAAAGCGGTTCCATACGTTCTACTTCAAATTCAAGCTTAATCTTTCCCTGTAACCGTTTGATAATATCTTCAACGGGAACGCAGACCTCTTCCTTATAATTCATGGCAGAACCGACTGCTGCAAAAAGGTGTGAATGTTCCGGTGCGATAATTTCATCCGGTGCAAGGCTTAATGTTCTGATAAATGCAGCCTTTAATTCAGACAGGAAATGCAGCGGACCGCCTAAGAAAGCAACGTTTCCGCGAATCGGTTTACCGCAGGCAAGACCACTGATTGTCTGGTTGACAACCGCCTGAAAAATAGAAGCAGATAAGTCTTCCTTTGTTGCCCCTTCATTGATAAGTGGCTGGATATCCGACTTTGCAAATACACCGCAGCGGGCGGCAATCGGATAAATGGACTTATAATTCTTGGCATATTCATTTAAACCGGAAGCGTCTGTCTGTAAAAGTGTTGCCATCTGGTCAATAAAAGAACCGGTACCGCCGGCACAGATACCGTTCATCCGCTGGTCAACACCGTTGGTAAAGTAAATGATTTTGGCATCCTCACCGCCCAGTTCGATTGCAACATCACACTGTGGCGCATAGTCCTGTAAGGCTGTCGATACCGCAACAACCTCCTGTGTAAACGGCACATTCAAATGGGTAGCAAGTGTCAGACCGCCGGAACCCGTAATGACAGGGTGAACATGAAATGTTCCCAGTTTGTCTACGGCCTTTTCCAGAAGCTGCTGTAATGTTTCCTGAATATTAGCAAAATGACGTTCATAATCAGAAAACAGAATCTGGTTATTCTCATCGAGAATTGCAATTTTTACGGTTGTAGAACCGATATCAATACCTAATTTATATGTATTCATAAAAACTAAGGCAAAAGCCTTCCTCCTTTATAAATTTAACGCATAATCCATATTTCTGTAAAAAAATGTCGAAAAATATGCAATCTTACCTATTATAATATGAATGAAAGCAAATTTCAACAAATCGTGATTTTTTAATATAAATTTAATGATGATTTGTCCCGGATTCATTGACAAATAAATGGGTATTACTTATACTTTAAAATATAAGCCGAAAGCAAAAAGGAAAGGACTAGTTTAACGTTATGAAATGGTTCGATAAGTTAGAACGCAAATATGGCAGATATGCCATTCAGAATCTGATGAAGTACATCATTATCGTCTATGCCGTGGGATTCGTAATTCAGATTTTTTATCCGGCAGTCTATGAAGTGTACTTTGCATTGGATGCACAGGCAATTCTCCATGGACAGATCTGGAGAATTTTCACCTTTATTTTACAGCCACCGTCTACAAGCATTCTGTTCATTGTGTTTGTACTGTATTTCTATTACATGATTGGCACAGTGCTGGAACGAAGCTGGGGTGCATTTAAGTTCAATGTGTATTTCTTTTCAGGGGTAATTCTTCACGTCATTGCAGCTATTTTGATTTATCTGATTTTTGGCTACAATTACCATATGAATACGTATTACATCAATCTTGCCCTGTTTATGGCATTTGCCTATGAACAGCCCGACATGGAAGTGCTGTTGTTTTTCGTATTGCCGATTAAGATTAAATGGCTCGCATGGTTTGACGGTGCGCTTTTTGCCATTACAATTATCGGCGGATATGCGGTAACGTTTCTTCCATATAATATTTGGTACGGACTTGCATCCGTCGGACTGCTGGCAACGAGTGTATATGCGTGTTATGTACTGGCAACCGCTGCACTGGTTTCAACGTTAAACTTCATTGTGTTTATGCTGATTACCAGAAAGTCAAAGACGAAGAACCAGACACAGCGTAATTTTAATAAGGCAATGAAGACGGCAAAAAAAGCACAGCAGAATCCAAACCGCAATTTTAACGAGCGTTTTTATAATGCCAACAGTGAAAAGACAACATGGGAGAATGCAAACAGACCGTATCAGCCAAAACCTATGGGCGCGACAAAGCATAAATGTGCGGTATGTGGCAGAACTGAAAAAGACGATGAGAATCTGATTTTCCGTTACTGTTCAAAGTGTCAGCCAAGCCTTGAATACTGTCAGGAGCATTTATACACGCATATCCATGTGTCAAAACCGAAGCCGGATAATGTGATAAACATAAATAAGTAAATCAAAAGCTTTGAAAATGATTAAGAATTTAAAGCTCAATATGAAAAATGCATAAAATAATTAAGATAAAACAAAAAATACATTTTGTTTTTCGGATTGTTTTATGTTACAATATTCCAGTATTGATATTATTGACACTTTATGGCATAATTCGTAATTGTGCGTTGAAGTATTAATGAAGATAGAAAATATGAGAAAGCATATTTGGAGGTTATTATAATGAAAAAGACAAAAATTATTTGTACAATGGGACCGAATACCAATGACAGAGAACTGATTAAGCAGTTAGCACTCAATGGTATGGATATTGCAAGATTCAACTTTTCTCATGGTGATCATGATGAACAGTCCGGACGTTTTGCATTAGTAGAAAGTGTTCGTCAGGAACTTAATATCCCGATTGCGACTTTACTTGATACAAAGGGACCTGAAATCAGAACAGGTGCTTTAAAGGATGATAAAAAGGTTACATTAAAGGAAGGTCAGAAGTTCACACTGACAACAAGAGAAGTAATAGGTGATGAAACAATCGGACACATCACATATGCAGGTCTGCCACAGGATATTGAAGCAGGCAACACGATTCTTGTTGATGATGGTCTGATTGAATTAAAGGTTACAAAGGTTGTTGATGGAACAGATATCGAATGCAGCGTTGTAAACGGCGGTGAATTAGGTTCTAAGAAGGGGGTCAACGTACCGAATGTAAGCATTAAGCTTCCGGGTATCACAGAAAAAGATAAGGACGATATCATTTTCGGTATTGAAAAGGGCTTTGATTTTATCGCAGCTTCTTTTGTAAGAAATGCAGCATGTATTCAGGAAATCAAGGAAATCTTATGGGCTCACGATGCAGATATTCCGGTTATTGCCAAGATTGAAAATGCAGAAGGTATTGCAAACATCGATGAAATCATCCGCGTAGCTGACGGTATTATGGTTGCACGTGGTGATATGGGTGTTGAAATTCCGGCTGAACAGGTTCCACACATTCAGAAGGAAATCATCAGAAAGTGTAATGCAGCTTATAAGCCGGTTATTACAGCAACACAGATGTTAGATTCCATGATCCGCAACCCGCGTCCTACAAGAGCTGAAGTAACAGATGTTGCCAATGCGATTTATGACGGAACAGACGTTGTTATGCTTTCAGGTGAAACAGCAAACGGTAAGTATCCGTTAGAAGCATTAAAGATGATGGCTAAGATTGCTGAAACAACAGAAAAGGATTTACTGGGTTCTGCCGTGGCTTCTAAGCTTCACAGCAAGAGAAGCATTTCAAGCGCTGTATGCAACGCAACAGTTCAGACAGCAGAAAACCTCGGTGCAAAGGCAATCGTTTGCCCGACAATTTCAGGTTTCACAGCAAGACTGACTTCCAAGTTAAAGCCAAACGCAGAAGTAATCGGCTGTTCACCTTATCCGAATGTTCTTAGAAAGATGCAGATTTACTGGGGCGTAAGACCGTTAAAGACGGCTCCGGAAACATCTACAGACAAGATTATTGAACATGCTCTTGAAGTAACTGAAAATGCAGGTTATATTACAGAAGGTGATACAGTTATTATTTCAGCAGGTATCGCAACAACATCTGCACCGACAGCGAAGAGAGGTTTAACAAATACAATGCGTGTTGTAACACTCTAATTTCAGATGACAATGCGTAATATGATTCATAATTGCATAAAGCTTTTGATCTGGATTCCGGTTCTTGTAACCGGAATCCTTATTACTAGTTTTTCGGCACAGAACGGCACACAGTCTTCGGGACTGAGCCGGAAAGTGGCGCAGACGTTTATACAGGGACTGGAAAATGTGCATGTACTATCCGTTGAGAGCAATGACCAAAGAGAGGTGCTGATTGAAAAAATGCAGTATCCTATCCGCAAGGGCGCGCATATGACGGAGTATGCCATATTTACGGTATTTACATATATTGCGCTTTTGACGGACGGTGTACGGCTTCCGAAACGCAGGTATTCTGCCCTGCTGACAGCGGTGCTGTTAGCCTCGTCAGATGAACTGCATCAGTGGTTTGTACCGGGCAGGAGCGGTTGTGTCAAAGATGTCTGTATTGATACGGTAGGCGCAGTGGCGGCGCTGTTGGTGATATGGGCAGCAGGCACGGTCCGGAACAGAATCCGGACAAAAAGACAAAATGGATTAGTGCCTTAATACGGTATCAAAAGAATTGAAAATAAATTTGTAAAAAAATCATAAAAAATCTTGACAAATGTCAATATAGGATATATGATGTTCTAGTGTGCCGCTCAGTTAGGACATAAGCAGGTGTTTTACCTCTCCAAAACTGGCGAGTATTTAATTTAGGAGGTGCCATATGTACGCAATTATAGCAACAGGTGGTAAACAGTACACAGTTTCTGAAGGCGATGTAATCAAGGTTGAAAAGCTTGGTCTGAACGCTGGTGACACTGTTACATTTGACCAGGTTCTTTTCGTTAATAACGGAGAAGCTAAGGTTGGAGAGCCTACAGTAGCAGGAGCTTCAGTTACAGCAAGCGTTGTTGAAGAAGGAAAAGATAAGAAGGTTATCGTTTACAAATATAAGAGAAAGACTGGCTATCACAAGAAGAACGGTCACAGACAGGCTTTCACTAAAGTTAAGATTGACAAGATCAATGCTTAATGCAGGGTGATTGACATGACACATGCAGTCATCTTTGAAAAATCCGGCAGTCATGAGATTGTGGGATTTCAGACAGAAGGACATGCAGGCTACGCGGATGCCGGTTCTGACATCGTGTGTGCAGCGATTTCTGTTTTAGTAATCAATACAATTAATTCTGTAGAACAGTTTACGGACAGTGATTGTACGGTTACGCAGGACGAGGAGAATGCCGGAATTTATTTCCGTGTGAATTCTTCAAAGAATCCAAAAGAATTACAGGTGTTATTACAGTCACTGGTGCTTGGCTTAAGCGGTGTGGCAGAGGGTAATGCCGATTATTTATCGATTACATTTAAGGAGGTGTAACTAATATGTTAAATATGAACCTTCAGTTTTTCGCTCATAAAAAGGGTGTTGGTTCTACAAAGAACGGTAGAGATTCTGAATCTAAGAGATTAGGTGCAAAGAGAGCTGACGGACAGTTTGTTTTAGCCGGTAATATTCTTTACAGACAGCGTGGAACAAAGATTCTTCCGGGTGTAAACGTAGGACGTGGCGGTGACGATACATTATTCGCACTGGTTGACGGCGTTGTTAAGTTTGAAAGAAAGGGCAGAGATAAGAAACAGGTTTCTGTTTATCCAGTCGCTTCTAACGAATAATTTTTAGTTCTATTAGCTCCAAGTCTTCGGATTTGGAGCTTTTGTTTCATTTGTGTACTTTTAGTACTGTTTCATTTGTATTTTGGATTAGACAAGCCGCGCTGGCGGCGGAATGGAGTGAATATGTTTTCAGACAGAGCGCGAATATTTATAAAATCCGGTAAAGGCGGCGACGGTCATGTAAGTTTCAGAAGGGAACTCTACGTTCCTGACGGCGGTCCGGACGGTGGTAACGGCGGCAGAGGCGGCGATATTATTTTTGAAGTGGACAAGGGGTTAAATACACTTGGCGATTTCAGACATAACAGCAAGTATATCGCACGAAGCGGCGAAGAAGGCGGCAAACGCAGATGTACGGGGAAAGATGGCGAAAATCTTATTATCAAAGTGCCGGAAGGTACGGTGATTTACGATGATGAATCCGGCAAGGTTATCGCAGATATGTCCGGTGAAAATATGCGTGAAACAATATTAAAAGGCGGCAGAGGCGGCAAGGGCAACATGAATTATGCAACCGCTACGATGCAGGCTCCGCAATATGCACAGCCGGGACAGGATGCACAAGAGTTGTGGGTGCGTTTGGAATTAAAGGTAATTGCCGATGTAGGTCTGGTTGGTTTCCCGAATGTCGGTAAATCCACACTGCTTTCGCGTGTAACCAATGCCCGACCAAAGATTGCCAATTATCATTTCACAACGTTAAATCCAAATCTTGGTGTTGTGGATTTAGACGGCGGCAAGGGATTCGTTATTGCCGATATTCCCGGACTGATTGAAGGTGCATCAGACGGTATCGGACTGGGACATGAATTTTTACGTCACATTGAGCGTACCAAGGTTATTATTCACATTGTGGATGCGGCATCGACAGAAGGACGTGACCCGATTGCGGATATTAAGGCGATTAATGCCGAATTAGAGGCATATAACCCGGATTTATTAAAACGTCCGCAGGTCATTGCGGCAAATAAGATTGACGTTATCTATGATGATGGCACCGGTAAAAATCCGGTAGAGGAAATTAAGGCGGCATTTGAACCGGAAGGAATCAAGGTTTATCCGATTTCTGCGGTAACGGGAAGCGGTGTCAAAGAACTGCTCTACGCAGTCCGCGGACTGCTGGATACAATGGACGATGAGCCGGTTGTATTTGAGCGTGAATTTGATATGGAAGCGCTTTTGGATAATCCGAATGAGGCATTTTCTGTTGAAAAAGACGAAACAGGTACGTATCTGGTATACGGTCCGCGTGTTGACAGAATGTTAGGTTATACGAATCTGGAATCTGAAAAGGGATTCAGCTTCTTCCAGCGTTTCCTTCGCCAGACCGGTATTTTGGACGAATTAAAAGCACTGGGAATTGAAGAAGGCGACACAGTAAGAGTCGGCGAATATCTTGAATTTGACTATTATGATTAAAACAGCGCCATAAAATGTGGCAGAAAGGCAGTAATTATGACAAGTAAACAGCGTTCTTATTTAAAGGGACTAGCAATGACCATTGATCCGATTTTTCAGTTAGGCAAATCCAGCCTGACACCGGAAAATACAAAGGCAATCGAGGAAGCTTTGAATGCAAGGGAACTGATTAAAATCAATGTATTACAAAACTGTGCGGACGATCCGAATGAAATGGCACAGATTTTAGCAGAGCGTACCCGTTCACAGGTCGTTCAGGTTATTGGAAAAAAGATTGTATTATATAAGGAATCAAAGGATAACAAAAGAATCGAACTTCCACCGGCGAAAAAGGCAGGAAAATAATGAAATCCGCAATCGGTATTATGGGTGGGACTTTTAATCCGTTTCATAACGGACATTTACAGCTTGCACTACAGGCATACCGGCAGTTTGAACTTTCAAAGGTGCTGGTCATGCCGTCGGGAACACCGGCACATAAAAGTACAAAGGAACTGATTGCAGCATCACACCGCTGTCAAATGGTATCCGGAGCCATTGCAGATTATCCCTATCTGGAACTGTCGCTTTTAGAAGTTGAGCGGAAAGGAAATACGTATACATCAGATACGTTAAAGGCTCTGCACAGACAAAATCCGGACCTGAAAATTTATTTTATTATCGGTGCGGATTCCCTGTTTGATCTGCCGAAATGGCATGAACCGGAATATGTGATGCAGCATTGTATTTTACTGGCGGCGAACCGTGATGTACACGCAAAGGCGGAACTGGCAGAACAAAAGCGGATGCTGGAGAAAAATTATGGGGCGGAAATTGCATTTTTAAAGACACCGGATATGCCGTATAGTTCAACCGATATCCGAAAGAAGCTTCAGGCAGGAGAATCCGTTGACGGAATGCTTCCTAAAACGGTTGAAAAGTATATCAGAGAACATCATTTATATCAGTAATGGCATGAAAATGTCTGCGGAATGGTGATAATGTGAAAAATAACGCAGATGCGCTTATTTTTCACACGGAGATTTGCTTCTGAGCGAAAACAAATCTCTCTGATTGCAGATGAGAAATCGCCTGCGCGGATTTCTCATCACAGCTTCGCGACTAAGTCGCTCAGGAATGAGGATAGTATGGATAATTCGTATATTGAAGATTTACGCAAACAGGTCAAAAAGGCTTTAAAAGAAGATAAAATGCGCTACCGTCATACATTAGGCGTTGCGGATACCAGTGCGTGCCTTGCCATGCGATATGGCGTGGATATGCAGAAAGCTTATATTGCAGGGCTTCTGCACGACTGTGCAAAATGTGTCCCGGATACGGTCAAGTTAGAGGAATGTAACCGCTATGGTATAGAAGTGACTGAATTTGAAAAGAATAGTCTGTATCTGCTCCATGCAAAGCTCGGTGCATATTATGCAAAGGAATTGTACCATATCGAAGATGCGTCCATTTGCAGTGCAATTTACTGGCACACAACGGGACATGCGGGTATGACAAAGCTCGAAGAAATCGTCTATATCGCGGATTATATTGAGCCGTACCGCAACCATGCACAAAATCTGGATACAATCCGTCAACTTGCTTTTACCGATTTGGAAAAGGCGATTTATCAGGTGACAAAAGATACACTTGCGTATTTAAAGAAAAAAGGCGGAAGTATCGACCCGGCAACGATTCAGACGTATGAATATTATCAGAAATTAGTTGAAAAAGGAGAAAAATAAATGGCAGAGAAGAATGCAAAAGAAATGGTGAAAACAGCAGTCGCTGCATTACAGGATAAGAAAGGCGAAGATATCCGTGTGATTGATATCAGCGGCGTAACCGTCATTGCAGATTATTTTATTATTGCAAGCGGTTCTAATCCGAATCAGGTGCAGGCACTTGTAGATAACGTAGAAGAACAGATGTACAAGGCAGGCTATGACGACCCGCGTGTAGAAGGCTATAATACCGCGTCATGGGTGCTTTTAGATTACAATGATGTCATTGTGCATGTATTTTCACAGGACGACCGTCTGTTTTATGATTTGGAGCGTATCTGGCGTGACGGAAAAGAAATTGATGTGGATTCATTATAAAATGTTTTAGACAGTATAAAATACAAAAGAAGCGTGGAAGTTCATCGGTTAATGAGCTTCTACGTTTTTTATTTATGCTTTAAATACAGTAAAAGATATTTTAAAAGTCTGGTTACAATTGGGCAGAGCGTGGACGCAAAGTTGAAAATGTAACAGATAAAATAAAAAAAGAATGCAACAATTTGTTATAAACTGTTGCATTCTCATCGCTACATAATATAAATCGGTCTTTAATAAAAATACTTTAGCATTTTTTTAAAAAAAAATTTAAAAAATTTTTTAAGTCCGTTTATCAGCCGGTTTCCTCGCGTTTTTTATAGATTTAAATGCAGAAAAACGTCATCTTTATCATCTTGTTCAATTCCCAGATACCGTTTTGTAATGGCATAGGACGAATGGTTGTAAATATCCATCAGAACTGCAGGCGGTGTGCCGCATTTCCATGCGTGATAACCGAAGGTTTTACGCATAGAATGGCAGGACAGCTTATTTTCAAAATGAAGCTGTTCACTGGCGTGCCGTATAATGCGGAAAGCCTGTGTGCGGCTTAGATGCTGGTCACTGCTTCTTCCGGGGAAAATGTAGCTGTTTGCAGTAACCTGTCCAAGACTGTTCATATAACAGCAAAGTCCCTGTGTTGCATTTTTATTTAAGGCAACGCGTGTTTCCTTTCCTGTTTTTTGTTCCTGAATGGAAATGTGTGTTAAAAATGAGCTGCGTTCAAAAGAATATACGTCCCTCCATCGTAAATCCAGTAAATCACTGATTCTTAACGCAGAATTAATGCCGAGGCATATCAGCGCGTAATTGCGCAGATTCTGCTCTGTTTCATAGTAATAATTCTTTAATTCTTGTAATTCATTCTTATTTCTAATAGGTTGTGATGTACTCATAGAACCCCTTCCTGCCGTATGCACGGCAATTCTTTATTATACATGTAACATTTTATAACAAATTGTTGCATTATGGCGCAAATGGAGGAAAAAAATTCCTTCGGAAAAACAAGGAGGTTTGTATGTTAAAGCTTACGTTAAGACCAGGTGAGTTTATTGATATCGGTGAGAATGTCCGTGTGATTTTTTCAGGCGGCTCGGCAAATAACATTCATTTGCTGGTAGATGCTCCGAGAGAAATCAATATTGCAAGAAGTTCAGCCGGGAAGAAAAAGGACACGACAGAACCGGGTGCAGGCAGATACTACAAGGAAAGTGGTATTTCTGATGAGGCACAGAAAGAGATTGTAAGTATTCTGATGCGTGAAAAACGTAAAAATGCAGCCAGACGTACACAGGAAGAAGCGTAAAATGCAGCAATACACAATAACAGCGGTAATATGCGGGTGAACCTAGGCGCCTGCTTATTATATAAATCAAAGGGAACGGATTTCCCGGAAAAAACATTTTTACACACATGGAGGTAAACAAATATGGTAGTACAGCACAATATTACAGCGATGAACGCAAACAGAATGTTAGGCGTTACAACAAACGGACAGTCTAAGTCAACAGAAAAGTTATCAAGCGGTTACAGAATCAACCGTGCCGCAGATGATGCCGCAGGTCTTTCAATTTCTGAAAAGATGAGAAAGCAGATCCGTGGTCTTTCACAGGCTTCAACTAATGCACAGGACGGTATTTCCTGCGTACAGACAGCAGAAGGTGCTTTAACAGAAGTACATTCTATGTTACAGCGTATGAATGAACTGGCAGTACAGGCTTCTAACGGAACAATGTCAGAAGACGACAGACAGAATGTTCAGGATGAAGTAGACCAGTTAGTAAGTGAAATTGACAGAGTTTCAGAAACAACAAAGTTTAATGAAACATATCTGTTAAAGGGTGATGATTCCAAGGTACAAATTTCGAATAAAGTCTATGCATCTCCTCAGATGTCACTGGTAGAAGATGCAATGGCTGACGGCTCAAAACTTGAAGTAACAACAGAAATGGATGCTACAGGTAAGACCGTATATACATTTACATCAGGTCTTAAAAAAGATGGTACATGGGCAGGGAAAAAGATTGTAGATGATTCAGCAACACCGGGAGCAGGTGAGATTAAGTTAGCAGATGCCAAGAAAGATGAATTGGCTGCAATGAATAAAGTTATTACTACATATGCAGGTGAAATGGGTATTAATGCTGTAACGCTTGCAGAGGGTGATAATAATGTTACTTCTACATCACAGACATTTACATATAATGACAGTGTAAATTTAAGTCTTCATGTTGGTGCTGATTCTGCATCTACAAACAAGATTTCACTGGATATTGAATCTATGAGTTCAGATTATCTGGGGGTAAAGGGCATTAAAGTATCTGGAAAGACTGCAATGCAGGCAACAGGTGCGATTGATACCATTGCGGATGCAGTAAAGAAAGTTTCTAAACAGCGTTCCGCATTAGGTGCTGTTCAGAACCGTCTGGAGCATACAATTTCTAACCTTGACAACGTTGTTGAAAATACAACATCTGCTGAATCACGTATTCGTGATACAGATATGGCTGAAGAAATGGTTAGCTACTCAAAGAACAACATTCTTATGCAGGCAGGTCAGTCTATGCTTGCACAGGCTAATCAGCAGAATCAGGGTGTTCTTTCACTTCTTCAGTAATTTAAGTTATCTTAATGATTTAAATTATTTTAGCAATTTAAGTGATTTTAGACCTTTTGGCAGACGGTTCAAGCCTGCCAAAGGGTCTTTTTTGCTATTATGAACAGTAATTATAAAAATATATAATAAAAAGTATATTATTAATGCAATTTACTATTGCAATATAAATGATATTGTGTTACTATTTCAATAGAATATATTCTAAGAACGAATTTAAGCACGGTTTTTTATAAAGATTATGTGTTTACAGTCTGATTTATATTTGAAATCTAAATATTTAGATTTCGTCTGTATTTTCTATCACGTTTTTTGGAATTTACTGCGG
>NZ_JBBMFS010000021.1:0-12538 GCF_040095895.1 Lachnospira intestinalis
TGAGGCTGAGCTTCTGGCGGGTTAAAATGGGGAAAAATTTCTCATTTTAACTTGTACTAAATCTTGACATAGAACCAAATTTTGGCATTTCTACAAGTACCAATATGAGTGCATTCCACATAAATATGTTTTGGAATTTTTCGGCATTTGCTTTATTGCATTGTAAATATTTAAGTAATCCCCAAACCCCATTCCAATACAAATAATTCCAAATAAACCCAATCCAACAAATTTCGGAAATATCAAAAATAAAATATAGGGAATTATGCCAAGTATAAGATTAGGGCACAAGCACATAAAAATAAAACGCCCTTTACTCATATCCTCTGTTCCTACCACAAACATCAACCCATGTGCCAAATCATTATACATATATACATCTTTTTTATAACATATTGCATGCAGCAATTCATGTGGCAACAGAGATAATCCGCCACAAATTCCACCTATCATCATCCATATTGCATTATCAGGAATATATTCTATTCCCAGTATTAAAAATGGAATTGCTAATATACCCATTATCAAAATACATCCCCCATTTGCAATTAATGATAATTTCTTCGTATCCTCTGGTTCTTTAAACGGGGTTGCATTAGGATGATGTTCCTTGTATGGAAGACTACTCTCATCTCCATTATATTTGCCAGCATAGTGAAAAATCATATTCTTCTCCAATCTTTAAAAGCTACTTCAACGAAATTACACTCTTTTTTCACACAATCCATTAATTTCATCAATATCAGCCTTAACTCTACTAATATCCAAATAGCAGCACAGGATTAAAACAACACCACACATTCCAGCCAAAACATAGACAGGAAGCTGATTAACCCAGCTGCCTCTAAGAGTTTCTCTAACGAGAGCAGATTCTCACTACTTTCATAAACCCGACTGGCTGTATACAGATATGTACGCCTGTCAATTGTCTCAATATAATATATATCTGTTGGATATAATTTGTAGATCTCATCCTCATATTTAGCCGGAATGGTAATAGAAAGATATCTTACAAATTTCTCAACCTGCTCTACTTCTTTCGTTTGTTTATGAAAAAACATGTGAACCTCAGGCTCTTCATATTTCTCATTCTTATTCATAAATAATTTCATATGTATACCCACAATATTATCAAATTATTGCACTCTGCTTTGTTTGTTCCACTTTCATTGCCCAAAAGCATAAAACTATGAAAGAAACGTTCTTTCACATACGTGATACGATTCGTATCATTCCCCCAAATGCTTGTTTTTCAATGTATTTTTCGACTCTTTCGTGTGTTAACAGAAATCACGATACCAATAAACGAGTATAGTGGTTCCAAAAATATAACATCAATATAAGTATACGGTACATGATTTGCGCTGTAAAAGTAAAGCACAAATATCGTCCCCGCCCATGCTGACTGCCATCACATCGATTTAGTCCCACACAATATCCTTTTTCTTTCCGTTTTTCTTTCTCGGATACTGTCGGATACGGGTGACAAAGTCGAGATTGACGATTTCCCGTCCGCCGTAACTTCTCTCAATGACCATGCCCCCATCATCAATTTCCTTAATGACGCCCTGTATGCTGCCGTCATTTGAAGCAATTGTATAAATGATGCATTCTTCCCCAATAAATTGTTTTGCAAGTTCTTTCATAACAACATTCTCCTTGTTTTCTTTGATTTAGTATCTGCCACGCAACCGCTGCTGTTCGTCTTCTTCTCCTGATGCAGAAAAAGATAATCAGCACAGCTATAATCACCAAATAACTTCCCATTGCCTGTCCTCCTGCGTTTCCATCATGAAATCTTATTTCCTGCCTTTGAATACTTTAACGCTTCCTTGCAATATACAGACTGATTTACAATCCAAATCAGGCACACTACAAGAGATGGTAAGAATCCTATGCCAAAAACAAGCGCACAGATGGCAAGCACAATGGACAGAATCGAACAAACTGTGTTTGTGGCGGCGTAAGCTTTAAACGCACACTTGCCAATCATAATTTTTTCGGCTTCATCGCAGCTCTCCATCCATTTCTTTTGAAACTTCGTATCATAGACGGAAGCCGTTTTTTCGGGATTCATCTTTTTGGTGGTATCAACGCATTTCTGCTGGAATATAACCGCTTCGATCATAATGGTCAAGAAACCGATAATTCCCGCAAGAAACAGAGCGCCACTGGTTTCAGTTTTAAAAGTTTCAAATCCGTTGGCATAAGATGCCGCAATAAGGAAGTAGGAGAGGATAAAGGCTGCGCTTGTTACCCAAAGCACGATGGATAGTTTTTCGTCAATCGTATCGGACATTTCCTCATTTCCGCCGTCCCAAGATGCAAGTAGTTTTGTTGCGCTTTGATAAATAGGAACGCAGACCACCGGCACAATTACCGCTGCCGCTAACATCAGCCACGGAGCGATATATGTCCCAAAAAACATTCCTGCGGTTTTCATTCCGCCCGCCAGCGTGTTCAGCCCGTATTTTGCCGAGCAAAAGCCTATTGTTCCGCCGATAATGAAGCATATTACCATAATAAGCATAAATTGGGGCAGAGCTTTCCGATTTGCCCTCTTAATTTCATTTTTATCCATTATCTTCTTCCTCCTGTAAATAAAAAACTTCCTCCACCGCGACGCCGCACACTTTTGCAATCGTTAAGGCAAGGGTAACGGATGGCGAATAATCGCCACGTTCAATCAAACTGATCGTCTGCCTTGATACACCGCATAAGCGTCCCATTTCCTGCTGATTAACATTCAGTGCAGCCCTGCGTTCCTTTAAACGATTTCGCAGTATCATATAGCACCTCCGTCTGACAATTTTGCTTGTCTGTTTGACAACTTTAATTGTCAAAATGTATTATACTCTTGTCATTCTGATCCGTCAAGGTTAAATTATTGCATATGTTCAAAACAATCAAAACAGTTTCACCCAAAAAAACAAAACACTCAGCTTCTCACCCACTGGAATTCATAAACATCCGATGCCCTGTAATAGTTGTGTGAATCCATTGTTCCAAATAATTTCAAAATCAAAGAAATATACAAGCTTTTGCGTTCCGTACTTATATCATATGCTACGAGTGCTTCAATAATCTCCGGCATGGTAATACTGTGGGTTTCATCCGTCCGTTCCATGTACCACTTTTATCTTTAATCCTACATAATCTGCTATCATCCTCGCAGTCGTTCCGGTTCCGGACAGATTATGTTGCTGTAAAATTTCTTTATTTTCCATACACCATTTTAACATATCCTGTTTTTTTCCGTCATGGGCAATTAATGCTATATTTTTTTGTTTTCCAATCGTCATTGTAAGATATTTAATCATCTGCGTACCTCCATCTGCTATTTCTATATATATTCTGTAAAAAAATGATATATCGTTCTGGACTTAAATACTTTATATGCTGGCAATATACAACTTGGAAATTGCGAAGTATTACATGAATTAGGATAGAATTGAGTTTCAAAACATACACCGCTTCGTTTCTTATAAACTGCACCGTCTTTTCCTATCTGACCATTTAAAAAATTTCCTGTATAAAACTGCAATCCACATAAATCAGAATAAACATCCATTCCAATTCCACTATCTGCCCCGTACAATTTTGCAACTTTCCTCAACTTTCTGTCATTTTGAAATATATAATTATGATCATAACCTCCAGCAATTTTCATCTGTGGATTGTCTGCATCTATATCTTTTCCTATCTGCTTTCTTTTACGGAAATCAAATGGTGTATCAGAAATATCAATAATCCTGCCTGTCGGAATCATATCGTTACCTATCTCAAGTATCTGTCCCGAATATATTTCCGTATAATGTTTAAGAATTGTACCTGAATTGTGCCCATCCAAATTGAAATAACTATGGTTTGTAGGGTTAACAACAGTAGTCATATCACTAAGCATTTCATAATCAATTATAAATTCATTTTTATCTGTGAGGCTATATCTGATTGTCTGTTTTAAATTCCCCGGAAATCCCTGTTCCATATGGGGACTGTATCGTTCCATTTGCACAAACTCACAGACGTCATCCTTTCCATTTTTTACGCTGTAAAGTTTATGGTGCGATCTGTTAAAACCACTGTGAAGGTTATTTTGATTATCATTTTTATCTAACAGGTATTTTGTACCTTCTATTGTTACTTCTGCTCCTGCAATACGATTAGCATTTCTGCCGATATATGCACCAAATCCTGTATCCTGTTCATAATAATCCGTCAAATTATCATAACCAAGTACCACATCGCGATTTCTTCCATGCCTGTCAAGTACATAAACTGATAATACCAATGCCCCAAAATCGGATAATTCTACACACATTCCTCTGTTATTTGTCAATAGAAATCTGTGTGCTTTTTCTCCCTCTTTTGTTATTCCAAAATCTGTATGCCACATTGCACTCACCTATTCATCCATTATATCATCCACTACTACGCTTTTATTATTGTGTTCCATTCTTTTTCTGTACTCTCTTGGTGTAATCTTGTATCTATCCTTAAAAACACGGTTAAAAGTTCTTTGACTTTCAAACCCACAATCAAGACATATATTTGTAATGGAATCCATTGTATTTTCTAGTGCCGCAACTGCATAATTTAATCGGACTCCATTCACATATTTACTAAAATTACAGTGAAATGTTTTTGCAAACATTCTTGATAACACATATTTACTTACACACAAATCGTATGCCATTTTTTCAAGACTGATTTTCTCTCTAAAATTTTTGGCTACATATTCTACCGCATTATAAATCAAGTCATCACTCCCTACTGTGCTTTTATCAATCATTTGCATTTCTGTGAAAACATGGGCAAGAATTATCTGCACATATGCCAGTATCAGCATGGAATTTCCCTCTGTTATTTCTGCCAGATATTTTATGGCATTTACTACATCAGGATGCACTCGCTCTTTTTTTACAACTGGATTCTTCGGGCTGTATATCTGCAACGCTTTATAATAGGAAGGAAACAAAGTTGGATCAAGATACAGGTATATTACCTTATTTTCTTTTTCCCCAAACACCTGATAATGATGTATTACATTTGGGAACACGATTGCAAAATCACCCTCGTCCATGTGATACAATTCTTGTCCAACTCCAAGCTCAATATTCCCATCAGTTACATACACTACCTCTATTGCTTCGTGTAAATGTGGTGGAAAATGCACTGTTTTCTTCCACTCTACCGCTATTCCATCAGTTTTGTTCTCATATACCAATAACACTCGCAAGCAACTCCTTTTAATTTATAATGTCAGTTGTCTAATCCGGCATTAACTTGTTACATTTCCAGTTTTTATAATACTGACAATTTATTTCCTCTATATCATGAATATTTTCCCCTTCAATAATAGCTTTTGCAAGTATATCCATTTCTTTTTTCAGCCTGGAAGGAAGTACTGCAAGCCCCATCAATCAGCTCATATACTGTATGTGAACCAATATAGCCAGCCCCGCCTAAAACCAAAATCCTCATAATAAAACCTTCTTTCTATTTCATAACACTTTTATGCCGCCATATTTTCTTATTCTCAAATCTTTACAGGAACCGTTACCGAATACATTATCCATTCCGGATTTATAAGACTCTACATATTCATTCTTAACAAATGCCTGTATTGTTCCAGCAAAACCACCGCCATGCACCCTGCATACACCGTTTTCTCCCAAAAGCATTTCACTTACAATCAGTGCAACGGAAACATTCTGATTTTTTATATCCTGATTTGAATAAACATTCTGCAAATATTTAAAAGAAGAATTACCAGAAGCTTTCACATTCTCCAAAAATGCTCCTATATTTCCTGACTTCAATGCTCTTACTTCTTTCTGTACTCTTTCATTCTCACAAATAAAGTGTATCGCACGAAGGACACACCTATCCCCAAGTTTTTCTCTTAAATTATGAATGTTTTCCAGTACATCATTTGCAGATACATCACGCAGCACTTTTTTTCCAAAATATTTTGCAACAAGTTTCATTTCCTTCGGAACTGCCGCATATTCATCTGTCAAATCAGCATGAGAGCCTTTTGTATCCGTAATACATAGTCTATAACCATACTTTTCCATATCAAAATCAATTTTTTCAACCTGTGGATTTTCCGGATTGGCAAAATCAATATGAACAAGATTTCCCGTAGAACTTGCCATCTGATCCATCAGACCACAAGGCTTTCCGAAATAAACATTTTCAGCATACTGTCCAATAATGGCTATCTCTGTCGCTGAAACTTTTCCACAATTATAAAGTCCAGACAAAATCGTTCCTATCAGTGTTTCAAATGCTGCCGAAGATGAAAGTCCCGCACCAATCAGCACATCACTTGTTATATATGCCTGAAAACCTCCAACTGCATATTTTCTCTCAAGGAATCCAGAAACCACACCTTTTATCAAAGCCTTTGTTGTTTCCTTTTCTTTTTCATTTACAGATACATCATCAAGCCGTATAATGATTTCATCGTAGTTATCAGAAACTAATCTGATTACATTATCATCCGTCTTTTTTACGATCCCAATAGTATCAAGATTAACTGAGGCTGCCAAAACCTCTCCGTTCTGATGATCCGTATGGTTGCCGCCAATCTCACTTCTTCCCGGAGCACTGAACAATTCCACATCTCCCGGCTTATAGCACTGCTCAAATTTCTTTATTGCATTGATATAGCGTTCCCTCTGGTAAGAAATCTTTGCCTCATCAGCATAAATGTCTAAGAGTCTTTCATCATATGCACCATCCAGAAAACTACGAATCAATATCTCTATCTGCATCTCAAACACCTCACTTCAAACAAAACTTAGCGGATAATGAAAGAATAGTGAATATCTTTTTCTGCATTAATCCGATAATCATCTTCCACATCACTTCCCCAGCTATCAATTCCACCAACTCCTCTTACTGCACCATAGACACAAAGGACTGTTCTTCTTGCTGGTGGCAGTTCCTCATGGTGTGTTGCGTTTTCAATCTCTGATGCTGTATAAGGTAGGCATGAAAAAGCAAATGCCTTGTCGTTTTTCTCTATTCTTAATGTCTGTGCTGAACTATCCGTTCTGCTATTATCAAGACTTGTATGTCTTGTAATCTCCAGCCACTCTGTATCCATTCTCATACCACATTCCTGTGGAACCAGATATGGTGTCAGTCTCAAATCTGATACCTCATAAACTCCTTTTTCTGCCCCTGCCTTTCTGTCCGGATAGGTTTCCCCCGATAATCCCTTGTACATATATTTATCTGCAAGTGTCGGCATAATAAACCTCATTCCGAATACCGGAAGTTCTGGCAGTCCCTTTACTCCTGTGTAATCCACATCCACCTTGATATTTCCAATTGCATCAATTGTATAAGATACAATGACTGTTGTTACTGGATTGCTGACAGTCTCATAGGTATATTTCACAATTATTTCCCCGGCAGCCACATCACCGCCATAGATATTATTGTCCGGAGCATACTGCTTTTGCCGTTCACCGTCCATAATAACTTCCGTTTTTTTACAGTCAATGAACATATCCGATGCGAGCCAGCTTCCACTTTTAATATGAAACCTGCTGCCTCTGTCATTATCTGTTAATGCTCTCCAAAAAGTAGGCTTTGGACAACGATACAGCCATTCATAACCTTTTTTTACTATAGACTCTATACCGCCCTGTGAATAAGAGAATATATAGTCAAACCCTTCTCCATGTACGCCAAGTGTATAATCTCCATATACAACTCTCAATTTATTCTTATCTGTATAAGCCATAGTAATACCTCACTTCCTGCATAGCT
Organism: Lachnospira intestinalis; assembly: GCF_040095895.1. Taxonomy (NCBI): domain Bacteria; kingdom Bacillati; phylum Bacillota; class Clostridia; order Lachnospirales; family Lachnospiraceae; genus Lachnospira; species Lachnospira intestinalis. The sequence goes on from NZ_JBBMFS010000021.1 coordinate 7,789, forward strand.
GGTTTTTCCTTACGGTCTGCAAATACGATTCCATTTCCTGAAAACTCATAATCAGAAGGCTTATCATCAAAGTCTCCGCCATAACGCAAAACTTCTTTTCCTGTCACTTCATCTTTCACGAAAAGTGCCTGATCAATGAAATCCCAGATAAATCCACCGTGGTACATCTCATACTTATCTATTAACTTCATATAAGTACCAAGTCCTCCCATCGAATTACCCATATCATGCATATACTCACACAAAAGATAAGGTTTCTTTGGATTATTATTTAAATATTCCTCCACTTCATAAGGCTTTGCATACATTCTGCTCTCTACATCTGATATGGTTTCCTCATAATTACGGTCATAGAAAGAGCTTTCATAATGAACAAATCTGCCATCCTGCTTTTCCTTGAAGTAAGTATTCATTGCTTCTATGTCATCACCCGCATAAGATTCATTTCCTAAAGACCAGAAAAGAATTGCTGTATGGTTTTTAAAAGTTTCAAAATTACTCCTAGCCCTGTCAACAACAGCCTCCCGCCATTGCTGAATAGAACAAGGTACGCTGCACGATGGTTCAATCGCACCAAGTTTCTGGAATGTTCCATGACTTTCCATATTCGTTTCTGCCATTACATAGATACCAGCTTTATCACACAGGTAATACCACGGTATCTGATCCGGATAATGGCAGGTGCGTACCGCATTGATATTATTTCTAATCATACAATCAATGTCTGCTGTCATTTCATCCATACCGATGCTTCTTCCTGTCTTTGCACTCCACTCATGACGGTTTACGCCGGTAATGACAAGACGTTTACCATTTAAATAGATTACATTGTCAATCATTTCAAGTCTTCTGAAACCTATGTCATATGGAATTATCTCTAATATTTCTCCATCTTCGCTTCTAAGCTCTACATATGCGTGATACAGATATGGGAAGTGATTATCCCATGCCTTAACACTTCCAACCTCAGTATCTATCACTCCTACAAGACTTCCAGCTTTTTCCTCTAAGGTGATATTGTCCTCTGCCACCTGATTATTCTCTCGGTCTTTTAAAACAAAATGGGCAGCTATTTTCTTTCCTTCTGGAGCAGTTACTTTCATCTTTACCGATACCCTGCCGCTTACATTATCCTTGTTTAGTGTCGGCTGAAACCATACATCTTCCAAATGCACCTCTGGCACTGCTTTTAAAGTTACATTTCTGAAAATTCCAAAAAAGCGGAAAAAGTCCTGATCTTCCAAAAATGCTGCTGTACTCATTTTATGGACCTGAACTGCCAGCACATTTCCTTTTTCTCTGATAAATGGTGTCAGATCAAATTCTGACGGTGTAAAACTATCCTCCGCATATCCTACAAATTGACCATTCAGCCACAGATACATTGCTTCTTCCACACCTTCAAAACAGATACAGATTTTCTTTTCACGCATTTGCCCGCTCAAATCAAATCGTTTGATATAAGATCCGACAGGATTATACTCTGCCTCAGAAAACATTCCTGCCTCGTCCCCGGTACTCTCCATACTATACGCACCCCTGTGATATTCTTTTCCCTCCCACGGATACATTGTATTGATATAGCGTATTTTGTCATAGCCTGCCAGTTCGATATGCCCCGGAACCATAATCTTAGCAAATGAAGATGCATCAAAATTTTCCTCATAAAAATTTTTCGGTCTATCCATTACATTTTTGCTAAAAGCAAACTCCCATTGTCCATTTAATGACTGCATCAATGGATTCTTCGATTTTTCCATATCTGCATAATCTATATAGTAGCAATGGTCACTGTGTGCGTCCAACTGGTTTACACGGAACACTTCCGGATCGTCTAACCATTTCATATCAGCATTCATAATAATTCTCCTTTTTTCTTATTTTCTATATAACCCCTAAAGACAAACTTCAGGGGCTATTTTCATTACTGATTCTGCATATTTTCTTTTAATTTCATATTTGCACTCTCTACATTAAGGAATGAAAGAATGACTGTAATAATTATGTCAAATATGAACGGAAGCCACAAATACATAAAATACATCATATTAATACAGCTATCTGGCTGAACCGCGTTGTCAAGGTTAATATATCCACTTATATCCAGCATCCAGCCTGAAAGTGCAATACCAATACCTCCACCGAGTTTTACGCCTAATGAAGTACAAGAGAACATGGAACCGTCAATTCGCTTTCCACTCTTTAAATAAGTATGTTCTGAACATTGTGCAATTACTGCGCTCATGTCTCCCTGCCAAGGTCCTTCTCCAAGGGATGTAAGAACTGTAAATAAGAGCATCAACGGAACACTTCCCAGATAACCTGCCACTGCAACCATCAGACGACATACTGTAGCAAGCATATAACTATACTTGTTTAACTTATACATTCCTTTCATTTTTGAAACAAGTGCAGGTGTAATGGCAAGTGCAATGATCAATGGAATATTATTCGCCCATGAAAATACACCGAACAAATTCTCATTCAGTAATACATATGTCATAAAAAAGATTCCTACATTCACCATAGAAGCACGAAGCTGCTGAAGAATGTAAATCACGCAAATCATTGAAAAATATTTATTACTAAAGAGAAGTTTTATTATCTGCTTAAAAGAAAGTTTGTCATCTTCCTCTCCTGCCACACTATTATCTTTTAATTCTTCATCTGACAGCTCTTTTACTGAAAATACAGCAAGTGTATTGGTAATAATACCTATAATACAGTAAATAAATGCGATAGTTCTCCATGCAACTGCACCGCCACCAAACATTTCTACTGCACCAACAGTAACAGACTGGATGACTAGATTTGTACCAAATGAGAACATGAAACGGAAAGAACCCATCTGAACACGCTCTTTACTGTTTTTTGTTACCAGTGATGTCAACGCTGCATACGCAATATTATTAGCAGTATAAAATACAGCATTAAGCAATGTATATGCTATAAAAAACCATGCATACTGAGCTGTTTTTCCAAGACTTGTCGGAATTGCAAATACACCAAACAGTGTGACGGCACAACCAAAGAATCCATAGAACATCCACGGTCTTGCCTTCCCCATCTTACTCTTTGTATGGTCTATCATTGTACCGAAAAATATATCCGTAACTCCATCAAATAATTTTGATACTGCTATCAATGTACCTACTATGCCTGAATTTAACCCAACTGTATTTGTCAGGTAAATCATGACAAATGATGATAGAAAAGCATATACTACATTTCCTGCAATATCTCCCGTTCCGTAACCTACTTTGTTATACCATTTCAGGTATGTTTTTTCTTCCATGAGAATTTCTCCTTTCACAAATACCTATTCTTTTGCCTCGTTTTGTTCCACAACTTTATTATGATTAGTATATAAAAAATAAGCCAAAAATGACATATCATAAATTGGACAAAATATGCACAAAATGATAAAATTAATGAACACAAGTATTATATTGGATAAATTTTTAGTTATTTTTAACATATGTTTTTTATATTTCAATACAAGGAGGCACACATGTACACAAATAATGCATATCTCAATCACTCAACGATTGATAGAAAAGATAAATCCAAGCCGCTTGTTGTAACTATGTGTGGAACATATAAGCTCTACACACGCCCTAAACTACCTACCTGGAGACCTCGAGGCAGACTTGATTTCCAGTTGATTTATATTGCTGCCGGAAAAGCCCATTTTTATTTTGGTCGTAATAGTGAAGAAGAAACTATTGTTCATGCCGGACATATGGTTTTATATCGTCCAAAGGAGGCTCAAAAATATGAATATTACGCCGAAGATCAGACAGAAGTCTACTGGGTTCATTTTACAGGTAGCGATGTAACAAATATATTACGCTCTTATGGATTGACCGATAGCAAAAAGGTATTTTACTGTGGTTCTGGTCCCTCCTATCAGAATCTTTTTCGTGCAATGATAAATGAATTACAGATGTGTAATGATCGTTATCAGGAAATGCTTGAAATGTATTTAAGACAAATTTTTATAAAACTGCAGCGATACTTTAATAACAGCATAAGGATAGATAATTCCCGTGCTACAGAAGCTATTGACATGGCTATTGCCTATTTCAATGAACATTACAGTGAATCAATCAGCATTGAAGAATACGCTAAAAAAACACATGTAAGTACAAGCTGGTTTATACGCAATTTCAAACTTTATGTTGGTTCTACACCAATGCAATTCATTTTACAAAAACGCATTTGCAATGCAGAAGCCCTGCTCTTGAATACGGAATATAACATAAACGAAATTGCACAAATTGTTGGCTATGATAATTCTTTATATTTCAGCCGCATGTTCAAAAAGATAAAAGGCATATCTCCCTCAGAATACCGCAAAAATATATAATAAACTGCAACGGACAGAGAATATTTACATACTCTCTGCCCGTTGCAATTTTTGTCTATTTATTTTTTTATTTTGGCAAGTAATATCCCCCTTTGTGTTTTATAATGACAGCGTAAACAGAAAGGAGATGAACTTCCATGAGAAATAAACTTCACAACTTTATCGAAAATATACTTAGCTTTTATGCAACTTTCTTCACAAGAGGATTTTATCGTTTTTAAATACCATTCCATACTTTCCTCGATTCGCCCATCCTGTTTGTTGTAAAATAAAAATGTAGGTGATTGCAAAGCTGATTAATCTATGCAACGGAATATAAAAAAGCAACAGAAAATATGCAGCGTAGTTACTCAAAGAAAGCGTTTCCGTGGGATAATGCAT
>NZ_JBBMFS010000022.1:0-8041 GCF_040095895.1 Lachnospira intestinalis
ATCCATTGGAAGTTTCATTTCTTCAAAGGTCCTTCCGCCATCGCGAGTGACATATAAGCGGGAATAGGACTGGGATGCGCCTGTAATTCCTGCAACCCCAAAGTTCTCATCATAAAATATTAAACCTTCTGCAACTCCCAATTGTCCACTGAACGGATCATCATTTATGCATTCCCAAGTAGAACCACCATCCATTGTCTTTTCCATTACATAAAATCTGCTTCCGGCAGCTGCATCCGTTATCACCAAACGCCATCCATTATTTTCATCTAAAAAGAAATACATAGTTCCATCACTTTGATCCACAGTCCAACTTTCTGTATCTTTAGCATCCTCCACCTGCTGCATCGTATTCTCCTGCTTCAATTCTTGTTGACTGACGTACTCAGGCTCCATAATATATCGAACAGGTGTGACACTATTTAAATCAGGAATATGCAAAGATACCTCAAACCCAACGATTTCTCCACCGCTTCTAAGCTGAGTAAAATTGCCGGTTCCTGTTTCAGTTCCATCACCATCTGCATCTCCCGAAATATATTGTAAGCCTTCCTCTGAACTAAAAGATCTTCGCCCCATATAGAGTATTTCATAAATCTGCTGCTCTTCAAATGTTTCAGCCCACGCCTCTACCTGACTCGTCCAGTCTGAATTGTTCAAAATTTCAATCATTGGAGACAAACGCATATCGTCACTATATTCTCCATTCACATTACCATCTATCCAAACAGTCATATCATTACTGCTGTCTGCGTCATAATCAATAAGATACGTTTTTTTCTCTCCAGCCTCATTTTTTCCATATATGAATGCATAAATCCTTTGAATCGTTCCGTTTTCATCAAATGACACCTGATATTTATTTGCAATATAGAGTTCTTCCGGCAGTTGCAATGCTTCATCCAAATCCATCAGAATCCCTTCTACACCATCCTCAAAAAGATTATTATGCTCCAGTTCTACTTCTTTTTTACGCATCCACTCATCAAGTTTCCAAGACAGTGCCCCGTGATACGGAACTGCAGAATAAACGATACGTCCACCAAAGAATAAAGTTGCTGCTATAAGGAGTATCATTTCCGTATAGAAAAGTTTCTTATTTCCATTATCTCCTGAATTAACTTCTTGATTATGCCTTTTCGAAATCAGCCAGAGAACCACTGTGCCAACCAATCCTATTATACCTAACGCCAACATCGGTATATGCCTTCTCAAGCCACCATATTGACATAGATGCCAGAATTGATACAACATAAATATATATAGTATTAAACTTACTTTTCCCGTGATTTTATAAATATATTTCATGTAAGTCTCCTTTCTTCATATCTGTAAAAATACCATAAAACACCAGTATTATCAAATCATTCTTTAATACGGTATTGGTAATCTGGTATATGCATAATTCCGTCATTTAGGATTTCATTCCCCAAATACTGAAAACTGCCATCCTCTGCAAACCTTACCGTAAGTTCATGGGTTATGACTGCATCATCGCAAATGACCATGTCACAGACCGCCTCAACTGTTAATGTGACTGTTCCATCTTGATTTTCTTTGATGTCGACAACCTCCGGCAGAGAAGTTCCAAAGAAGGTAGGCGCATAATTGAAGCACCCAAGTCTCGCCCAAAGATAGGTCTGGTTTTCCTCATCAAATACTGCGTACTCTCGTATCTGCTCCGCTGTTATGGGAAGATACTCCATAATCAGACTTTCGAACTCTTCTTTAGGAATGCCATTTGGATAATCTTCAGAATTGAACTTTTCTCCATATTTCATTCCATACAGATATTCAAACATTCCGTTATAATCCAACTCACTCATATTTTCTACATTCCAGTTGGAACACAAAAGGTTCTGTCCCTGATATCCAAGCCCCCGAACACAACGTTCAGACATTTCACACTGTTCCTCTGTCATAGGTTTTATTCTGATCAGGCAGCTTCCATCCATAATTTCACTAACCTCTGGCGGCTCTGGCACACACAGCTCATAGCAGAACCATCCTTTTTCCGTGTATTTCCATTCTTTGAGTCTCGTATAAGAAATGTACGAAATTCCCGGCTTGTTGTCAGCATTCCAGATTCCTCTTGTACTCACAACATACATATCCGTTCCATCAAAAATGAATTTCATTCTGCCCAGTCCACCATCATTGTGGATTTCATAAATCACCACAGAGCCTCTTTTCCCTTCCATACATTCTTTCAGAAAACTGTCAACACTTTCATAATTCTCCATGTTAGAATACGTTACCATCGTAGCAATTGGATATCCTGCGTCCTTTACCTTCTTCTGAATTTCAAGAACCGTTTGATCATCCAAAACAACATTAGATGCTATCCCTTTATCTGCTGTTTCATAAATGTCAAGATAAAGTTCCATCAGCTTTTTACAGTCAGTCTCAGCTTCTTCCCTTTCCTGTTCATCTACCGGAAGATCGTAGCCCTTTTCCCATTGTACTGCAGCCTCTTCCTCAGTATTTTTTGTTTCCTCCGTGGAAGATACTTCTTCCGTATCTTCCACAAGAGATTCTCCCGCAACACTATCTTCTTTTCCACAGGCACACACGAAACCCCCAATCAGAAATACCATGATCAGTAGAATGCTCTTTTTCCTTAATACCATAAAATCATCCTTTCGTTCTTGCTATTGGCGGCAGTTCCAATTCAATTTGTTCTATAGAATTGGAAAGATACCTGAAAGTTCCGTCTTCAAATGGCTGGACCACAACCGTATTCCGAAAAGCGAGATCAGAATTATAATCCGGCCATACTCCATCCACGATAAGTGTAATCGTTCCATCCGCATTTTTTGTATAGTCAACTACTTCTCCAAAAGGTGGGTATGGGCTGGCATAAATCATCTCATATTCATAGCTGTTACTCCCTTCATCATACCCACAATACTCTCTTAACTGTTCTATCGATACTGGAAAATAGGTGGTCATTATCCTTTCATATTCCTCTGCCGGAATCTTCCAATCCTCAGTTTTCAGATTTTCACCCGTGGAAATTCGGTAAATATCTTCATACATGCAAGGCATCAAAATATCCTTTACATTGCTACTGTTCCAGTTTGTGACAAGCACATTGTAATTCACATAACTTAGTCCTGATATGTATTTCTCCGTCAGTTCCTGGCAGTCTTCCGGAAGCGGTTCTATTCTCCAATACTGTCTCAAACTTGCATGTGCAATCACATATTCATATGCGTAGATAAAATACCCTTTTTCCGTAAGTTTGATTTCAGCCACATTACTTACCGAAGTTCCCTGTATTTCAGGCACTCCACCTTCCTTCCAACGAACACCTATATAATAAGTCTGCAACTCACCTTTCCGGTAAATAAAAGTAACTGCTCCAATCAGTCCATCTCTATGTACTTCGAATACCGTAACCATTGAGTCCCGTCCATCCAAGTAATCTGCATAAAATGTTTCGACTGCTTCATGGTTTTGCATGGCAGTATCTTCTTCAACACTTACCAGACCGCTTCTGCCCAATTGCTCCACCACAGTTTTCCTCTGCTCGTTGGTAAATTCGCTAATGCCGGAAGAATAACTTGGTGCATCTGCAATTACAATATCCTTATAGATTTCTGCTACCGAATCTGCCGCTGACAAAACCATACTCTGCAATTGTTCCTTTTCCTCATCTGAGATAAGACAATCACTGGCTTGCGGAATAAACCAATATGCTGACTCTGTGGAAGTTTCCGCATTCTCGGCTTCTTCTGTTTCTGCTTCGCTATTTTCGATTTCTACAGGTGGCTCCCATACTTCTTCTGCCACCTTTTGTTCTTCTTCATGCATTTTCCCCCAACAGATTACCCCAACTATCACGAAAATCAACAGCAGTAAAATTAGAAGTCCACATTTTCTAAGCAGCCATTTCACATCCTCCATTATTCTCCTCCGTACAATTCTTCCCATTCTTCTAACGTCAACCGTGGCGTATGCCAAGTTTCTCTGTAGTTGTCTTCGGATGGTATAATTCGATTAGATACATATTGTACCCGTCCATTCTCTAAAGGGCGAACCACAACCTCGTGAGCATATACCTTGGAATCACCCGCATAAGGGAATACTACATTGGCTGTAAGTGTAATTGTCCCATCATTGTTTTCTGTAAAACCTACTACCTCTGAATATGGATATTCGGGGTACTCTACTTCTTCAAAGCCTCTCGGCTTATATTCATAAGTCAAATTCTCCGAATCATAGATGGTTTTTGATTGTAGCGTTTCACTATCAATGTTGAAATATTTCATAATAACACTTTCAAATTCTTCTTTTGGAATCTGATAAACTGCACTGACTGATAAGTTGTCATCAGCAACATAGGGAGCATATTGACCATTCACTTTTGGATAAAGAATGTCATACATATCATAGAAATTCAAATCCCCGAAATCCTCCTCACTCCAATCCACAATGAACATATTATTCCGTTCAAAGCTGATTGGGTTGAGATATTTCCGACTCAACTCCCTATATGTTTCATCCAATGGCTGTACCCGTAATGCGGTATGTTCCTCTGCTCCACTCAATGTAAGAACATATAATTCTACTGAAAACCAAACACCGGAAAACATCAGGTAACCTTCTTCTGTATAATTCCAATACTCCGCTTGATAGTTTCCTATAACCTCTCTTTTCATATTTCCATTTTCATACTTGTAATAGCTTCTGACCACATCCACATTTCCGCCTTTTGTGTGCAAATCGTATTTTACAAATCCGCCCAAATAACTGATTTCAAGAATCGTTATTTCTGCTTCCTCCTGTGCATCCACCTTTTCGCAGAATTCCACTACCTTCTCTGGTTCCGTCATGTTAATTTGATTTCTGCTGTCAACTGCCGAATAACCATTTTCTCCAAGACGATTTACAATACTACGGATTGTTTCCAAATCCGCTAATTTATTTTCTTCTTCTGCTTTCTCATAAAGATCAATGCAGACGCTTATAATTTCATCTGCATCCTCCTCTGATTCTTCCTGAATAGCCTGAACATCTATTACCGTTTCCGAAACTGTATTTTCTTCCGGGGGTGCATCACTGCACCCCGAAATACTAAGTATTAATACAAAGCTAATTGCTGCCAAACCACTCTTCCAGAACCAGGTTGTCTTTCTTAACAACATATCCGCTTCCTCCTCTTCCTTTCACATCTTCTACCATGCTAATAATCAATATAGGACGTTCTACCGTATCTTCTGCTGTAAAAATTGCAAACCATCCTAATTCCGTACCCGAAGTATCATCCTTCGATGCCTTGATTTCTGCCGTACCTGTTTTTCCTGCTAAAAGAATGTCATCCCGATGGGCTGCATATCCAGTTCCATTAGAATCATTCACAACTTTTTTTGTTCCTTCCAATACACGGCTTGCTGTCTCATTAGAAAAGGCTCCCGGAATCCAATACTCAGCTACTGCGTCTTTCTGATATACTAAATACGGCTTTATAACATTTCCCTCGTTACAGAAAGCAGAATAGATACATGCCATATGTAATGGATTCACCAAAACCTGCCCTTGACCGTAACCGCTGTCTGCTAACTGTATTTCTGTTTCAATTCCCTCTGAATTAGAATACTGCGACTCTGCCATCTTAATCTCAAATGGCAGTTCCTCATTAAAACCAAGTCCAGTCAAAGAACTCTCCATCTCTTCTGAGCCAATCTTTAATGCTGCCTTTGCGAAATAAATATTGTCGGAATATATTAGGGCATTCTCTAAAATGACTGGTTCATATGCATGGAGTGTTGTTACATGATAGGAACCCCACGATGCATCCTTTTGCCAACTTAAGCCTACGTTGCCGTAATCTTCCATTGGATCGATTGCTCCTGATTCCAAGCCGACCGCTGCGGTAATTGGCTTGAATGTAGACCCCGGACACCACACTTGCCGGAAGCGATTATACATTGGCTTATTCTCATCCTCGTTAAGTACAGTCCACTGCTCACTCGACAATCCCATAATAAAATCGTTATTGTCATAGGCCGGTGTGCTGACCAAAGCCAATACTTCTCCGATATAATGATTCATGGCTACCGAGCAGCTTTTATCTTCCTTAAACTGCTCATGCAAGGAAACCTGTAAATCAGTATCTATCGTAAGCTGGATGTCCTGCCCATGCTGTACCAGGATACAAGCAAGTTCCTCCTTCTCTTTGCCTTCCGAGTTTTCAATGTAAATCCTGCAACCGTTCTGGCCTTTCAGTTCACTCTCGAACAAGCTCTCCATTCCGCTTCTGCCGATTACACTATTGGCTGTATAGCCTTCTCCTGCATGCTCCTCTAAATCTTCCGCAGTAACACTTTGAACATATCCGACCAAATGTGCCGCTGCTTCTCCTAATGGGTATTCACGCACTTCAACATCAGATATCATCACTCCGGGAATCTCCAGCAACTTTTCATGCCTTTCTTTCTCCTTTAGGACTTCTTCATCTGGACTGATAGACATTAACTCAATTTCTTCCACTCTTGGAATTGTTTTAATGGGAACAAAAGAATCATCCTTTACCCACTTTGCAGACAGTTTCTTTTCTATCGCTTCCGGTGTGATTTCCACTAGTTCTGCAATCTGTGCGATTGCTTCCTCTCTGTTTTCCAACTTGCCCGGAACGATTCCAACCGAAGATGCTGTACCTTTTCCTGCAAGGACACGTCCGTTCCTATCCAGAATTTCTCCTCGTTCTGCCTGTGTAGTGGAAACTCTTACTTTATCTGTAGATGCCAGATTCGGAAAAATCAGGGAATCATCCCAAACTAACTGATATCCTTCTTCGTCCTTTAGGAAAAGTGCTTTATTCTCAAAGCTGATAGTTCCTGCAACTGTATCGAAAGCAGTCTGGTAGGTTACCGTCATTTGCTCCTCGTCATATGCAATAATCTGGACAGCTATATTCTGGACTTCTATACCTTCATAAATAGCTGAATTTCGAGTTACAAAATCCTCCTGACTGACATTTCCCGATGCCTCAATATGTAGCATTGCATACATTTCTTCATACTCCTGTTTTGGAATATGATCCATGTACTCCACCAGAAGTTCTTCCGGTGTCTTCCAGGCATTTTCCTTTGTTGCCAACATTCCTGCCACACATACTGCAGAAATTACCGCAGCTATTCCTATAACAGCAATCGCAATCCATAGGAGCCTGCTTCTTGTTTTCTTTCGCTTGTTTCTGCTTTTTCCTTTCTTCATATTGACCTCCATTCATTTTGCTTTGCTGATATGGTCATATTCTATTTTCAATGTACGCTATATCTTCAAAATATTACACTCGTAAGATTTTGAAGTAAAAAAATTTCTCTTTGCTGGGTATATCGTACTATGCATTCCTCCTTCCTTTTATTACATGTGTAAGATTTCGCAACAAAAAAATTTCGTCCGCAATCCTACTGCACTTGTGTAAATATTACATCAGTAAGATTTAGAAGTCAAGTTATCTTTATATAAAAAGGCTTCTGCCAGGAAGTATCATACATTTTCACAAAAGTGATACCTTTTAGCAAAAGCCTATTATTCAGCAGAGTTTCAAAACACCCCACTGCTGCGATATTCAAATGGTTCATTCATAAGGCTACAAAACACATATCCATTTTCGTTCCTTAATATCCCACAAACCGCAGAAAATCAAGGTTTCTTTGAAAGCAGACATACGGTTTCAATAATCCCCTGAACATTTATTTTATGCTGCATAGCGAAAGTATGCAATAGGTTTTCAAAGTGGGGTAATGGTTTTATCCCCATAAAAAGTGGTTGACTAAATGTATTTTAGAATTTTTCTATATAAATCCCACAGCCTCGGTCCACAAAAACCACCCAAAGCACTCAACCCACGATGCTCATGAACATCTCTATCTTCAACCTCAAAGAGCCTATGGAAATCATCTCCCTCACCTACATAAACTGATTTGTCATAATTAAGAAAAGTAGACTTGCCACTAAATTGGTCACCTGTGATATCTATAATAATATATTTGTCTACCATCAGCCATGCATGAGATTGTCCGTTTCCATC
>NZ_JBBMFS010000023.1:0-7807 GCF_040095895.1 Lachnospira intestinalis
TATCTCTATTGTACCATGCTTATGTGTATTTGGAATTTCTCATTTTGGCTTGTACTATTTATATTCTAGCACCAATTTGTCTCCAAGTTTAATGTAATTTATCTGCCTCATCTAAACATGATAATTTAAAATATATCGGATAATGGTCTGACACATTATCCTCATTTCTTTCTATCTTAACAATTTTGCATTGATACTTTTTTTTAAGTTCACTACTATCCTTAATTAATACATGGTCAATTGGCGTTTCATACACAAAGCCGTTAGGAAAAACCATTCGTCTTGTCTTTTGCCCGTTACATATATCCGTATATTCCAATATCAGTTTCCTATAATTATTTCTATTATCTTTAAACTTACTATCCTCGCATCTTTTCTTATAATCTCCCGCATTAAAATCTCCTAACATAATATCAGAGAATCCACTTTTCTGTAACCACTTAAGTAATTCATTCGCATTATGTGGATGAACACCAATAATAGACAATTCTGATTGCTTCAGCTTCCGTTTCTTCTATCAAAAGCTGATTATCTTTCAGATAATATCCGTATGGTGCAAATCCGCCATTCCAACCACCTTGCCGTGCCTTTTCCCTCCGTCCATTCATTGTCTGCTCGATGATATTCTCTCTTTCAATTTCTGCAACCGCAGACAAAACAGAGATTAAAAGTTTTCCACTTGTCTGTGACGAGTCAATTCCTTCTTCAATACAAATAAGATTTATTCCATAAGATTGCACAAAGCTCGTTGTATTTCTTCCTGCCACGCTCATCAAGAAGGAACGCCCATTCTCTCTTGAGGTATTTCGGCATACGGGGCATAACGGACACCTCCTTATCGCTGCCTAATTGCCGATTTGCTCCCGAAACGCAGAAACGCCCAAAACCTGACCCCGCTGTATGGTTTCGGGGCGATTTTGGGCGTTTTCTTTCGATATGAGCGGCTTTGTTTTAGCGGCGGTATCCTTACCGTCCGTCATTCACAAGTCGCTGTTTGTCGCTTCCGGGTAACAAAAAAGCGCCGTATTTCTACGACGCTTTTGTCTTGCTCGGAAGCTGGAGCAAGGGAACGCTATTCAATTATCTGTTGTACTTTTTCTTCCTGCTTACAACCGTTGTGCCAATGGCTGCACCGCCGCTGATGAACAACAGGGCAATCCACAGTGCAAGGTTGCTTGTATCGCCGGTCTGCGGACTCTTATCGGATGTTCCCGGTTTGGTACTGGCAGTTTTTTTCTCAAGAGCAGCAATCGCATCTTCGATAGTCTTTGCCATCTTGTCTACTTCGGATTGCTCCGTAATATTTTTACCACGGACAACAGCCTTGACAGCAGCTTCCACACCGGAGAAATCCTTGTAGTCATTCTTGTTTAGTGCATTTGCTTTGGCAATGGCTGCATCAACCTTTGTGTAATCAGCATCCTTGTATTGCAGGGCAGCAATGGCATCTTCAATAGCCTTCGCCATTGCATCAACTTCGGTCTGCTCCGTAAGGTTCTTACCACGGGTCACTGCATTCACAGCGGCTTGCACGCCGGTGAAGTCCTTGTAGTTATCCTTGTTCAGTGCATTTGCTTTGGCAATGGCTGCATCTACCTTTGTGTAATCGGCATCCTTGTATTGCAGGGCAGCAATGGCATCTTCAATAGCCTTCGCCATTGCATCCACTTCGCTCTGTTCAGTGATGTTCTTGTCACGGACAACAGCATTGACAGCAGCTTCCACACCGGAGAAATCCTTGTAGTCATTCTTGTTTAGCGCATTTGCTTTGGCAATGGCTGCATCAACCTTTGTGTAATCAGCATCCTTGTATTGCAGGGCAGCAATGGCATCTTCAATAGCTTTCGCCATTGCATCCACTTCGGTCTGCTCCGTAAGGTTCTTACCACGGGTCACTGCATTCACAGCGGCTTCCACGCCGGTGAAGTCCTTGTAGTTATCCTTGTTCAGTGCATTTGCTTTGGCAATGGCTGCATCTACCTTTGTGTAATCGGCATCCTTGTATTGCAGGGCAGCAATGGCATCTTCAATAGCCTTCGCCATTGCATCAACTTCGCTCTGTTCAGTGATATTCTTGTCACGGACAACAGCATTGACAGCAGTTTCTACAGCAGAGAAGTCCTTGTAGTTGTCCTTGTTCAGTGCATTTGCCTTGGCAATGGCTGCATCAACCTTTGTGTAATCAGCATCCTTGTATTGCAGGGCAGCAATGGCATCTTCAATAGTCTTCGCCATTGCATCAACTTCGCTCTGTTCAGTGATATTCTTGTCACGGACAACAGCATTGACGGCAGCTTCCACACCGGAGAAATCCTTGTAGTCATTCTTGTTTAGTGCATTTGCTTTGGCAATGGCTGCATCAACCTTTGTGTAATCAGCATCCTTGTATTGCAGGGCGGCAATGGCATCTTCAATAGCCTTCGCCATTGCATCAACTTCGCTCTGTTCAGTGATGTTCTTGTCACGGACAACAGCATTGACAGCAGCTTCCACACCGGAGAAATCCTTGTAGTCATTCTTGTTTAGCGCATTTGCTTTGGCAATGGCTGCATCAACCTTTGTGTAATCAGCATCCTTGTATTGCAGGGCAGCAATGGCATCTTCAATAGCCTTTGCCATTGCATCAACCTCTGTTTGCTGGGCTTTGCTTTTTGCTCGGTCAACAGAGTTAATGGAATCTTCTACCGCAGAATAATTTGTATAAAGGCTGCTATCAAGAGCCGTTGCCCTTGCGATGGCTGCATCGACAGCTGTGTAATCAGCGGGAATGTTATTGTCATCCCACACAAAAGTTGGATGACCGATTCTGGCAACCCATTCAACGCCCGCACCGGCATTAGTCTGAAGGCCAGTGAGAACATCTGCGGAGGTAAAGTCTGTGATGGCAGTACCTTGTTCTTCGTTACTTTGTCCTCCTACATACGCAAGCGGAGACGGGTCATATGCTTTCTCGTCATTCGGCCAATAGCAATTTTCTACTGTGCCGCCGAGGGCATAAGCTACCCAGCAGGTGTTAACTTCTTCTGTTACGGAATCTCTGCCAATATCCTTAGTAACGACCATGCAATTCTTGACAGTTGCAGTGTCGGCATATCCAACAATTCCGCCAACGGCAGCCAGAATAGAATTGACAACAATTTTGCCGCCGAACCAGCAATCTGTGACTGTTAAATTGCCATCAAATCTTGCACCAACAATACCACCAATGGTATCCGGTGGTAAATACTGCGGATCTGTATAATACCCCTCGGAATTCGTGAAATTGCCTGTAAGCGTTGCAGTAGAATAGCAACCGGAAATGGTGCAGCCCTGCACGGTAACACCAACGATACCGCCAATATTCTTTTCTATTTTGGTGCCGCTGTAAATACTGCCGGATGTCCAGCAGTTCGTGATTTTGGACTTACCCATCCAGTCAACTAAAATACCTTTACCTGCGGCACTGTTATCTTTAGGATCAATCCAGATTTCAGCGTTTGCAACACCAAGGTTTTTAACTTCTCCGTTGTAAACACTGCCGAACAGAGCATTTCTAAGTAAATTATGGGACTCATCCGCGCCCTCAATGTATGATTCATGAGAGTAGAGATTTGAGATCACATGACCCTGTCCGTCAAATACACCACAAAAACTGTATTCAGGGTAATCCCCGCCGAGGACAGTACCAATCGAAATCCATTCATGTCCGGATAAATCAAGGTCATTTTCCAAATAGAAAGTTTTCCCTGCAAAATTTGTAGTTCCGGGGTCAGTATTCACCAGCTGTGCCAAACCTGCAAGCTGTTCTGCCGTTGAAATATGATATTCCGAAGCGTCAGGCGCACTCGTATACCAGCTCGTGTCTGCCGAGCCGTCCCAATTATCTACTGAAGTTCCTTCAGCAAACGCTGTCATCGGAACAAGTGCCATCACAAGGCACAACGCAAGCAAAAGGCTTAGAAGTTTCTTCTTCATTTTCATTCCTCCAAAATAATTCTATCCGCTATTTTCTTCCTCCGACAGCGGACACGCCGAAGAAGATAGAAGGTTTAACCGGAAAAGCTCGATTTGCCGGTCGTGGTTAGGACTTCAATATCAAACCACCATCCTTCCGGCAAACGCAAAAAGCCGAAGCCAAGGCATAATGCGCCCTGTCTCCGGCAACTGGTTCGTTATAAATTGTATGAAATAAGACTTGACACGCTGAAAAAACGGCGCTATGCTCCTGCCGATCCAAGCCGATCCAAGCCGACAATAATTGTCGCATTTCCGTTTGCCATAGTCAAGTCCTCCTTCCATAATTTCTAAGGCAAAAGGATATGAATTCCCCCACCCCATAGATATACAAAAGTATTTTAGCAGATTTTCCCCAAAATCTCAAGTAGTTTTCAGAATATTGCTCTCATCTTTTTCTCAAAGCATTGCCTTCTTCCATTACTCACGGAACTTTATGACTTCTTGAATACTACCCGAAAAGGAAAAGCCGCCGTCTGTGACAACGACTTTTCTCTTTAGCGGGTAAACCATATCAGCAGTTCGTTTAAGGCATCCACCGCACCGTGTCTTTCTGCCTGTATCTCTCGGTTTCGCCACTCTATAAGGCAATGTCGAATTACTCTGATTTCTACCGGCTCAAAAGAGATTTTCTTCTTCCGTCCCGGCTTCATTGCTTCTGCAATGTCGCACAGGCGAAGGGCGAGGGCGTCAATCTGACCGTTGGTTTCTGCGTCATAGCTCCTGTGCTGCTGTATTAAGCCGTTTATCAGCACCCTCACCTCATAATCGTCCAGCTTGACCTTCATAGCCGTCCTCCTAACAGTAAATCAAATCGTTTGCAACGCTTTCCATAGCAGCACTACGTATGTTGTTCATCCTCTGCACCCACAGCATTTGATTTTCCGCTTTGAGGGCTTCCGTTATGCCCTCTTTTTCGGAAAGCTGCTTTACCAGCCGAGAAAACATTGCTTCTGCCTGCTCGTTGAGGTCTGCAAGGTAATCGTTCAGCTTGCCGGTAGTCAGCAGCTCGGCATACAAGGCTTTCCAGCAGCCAATCGTACTCTTTAACGATAGCTCTCTGAAAAGCCTTTTATTTACTACATATTTTTTACTTCTTAGGGTTCACCTTTGACATCAAAACTACAGTCTCCACATGTACTGTACTCCATATTCGCTCTGTATTCTAACGCAATTCACTCCTGTCGATGTGTAATGTAAACTACTATCGAGGTGAATTACAATGCAGGATATAAAACAAAATCTTGCCAACGCAGTACGTGAAGCCCGTACAGAACTCGGTCTTTCACAGGAAAAGCTGGCAGAAATTCTTAATCTAGATCAACGCACTATATTGAACATCGAAGCCGGACGTGGTAATCCGAAATTTGAGAAACTGTATCCATTGATTACATATCTTAAGATACCAGCAGATAAGATTTTCTATCCGGATAGCAACGACCAGAAGCCAAATCTTCAGAAGCTCCTTACCTTAATAAATGATTGCACGGAACAGGAAGCAAATGATTTGTTACCTATGGTTCGTTATTTGCTTGAATTACTGCGAAAACAAGATAACCCTACTCTTTGATAAACCAATAGAATCTATTTGACACTATTGGTTTTCTTATTTTCAATTATTTTTGCTTATATTTTTTCTCCTCTCTAAAATCTTACTTGTGTAATATTTTAATTATTACACAAGTAAGATTTTAAATCAACCTGTTTGTTTGAATTGACAGCAGAAAAATTAGAACTTATAATATTTTTATTACAACCGTAAGATTTTAGGAGGGATTTTAAATGAGTGACTTGCCGCAGATTTCCGAAGCTGAATATGAAGTTATGAAAATCGTATGGAAACATGCTCCAATTAACACCAATGAAATAACAGAAAAATTACTGCAGTCCACAAGCTGGAGTCCTAAAACGATACAAACACTTATTAAACGTCTTGTTACTAAAGGTGTACTCACTTATGAAAAACAAAGTCGTGTTTTCGTTTATACTCCATTAGTAAAAGAAAGTGAATATATTTGCCAAGAAAGTAATTCCTTTCTTAATCGTTATTATGACGGGGATATTACAGCTATGTTATCTGCATACATAGAAAATGACAAACTGACAGAACCAGAAATAGAAACGCTTCGCTCTCTTCTATCCAAGAGAGGAAAAAAAGGAGGCGATTAACATGGCTAATTTCATGATACGCTTTTTATTATGCAATGTATTGATCAGCGGTATCATCGGAATTCTTTTGATAGCCAAATGGGTATTCAGAAACAACTTGTCCAGCCGGATGCAGTATAATCTGTGGTTGCTGTTACTCGGACTTTTAGCAGTACCTTTTATGCCCTTCCGTCTAGTTAGTTTCCCGCAAATTTTCTCATGGCTCAGTAGCGTACAAAACTCCACCACTTCTCATGCCGATGTTGGTACAAATAATGTTATGAATACCGATTTATCTGGTACTACAAATTGGATGAATGACTTTGCCCTTTCTGTAAACCATGACACATCATCCGTTACCGGGTACATTTTATTGAGTATTTGGATTGTGGGAATGCTTGTGATGATGATATTGGTAATCAAATCTTCTCTTCGTTTACGCACTATAAAGAGATCTGCACTTCCCCTTCAGAATCCGAAAGTTCGCAGACTGTATAACAGATGTTTGAATGAGATGAAAATAATAAGGAATATTCCTGTGTACAGTACCGCTTTTTTGAAATCCCCTATTATTGTAAGATTTTTGAAGCCATGTATTTATCTGCCAATTCATTTAATCTCAGATTATCATGAATCTGATATGAGATATATGCTATTGCATGAACTGCAACACTACAGACATAAGGATGCCATTGCCAATTATCTTATGAACTTTGCCGGAGTGCTTTATTGGTTTAACCCCTTTGTCTGGTTTGCACTAAGAGAAATGCGTAACGACAGAGAAGTTGCCTGTGACACTTCTGTTCTAAAAATGCTTGAAGAGGACGATTATGAGGATTACGGAAATACGCTGATTAACTTTATAGAAAAGGTCTCCTTTTCTCCTTTTCCTTTTGCCGCCAACCTTAGCGGAAACATGAAACAAATGAAGCGTCGCATTATCAACATTGCCTCTTATGAGAAACCAACGTTTTGCAAGAAATTAAAAGGCATGACTGCTTTTATACTGACCACAGTTCTAATAATGGGACTTACACCTTTTATTTCTACATATGCAGCGGACGAAAGTCGCTACCAATGGAAATCTTCCTCAGAAAATATTTCATATGTAGATTTTTCTAAATACTTTGGAAAATACGAAGGAAGCTTTGTTTTATACGATCTTAGAAATGATGTCTGGAGCATACATGATATAAAACATGCTACGCTACGAGTTGCACCGGATTCCACTTACAAGATATATGATGCTTTATTTGGATTGGAAGAAGGTGTCATTACACCACAGGATTCTTTTATTGCATGGAATGGAGAAAACTATCCGTTTGAAGCATGGAACGCTGATCAGACCTTGCAGTCTGCTA
Organism: Lachnospira intestinalis; assembly: GCF_040095895.1. Classification (NCBI taxonomy): domain Bacteria; kingdom Bacillati; phylum Bacillota; class Clostridia; order Lachnospirales; family Lachnospiraceae; genus Lachnospira; species Lachnospira intestinalis. The sequence goes on from NZ_JBBMFS010000023.1 coordinate 7,503, forward strand.
TGGCTTCATCTGTGAACTGGTACTTCCAATCAGTGGACGAACAACTTGGTACTACTTCCGTTTACGATTATATCAAGGAAATCGGATATGGAAATAAGAACATGAGCGGTGATTTCTCCACCTATTGGATGGAGTCTTCCTTGAAAATTTCTCCAATAGAGCAAGTCGAACTTTTAACCCAGCTGCAGAATAACAACTTTGGATTTGCTCCTGAAAACATCAATGCAGTAAAAGATTCCATCTGCCTTTCTTCTTCCGATGCCGGAACATTCTACGGAAAGACCGGAACCGGACGTGTGGATGGC
>NZ_JBBMFS010000024.1:0-5002 GCF_040095895.1 Lachnospira intestinalis
AAACGAATTCATAGCCATTGTAACTATATGTCACCAAATGAATTCGAACGAGTATATGAAAGAACACACACTGAGGCTGAGCTTCTGGCGGGTTAAAATGGGGAAAAATTTCTCATTTTAACTTGTACTAAATCTTGACATAGAACCAATCGTTTTCTCCAACAAGAACATTTAAACCTTTTTTGAAAGTAATACTATGCTCATTTCCATCAAAACATCTAAAATTCTTTATTTGCAACAATGAAAGATACATATTCCTCAACTATCCTTTCTTTTGTTATCCGATTACACCTTATCTTCGTTTTATAGTTTTACAACACTTACAATACTTTCCAGTATCCTGCCTTTTTTGAACCAACCCGCTCTATATACCCATTTTCTCTTAAAAATGATATATTGTTTTCTACTGCTGTTTCACTCACCCCTAATATATTATGAAGTTCTGCAGTTGTAATGTTCGGGTTGTCCCTCATTTCTGAAATAATTTTTTGCCTTCTGAAATTTAAAGGTTTCTTATTCCCAACCTTTTTCCCAACTTTATTCCCAACTTTATTTATTCTCTCAAATGGGATAGTAACAACAATGGAATTCTCCCTAAATGAAAATGCATCTTTTCCATACATTTCCGTAATTTTAGGGACTCCTCGACCAGATTTCTCACTTATATGCAGTTGAAGAAATATCTCGGATAATTTTTCATTTACAGGGATTGATTCTCCTAAGAAAAATCCCTCCATGGTCTGTGCCGGAGCAAGTGTTCCCCTTGATAGTATCTCTATTCTGTCGGAAAATACCGAAATCATAGGTTCATTTCCTTCCACCCATTTATTGTGCAGGACGGCATTAATGACAGCCTCACGAAATGCCTTGTTATCAAATAACGGAACCTCCTTTCGTTCAACGACCCTGTCTGTCTCATCCGCCTGAATCAGGTTCAATACATCTCCATAACGCAACAACTCATCCAAACTGTATAATAAACAGTCATTTCCAAATTCACGTACAGAGAAAAGATTAGAGCCTTTTGTTTCTCCATCAAAAATAGATACACGAAGCGGAAAATGAGAATTATCCGACAGAAGCTGCGCTAATATATTAAACTCGCCTTCTTCTGTTTTTAGCCCCAGATTCTTAATAAACGTCTTTTGATTTAGAACAATACCTTTGGAACCGTAATATCCAAAGAGTTTTTGAAATGTAAGTTCCTGGTATTTTGCCGGTACTGTTTCTATCGTTTCGGTTCTTCCATCCAGTATTTTGAAAAGTTCAATTTCTCTCTTAGGGTAATCTTTCATATTACATTTTGATGATCCTATCCTTAAAAACCTCTTTTCTTTAAATGCCGTAGGAATCTCGGTTGCCGCAGGAATTACCAAACCAACGACTCTCTTTCCATAAATTTCTGTTTCTTCAAAACTAAAATTTATGCTTGGTGACAGATTTCTCGCAAGATAATTCTGATACGGTTCCTTGTTATATTCACAATACTGGTTAAATGTTGTTCCTACAATTTCATGGGTTGTATCATTTACACCCCAAATGAAATACGCATATTTTTTATAATGAAAAGCCGCCGCATTTGACAGGGCAGATACATATTCGCCTAATGCCTCAGGCTGAAACCAGTTTTCCTTAAATTCAAACCATTCCTGTTCATCACTTAAGGCACATAAATCTAAAACAATTTGTTTAATATCCATTAGTATGCTCCTTTACCCAACTTTTATTCCCAACCAAATTCATTATATCATGTTGGGAATAAAGTTGGGAATAAAAATAAAAAATTTCATATTATCTTATAAGGTTTCTTCTTTTCCCTTTGCCTTTAGTGGCATAGGCTTTTCTGTATCTCCTCCAGCAACCTTTGCTTTCATCACCTCCAGCTTCGCCTTCAGGGATACTCTTTCTGCAAGTACATCTGCATATTGTCTGATGCTCTTATCCTGCCCTATACCCATTGTTTTCTCTGCAAGCGGAGTATTCTTCGCCGGACGGTCTGCGACCTCTTTTTCGCTCTTTGGAGCTTCCGGCTCATCATCCATATCAATCCCGTCATTACCCTTTTTATCCATGTTAAGCAGGGCATTTAATGCTGACAGACGCTCTAACTTCTCCGCAAGCTCCGCTTCCTGTTCAAAAGGCTTGGTTACTTCCACCCTTGCGGTTTCAAGCTGATGCTCCACAGTTTCAAGTTTTGTCTGGGCTTCCATAAGCTGCTTTGGCATGGACTCCAGGGCATGATTGATACGGGCAATATTTCCAATCGGGTCTGAACCGACTTCCAGATTGTGGGAAAGCTGACCTTTCAGGTTCATCACCAATTTGTGGTTGAATGCATCAAAGGATACTGCCATCTTAAAACCTGCATATTCGCCAATGACTGCAGGGGCATTGACTGTTTTTATTTCTTTGCACATCTCCACAAGGGCTGTTCCGGCTTCTTTCTTATCCGTATAGAGCTTATGGTGTAGTTCGTTTCATCTTATACCTGTACTCTATTGTAATTCATAATATTTACCCTGTAGTGTAAACTAGCACTGAGGTGAATTGTAATGCATGACTATGTAAAAAATCTTGCGAAGGTAGTTCGGGCTGCCAGAGAAGAAGCCCATCTATCTCAAGCAGCATTAGCTGAACAAATAGGTTGTGATGAACGTACAATACTGAATATTGAAAACGACCGTGGGAATCCCAAGTTCGAAGTATTGTGCCAGATCATCGCTTATTTACACATTCCTGCAGACCGGATTTTCCACCCTGACACTGCTACGGATGGGTTGAAAAAACAAAAACTGTTATTGATGCTACAGGAATGTGATGAGCAAGAGGCAGCCGAGATTCTTCCAGCAATTGAATACCTCTTAGCACTCATACATAAAAGAGGTAATTCAAACGAGTAAAGGAACCAGCTAATCCGTTGTGATTCTGGTTCTTTTCTTTTTGTTGCCATCTCCAAATCTTACTCTTGTAATATTTCAATTATTACACAAGTAAGATTTCAAGTCAATATGTTTTTTCTGAAATTGACAACCACATAAATAACGTCTATAATATATTTATTACAGCCGTAAGATTTAAGGAGGGATTTAAAATGAACGATTTACCACAGATTTCTGAAGCTGAATTTGAAGTTATGAAAATCGTATGGAAACATGCGCCGATCAGTACCAATGAAATAACAGATAAATTATTACAGACCACAAGCTGGAGTCCTAAGACGATACAGACTTTAATCAAACGTCTCGTAACAAAAGGCGTTCTAACTTATGAAAAACAGAGCCGAGTGTTTGTTTATACCCCAGTCGTGAAAGAAAGCGAATACATCGGCCAGGAAAGCAACTCTTTTCTGGAACGATACTATGACGGGGATATCACTGCCATGCTGTCTGCCTATATAGAAAATGACAGACTGTCTGAAACAGAAATAGATACCCTCCGTTCCCTTCTTTCCAAGAGGTCAAAAAAAGGAGGAAATTAACGTGGCTAATTTTATGATACGCTTTTTAATATGCAATGTATTTATCAGCGGTATCATCGGAATTCTTTTGATAGCCAAGCGGATATTCAAAAACAACCTGTCCAGCCGGATGCAGTATAATCTGTGGTTCCTGCTTCTTGGGTTGCTGGCAGTTCCCTTTATACCGTTCCGTCTCATCGGATTTCCACAAATCTTCTCGTGGCTTGGTAGCTTAAGAAGCTCTCCTGCTTCTGGTACCGCAACCGCTATGGGGGAAGCTGTGGGAATTCATCCGACCGGAAATACAGACTGGATGAATGATTTCGCACTTTCTGTAAATAGCGAGACACCATCCATTGCTGGATACATATTATTAGGGATATGGACTGTAGGCATTTTTGCAATGATTATATTAGTAATCAAATCCTCACTCCGCCTACGCAATTTGGAGAAATCTGCACTTCCCCTTCAGAACCCGGAGGTACGCAGACTATATCATCGATGTTTGGAGGAAATGGGAATTCACAGAAATATCCCTGTTTACAGTACTGCATTTTTGAAATCCCCGATTATTGTGGGACTTTTGAAACCATGTATTTATCTGCCGATTCATCTGATCTCTGATTACAACGAATCCGATATGCGGTATATGCTGTTGCACGAACTGCAGCACTATAAGCACAAAGATGCTGTTGCCAGTTATCTGATGAATCTTGCCGGGGTAATATATTGGTTCAATCCTCTTGTCTGGTATGCACTGAAAGAAATGCGTAATGACAGAGAGGTTGCCTGTGACACTTCCGTTTTGAAAATGCTTGAAGAGGATGCTTACGAAGATTATGGTAATACACTGATTAACTTTGCAGAGAAGGTTTCACTTACTCCTTTTCCGTTTGCCGCCGGCCTTGGTGGAAACATGGAGCAGATGAAACGAAGAATTATCAACATTGCCTCTTATGAGAAGCCGACATTTATGAAAAGAATAAAAGGTATGACTGCATTCATGTTGACTGCTGTTCTTCTCCTTGGATTCGCACCTTTTATTTCTACATACGCAGCAGACGGAAGCCACTACCAATGGGATTCCTCTTCTGAGAATGTTTCCTATGTAGACCTCTCCACATACTTCGGAGAATACGAAGGCAGCTTTGTTTTATACGATTTGGAAAATGATGCATGGAGCATACACGACAAGGAGCATGCCACCCTGCGAGTTGCACCAAACTCCACCTACAAGATATACGATGCCCTGTTCGGATTGGAAGAAGATATCATTATACCGGAAAATTCGTTCATTGCATGGAATGGAGAAACCTATCCATTTGAAGCATGGAATGCAGACCAGACCTTACAGTCAGCAATGAATTCCTCTGTGAATTGGTATTTTGAATCTGTGGACGAACAGCTTGGAGCCGCTAACATTTCCAACTATATTCAGGAAATTGGATATGGAAACGAAAATATAAGTGGTGATTTCTCCACCTATTGGATGGAGTCTTCCTTGAAAATTTCTCCAATAGAGCAAGTCGAACTTTTAACCCAGCT
>NZ_JBBMFS010000025.1:0-4818 GCF_040095895.1 Lachnospira intestinalis
CTCCTGCACTGTATCCAACGATTTCCCTGTTAAAAAGGTCTATCAGTATACAGATATAATTCCAGTGGTTTCCTACCTTTACATAAGTTAAATCACTTACCACCACATTACGGTATGGCTGGTTTTGAAATTGTCGGTTCAACACATTTGCCACTTTTGATTCATTACATCTGTCTTTTTGCGGCTTAAACTGAGCTGTAGTATAGCTTGATATCAAACCTTCCTGTTTCATGATCCGTCCAATCCTGCGTCTTGATACCTGTTTCCCGCAATCAACCAGTTCTTTCTTGATCTTTCGTGTACCATAATGGTTCCGGCTTTTTCTAAAAATTTCCTGAATGTCTGCAGTAAGTTCTGATTCATCTTTTTTTGTTGCTGCTTCATAATAATAAGTGCTTCTATTTACCTGTAGGACGCGGCACATTGCTGATACAGAGTATTTGTGAGCATTTGCTTTGATCACATTTACTTTCGTCCTAAGATCAGCGCCGCTTGTTTTAAAATATCATTTTCCATTCTTAACTGCTGGTTTTCTTTCCGAAGCCGGATCAGTTCTTCCTGCTCTGGAGTCCGGTTATCTTTTTCATGGAAAGAGCCGGAATTGGATGCCTGCTTTACCCATTTGTCAAACAGGGAAGTAGCAATGTCATATTCACGGCAGATATCGCATCTGCGTTTGCCGGAACGATATAGTTCCACCAGTTGCTGTTTGAATTCATCGGTATATTTACGAGGTTTTCTTCGTTGTTTTGGTTCGGTCATAATGAGTGCTCCTTTGTGTATTTATTATAGATTATATGACCTTAAAAAATCTGTCCAGTTAATTGTAGCCTATCCACAATTAACCTTGCGGGGAATGTAAGCCAGTGACTTATGTTCCCTGCTTTTTTTGATTTGGAGGACAAACAGTGGTAGGAGAAAGAATCAGATATTACAGAAAACGACAAAAAATGACATTCAGGGAACTGGGCGAGAAAAGTGGTTTTGAAAATAGAGGTGATGTAAGAATTGCCCAATACGAAAATGGTTCAAGAGTTCCAAGGACGGGAACGTTGAACAGGATTGCAAAGGCACTTGGCATTCCGCCGGAAGAATTATTCTGTGAGGACTGTAGAAAGTGCATGTTTCTCAAGAATTATTACAGAAAGAAAAGAAAATCTCATACCACTTTTGATATGGGAATCGAAGAAGACAACAGTTACAGAGAACACAAAAATTCCGAGGATGAAGGGATTTTGTATGACAATTTAGATTAAGGAGGAACCGTAATATGATGAATTACGAGATTTTTAAGGAAGTAGTAAAAGAAAAGTTTATGGATTATATGCCTGAGAAGTTCAAAGGAATGGAGCTTGTGGCAGAACCCGTGGAAAAGGTGAATGTGACTCTTGATGGCATCATCTTACGAGAGGAAGGCAGGAATATTTCGCCTACGATTTATATCAATGACATGTATAAGAAGTATCAGGACTGTGGTGATCTTGAGGTGTCACTTCATTGACAAATGTACATCGCCATGATACGATTTGAGAAATATATATATTTTTTGTCGGAAGTGTAGAGTTTTTTGTCGGATACTTTTCTAAAATAAATAAGCTATTACATCTTTATGAAGGTGTTTCAGCATTTGGCACAAGGGGTTATCGCAGAAAGACCTATTTTTTGCAATAACTCAAGTAGAAATGAGGTGAATATCGATGATGCAGCAATTGTATAAATTGACATATGTCAAAAATGGGGGGGGGTAGAAGCCTACTGACCGTGAATGACGCTCAGGAGAGAATGACAAAAGGAGGACTTTATGAATATTATCAAACATAAATATGGCAAACGAACGGTATCTCTGCTGCTTGCGGTAATTTTGGTGCTATGCCCTTTGCAGGTTAGGGCGGCAGATAACAAGCCAACCATCGAAATTGGTGACTACATTCAGATGGGTACTTATGGGGGAGTGCCAATTGTGTGGCGTTGTGTAGCGAAGGATAGCAATGGGCCATTGATGCTTTCGGATAGAGTATTGTGTGATTACATGCCCTATGATGCAAAAACCAACAAAAATGCCGAAACAGGCTCGCACCGGCGCAATAGCTGGAGAGATAATTTTGGTTCTAACCACTGGAGAGACAGCAACATACGTTCTTGGCTCAATTCCAACGCTGAAGCAGGAAAAGTGAAATGGCTTTGCGGAAATCCGCCAACAGAGGATTCTGTCTATCCTAAAACGGCAGCATATGACCAAAAGGAGGGCTTCCTTCGCAGCTTTCGTTCGGATGAGCTGGGAGCGATTCGAACGGTGAAGCAGTGTTCTATCGTTTCCCATCCGGAGTATACGGCAGGTTATATCGACGCAGCCGGTGTTGATCTTCCCTATAACACCACAATTGATACGGTAGCGGATGGGTATGACAGTGCCCATTATGAATATATTTGGGATAGAGTTTTTCTGCTGGATGTTCAGCAGCTCAAAACGGTTAATGATAACCTGAACGGCTACCATATCGCAAAAAACAGAAGCGGTGTAGCATGGAACTATTGGCTGCGTACACCGATTACAACCTGTAACCATGATATGCGATTTGTGACCCCTCAAGGGAATATTTTGCGTGACGCACCCTATAAGGGATATTACGGCGTTCGTCCTGCCTTCTATCTGAATACGGAAAATTACACCGTATCATCCGGCACAGGACAGAGCGCACAGGACCCCTATGTTGTTTCCGCACCGGATGCGCCGGATGACAGCATTGGCATATCCGGCGCTGTGCGAGAGGATGTGAATGGTGACTGGAATGTGAACACGGATGAGTATCTACAGCTGGAGATGAGTACCCTCTACACTGAGGATCCTGCATATGCAAATGTAACCGTACCGGTGTATACAATCCAGAAGCCTCGCAGCGATAAGGAGAACATGGTGATTGTGTACTGCGCCGAGGGCTACACCAAAAGCCAGCAAAAGCAGTTTGTCGAGGATGTAAAAAAGCTGTGGGGGGAGGTATTGCAGATAGAGCCATATCGCAGCATGGCGGATCGCTTTAATGTCTATGCACTCTGCACGGCATCGGTGGATGGCTATGGCGGTACCAGCACATTTTTTGCTGCGACCGCCAAAGGAGGAATTTCTACTAACAAAGGGAACTGGCGCAATCATGTTTTGGAGCGCATCATAGGCCCTGCGTTTATCGAGAAGATTCATGACGCACATATTCCTAATGAAACGCATCCAAACGAAAACACGATGGATCATAATTATAGACAGTATGATTATGTGTATGAAAATATCAACCAATTCGTTGTGTTGGCGAATAGCGGTGAGTATTTCGGTGGCTCTCATGATAATAAACAATATGGTATTCACTATATTGTTGCGTCAGCGAGAAACGCATATTCTGCGTTTACCCAGCGGCATGAACTGGGACACGGTCTGTTCCATCTGGGAGATGAATATAATTATAGCACTGTTCCTGTAGATGAGTGGAATTACACTACATCACTGAATATGACTGCAACAAAAGATCCCACGAAAGTGAAGTGGAAGCAGCTGCTTGGCTTCCGTAATACCTATACCTGCCCGCATCTTGACTACTATCCTTATACCTATAATTCCAGCAGGGATTGTCTGATGCGAGAGACCTTTCAGAATGATTTTTGCGATGTGTGCAAGCTACAGGGCATAAAGGTCATGAGTCAGCTCATTACAAATCCCCCTGCGCTTTATGTGGCTGTTCCTGAGGTGAAAAAGTATATCGGCGGTTACAGAAATCCCACAAAAGATCCTTCTGCCTTTGAGGCAGCGAATTCCTCCGCATATGCGAGCTATCAAAATGACAGGAATAGCCGTCTATTAAGCGGCGGCAGTAAAAACAGCTTTGATTATAGCAGCATGAAGGGGCAGCAGGTTGAGCTGCGCACCATTATACAAAATCTTTCGAATACCCAAGCGAAGACTGTGACCCTGCGCCTGTGGGTGGAACATTCCAACGGCGAAAAAGCGGTCACGACAGATGGGGAGCAGGTTTTCACTACGCAGGAGTTTGACATCCCTGTTTGGAAAGAGAAAAGCAAATTCTGGACAAAGGGTGCGTTGGATTACGAGGGCAGCGACTTTAATTCCGGCCTTGTCAACTGCTCTCTGGTTTACACGATTCCGGAGAATGCCATTCTGCAATCCGGCGATACCATCGGCTTTGAGATTGTAGATCATGCGACAGGCGAGGTATTGGCTGATGATGATACGGAGCAGCAGCGCTATGTCAATGTCACCATCCAATATCAGCTGGAGGATGGCACAGATGTTCCAAACACCATGCCGACTACCTTTACTGTTCCGGTAGGCAAAAAGGTTGATTGGCAGCCGCCGCAGGAACTGCACGGCTACACTTTTGTTAAAGCGGAGGGGATGGAAAATGCTGTCCCGAACAGTGGTATGACGATTCGTTATATTTATAAAAGGTCTGAGGAACGCCCCGAGCCGCCGGTGACAAAAAATTATACGGTGCAATACAATTGGGGCTCTGTATTCCCGACAGGCGCAACGCTGCCGCTAAATAGCAGCTCCTATTCGAGTGTGCAACAGGCGAAGGCGGCTGTGGATAAGAAATATACCTCCACAACACGCATTCAGGCACAAAAGGATGGTAAAAACGGCACATGGGCTTTTTCGGGCTGGGATGCCGGCAACCTAAACGGCACAACCGTGGTATTCCGTGGAAGTTGGAGTTTTACGGAGGATACAGCGCCGATAACGCCTCCGAGCGGTACAGCAAGCTACAAGATTACCGCAACGGCAGGTATCGGTGGAACAATCTCTCCCGGTGG
>NZ_JBBMFS010000026.1:0-2710 GCF_040095895.1 Lachnospira intestinalis
CCCTAGGGTATCAAACGCCTGTACAATATCGGGAAAATAACCTAAAAAAATTTGTCTGAAAAAGTGTTGACAATCCAATCTCTGCCTTAATAATGGCAAAGTATTCATCATCAATATCTGACCTGCCATATCGCATGATGTTCTGTATCTCTGACTCGTCTACCTCTCCGTTAAGCTGTCTTACACACTGCTCATTGATAGAACGCATACAGGTAATAAGACCTTTGGGAATCGTCACACACTTTGATTCATCCGGAGACTTGTTGATTACCGGCATAATGTCGATTGTCCAGCTTCCAATATCTACTATCAGTGTTTTCTTTGCCATAGCAGGAATCTTGTCCACTACTGCTGCATAGCACTGAGGAAATACTGCCACATCATCAATTTCAATATGATATGACTCATTCTCATATTTGAAGCTTACACGCTTATTCTTTGTCAGGTACTTGATAAAATCATTCTTCTCTGCTCCAAACCTTGTAAGCGGAAGTCCTACAGCAAGGAATACCTTTGCCTCTGCAAGACCTCTTCTTTTAAGTTCCTTAGCAACTGCTGCAAGAGTGAGAAGATAAAAGCTGTCATCTTCGACCTTGGTATCCTTTACTTCCTGCCTCACAGTTCCAACCTTATAGAACTTTCCTTCATACTCAAGTACATCGCCGAAAAGTGCCGGAGTTGTTGTAATCTCCTTAACACCTGTGACAAATACCTGAGAGATTGTTTTCATCATTGACCAGCCATGATCAATGCCGATTACTTCTAACTTGTTATTCATGTTCCTTTCACTCCTTTTCTGTATTGTCTGCATTATTGTTTTGCAAAATTTCATATAATTACCCACACCCTTTCAAGTGCTTAGTTTGGTCAGATGCAGGAATATCATCAGACCTGCCATAAAAATGCTTTCTCATTAATTCCTCATACAGTTCATCACTCTCTGCCTTAACTTTCATAAGACAGTAGAGAACCACTGTACTAATAATGATTACGAACCAAATTAACACTTTGCCCATTCGACCACTCCTCTCAAATAAAAAGAGGACCAAACCAGCTGATGGAATATTCCATCTCAAGTGCTAATTTAGTCCTCACTAAATGTTTTGATATAAAATTGTACCTAATCTAAGCACACAGATTCACTCTCAGACTGATTGCGGACATCTGTGATACTGACTTGGATTTTCGGTTTTGATATAACAGCGCTGCCTTATCTACCGCTAAATTGGTATAAAAATAAGGACTAAATTAGGCATAACCCCTTGATTTTACTGGGTTTCATCTAACTTGGTCCTATTATAACTCAAACACCTCGTTCCCATTTTGAAATTGTTTTATCGCTGATTTCTAATTTTTCAGAAAGCTGTTTTTGAGTATACCCTTTTCTCTTTCTCTCATCAGCTATAAATCTTCCAATTTTTATTTGATCCATTTGCTTTCCTCCTTTCTGGCTTAATTATCCTTCAATCCTATTTCCAATCACACCCACGCAACGTAGAATATGGTGAATTTTTGCGGTTTCTACGCTCCGTAGAGTTAATGTATTTAATTAATTACCGGGATATGTTCCAATTTGCATTTCTATCATTTCTATCCATTCAGAAATTGGGCTATCCCGATTGAAATTGCCCATTTATTGTATAAAAATCAACAAGCTGACTAAGTGTAAATTTAAATTTTCTAAAATATTAAATTTCAACACTTTCACCACAAGATATGTAGTGCATATTACTCATTTGATGTGATAAATAATCAAATGCCTTTTTTCCTGTACAATGACAGGTATAAAACTCAGTATCTTTATATTTTTGAAGCTCCGTTGCGATATCTTTTAACAATTCCGTCGATACCGTTTTCTTTGTAAGAGGATTGAATAAATGATAACCTCCCACACACAAATCGGGGCTATATTTTTTTGCTTCTTCCATGATATTGATAACACCGGCATGTCCACACCCCATAATAAGCGCTGTTTGATTTTCAAAAATAACCAAATTCTGCTCATGTCTGAATTGGTCTTTTCCTTTATCGTCATAAAGAGCATCATTAACAGACGAATAAAATCTGTTTATTTTATCAACTGTAAACAGTAATAATTCATCGTCAATTTTGTAATCACCGTCCAACAGTACTATCTGCTTATTTCCCTTAATTGCAGCATCTATTCCAACGGGTATTTTAATGAATAAGGTTTTACTGTAATGCGGTTCAAAAGCAGTTCTTTGTACATATATTTTTGCCGAAGAATTAACTTCCAAAAAACTTTTTAATGCTCCTCCGTGGTCTATATGACCGTGAGATATAATAACCGTATCTACCTTTGAAATATCTATATTTCTTTTAACTGCATTTTCAAATAATGTTTTATCCGGGCCTAAATCAAACAAAATCTTATGTTTTTTTGTTTCTATATAAAGCGAAAGCCCATGCTTTGCCTTAAGTTCAGATTTTGTGGTGTTTTCCACTAACGAAATAATTTTCACAAATTTACCTCCGCATAAATGTTTATAGTTATACTTACATCAACCAATCATTATATCCTCTTTTTCTAAACTTTTTCATTTACAGTTTTTGATTCCACTTGACGTCATATAAGTTCCTGCTAATATTACCAATACCGATATAACTGCAATAATACAGGATATTTATGATGATTCCAAGCAGAACTACGGTGCTCCAAAAATCACTGTAGAATTGCGTAAAACAGGTG
>NZ_JBBMFS010000027.1:0-1543 GCF_040095895.1 Lachnospira intestinalis
AAGCATGCTTCGCTACTTTTGTTCGCTCCGCGTCACATTCTCGGGTTGCATGACGGATTTGCCTGTCATACCCCTCCCATGCTTGCACCGGATTTTCCTTTTCCGGCTCATGCCTTCCTTCTGTGTCCCCACAGTTCTGATTTAATGCAGTACAGGAATTTCAACCTGTTGTCCATCGGCTACGTCTTTCGACCTCGCCTTAGGTCCCGACTTACCCAGGGCAGATCAGCTTTACCCTGGAAACCTTAGATATTCGGCCATGAAGATTCTCACTTCATTCTCGCTACTCATTCCGGCATTCTCTCTTCAAGACAGTCCACGTATCCTTACGGTTACGCTTCGTCCCGTCTTCAATGCTCCTCTACCAATCCCGTAGGATTCCCAAGCTTCGGTGTCGTGTTTCAGCCCCGGACATTTTCGGCGCAGGACCTCTCGACTAGTGAGCTATTACGCACTCTTTTAATGTGTGGCTGCTTCTGAGCCAACATCCTAGTTGTCTTCGAAATCCCACATCCTTTTCCACTTAACACGCACTTTGGGACCTTAGCTGTGGGTCTGGGCTCTTTCCCTTTTGACCACCCAACTTATCTCGTGCAGTCTGACTCCATGACACCATCTGGCCGCCATTCGGAGTTTGATATTCTTCGGTAGGCTTTGACGCCCCCTAGGAAATTCAGTGCTCTACCTGCGGCAGACTTGTCATGGGCTAGCCCTAAAGCTATTTCGAGGAGAACCAGCTATCTCCGGGTTCGATTGGAATTTCTCCCCTATCCACACCTCATCACCACCCTTTTCAACGGATGTGTGTTCGGACCTCCATTGCCTTTTACGGCAACTTCATCCTGGACATGGATAGATCACCCGGTTTCGGGTATATGACAGGCGATTAGAACGTGCTTTTCACACTCGCTTTCGCTTCGGCTCCGTACCTGAAGTACTTAACCTTACCACATGCCATAACTCGCCGGACCGTTCTACAAAAAGTACGCCGTCGCACATATATAGTGCTCCGACAGCTTGTAAACACAGGGTTTCAGGTTCTCTTTCACTCCCCTCCCGGGGTCCTTTTCACCTTTCCTTCACAGTACTATGCGCTATCGGTCACTGGGTAGTATTTAGCCTTACGGAGTGGTCTCCGCTCATTCCCACAAGGTTTCACGTGTCTCGTGGTACTCTGGATCCTGCCATGTTGCTTTCGATTTCGGATACGCGGCTTTCACGCTTTTTCGCCGGACTTCCCAGACCGTTCTCCTATCAATCGCAAATCAATTATGCAGTCCTAACCCCACAGAATAAATTCCGTGGTTTGGGCTCTTTCCCGTTCGCTCGCCGCTACTTGGGAAATCGATGTTTCTTTCTCTTCCTCCGGGTACTTAGATGTTTCAGTTCCCCGGGTTCCCTCCCATGCGTTATGGATTGGCGCATGGGTACTTGAGGTCTGCTCAAGTGGGTTTCCCCATTCGGACATCCGCGGCTCAATGGATATTTGCTCCTCCCCGCGGCTTTTCGCAGCTTATCACGTCCTTCTTCGGCTCCCAGTGCC
>NZ_JBBMFS010000028.1:0-1357 GCF_040095895.1 Lachnospira intestinalis
GATATGTCACGTAAAGTCATAGAACATCTTGCTGTTAAATATAAAAATGTTGCGAAAGGGGTGAGCCGGACAATGGGCGGAAAAGTATTAAATTATGAAGCAAAAGATATCTTAAACCGTGGACGTGCAGAAGGACGCCGCGAAGGACGTATGGAAGGGCGTCGCGAAGGCGAAGAATATACTAAAATTCAGATTGCCACAAAACTTCTTAATATGGGGAATGACATAAAATCTGTCGCGGAATTAGCTGAATTGCCACAGGAAACCGTAGAAAAGCTGGCGCAAAGTATATCAAAAGAAGAAAAATAAGCATCAGGTGAAACAGCATTAAGTAACGGCTCTAAAGCATTGCTGTTAAGCTTCCAGGTAGGTGCAGATACGACAAGTGAAAATAAGACTTCTGTAACAATGGATTCTATGAGTGCAAAGTCTATCGGTGTAGATGGAATTCAGGTAACCGGTTCAGATTCAACAAATGCTGATAAGGCAGTTGATACAATCAGTGATGCAATTTACTATTGCAATATAAATAATATTATGTTATTATTTCAATAGAATATATTCTAAGAACGAATTTAAGCACGGTTTTTTATAAAGATTATGTGTTTAAAGTCTGATTTATATTTGAAATCTAAATATTTAGATTTCGTCTGTATTTTCTATCACGTTTTTGGAATTTACTGCGGATTTAGACCCTTTTATAATCCGTTTTCATTCCAAAAGATTTGAAAATTTTAGAAAATTCATCAAAACGCTTGTCGACAATCCCACAAGTCCAGTATAATAAAAGAAAGGAACCAATGCATGGATAATACACCTTACGATGATGTATTCCGTACACTTTTAACCGACTGTACGGAGTTAATGATTCCGGTTGTCAATGAAATATTTCATACAAAATATACCGGAAAAGAAACCATCTGCCTGCTGCAAAATGAGCATTTTATCAGAATGCCGGACGGCAGTGAGCAGGAACGGATTACAGATTCCAGCTTTGAAATTATCAGCGAAGAAACAGCACCGATAGCACAGGGACAGAAAAAACGATATCACATTGAATGTCAGAGTACCGAGGACGGCACCATGATTGTGCGAATGTTTGAGTATGATACACAGCTTGCATTAGAAAACAGAGAGTTTACATCAAATATTTTGACAGTACAATTTCCGGATTCAGCAATTGTGTCGCTTAGACATACTAAAAATACGCCGGAAGAAATGACGGTTAAAGTCTTAACTCCGGGCGGAAGGGTATCCTATACCGTGCCGGTATTAAAGGTAAAACGTTATACGATTCATGAATTGTTTGAAAAGAAACTGTTTTTTCTGATACCGTTTCATATTTTTGCATATGAGA
>NZ_JBBMFS010000029.1:0-1237 GCF_040095895.1 Lachnospira intestinalis
AGGCACTTTTTAAAGGAAATAAATGTGTTCCTGTCTTCCCGTTCTGAATCTTATTATGAAGTTTATTTATGTTTCTTGCAATTGCTAAAAGAGTACTTTCAGCGAGTACATTCGCAGTCCCTTTGCTTAGGTATCTTCTGAACTGCATGTCCTGTTTTATGTCTCCAAATGAGCCTTCAGCCTGAATGCTCCGGTTCATCCGATACAATACCCCTTCATCAGATATGATTCGTTCCAAATCCTCTTTTCTGTGTTTTATAAATGTTTTTGCAACTTGTAATACCTTGGTTCTTTCTCCTAATGGCGTTTTGCAGTTATTACCTTTTATGCAATCACTCTTGTAAGAGCAGTCGTTGCAATTCTCACATGTGTATATAGTTTTTTCACTCACATATCCTGTTTTAGTTTTATTGTGTCTTATATGTGATACTGTAAGTTTCCTGTTATTCTTACATGTATAAAAATCGGATATTTTATCGTATTCCATGTTTTCTATCTTTCCAATATCATTCTTGTATTTCCTTGTTTTTGATATCTCATAATTAGCCGGCTTTATGAATGCTATCTGATTGTTTGCTTCAAGAAACAGATAGTTTTCCTCGCTTTCATAACCGGCATCCGCAGTTATGTTCTTATACTTGAATTTTAAATGCTGCTCAGCATCTTTAAGAAATGGTATTAGCGTCGTGGTATCGGTTGGCTGAGGTCCTATAGTAAGCCAGGTGATATACTCCGAATCAACACCATGCTGAAGATTAAATGCTGGTTTTAATTGACCATTTCCCATGGCATCCTCTTTCATTCTCATAAATGTTGCATCATTATCCGTTTTTGAATAACTGTTTCTTTCCCCACATATATGTATTTTTTGAGTGTATTCTTTAAGTTTAGAAAGAGCTTCTTCTAATGCTTCAATACTTTTTTGTAATGGTGTTTTTCTTTTGCCTATACCATGCACGAATGTGATATTTCCAGCATTTTTGAGAGCATACAGCTTCTTGCGTAGTCTCTTTAAATGTTTGATTTTTATTACATTTCCATAAACTATTTTTATGTCATAGAGTTGTTCACATTCAGCTACAAAATCAGCTAACTTAATTAACAGTTTTGCCTGATTTTTTGTAACGGCTTTTTTCCACACGAAAGTATATTTATTGGCATTTGCCTCGATTTTTGTACCATCAATAAAGATAGTTTCACCGGATATTTCACCTAAATCAAAAAGGATATTTGAAAC
>NZ_JBBMFS010000031.1:0-1018 GCF_040095895.1 Lachnospira intestinalis
CGGTATGCCTGCTTGTAATCGCGAATTTTAAAGCGGTTGAGCCATTCACGTTTGATAATTGAATGGAAGGATTCAATACATGCATTATCCCACGGAAACGCTTTCTTTGAGTAACTGCACTGCATATTGTCTGTTGCTTTTTTATATTCCGTTGCAACATACTGACTGCCACGATCTGAGTGAATGATTAATGGCTGGTCGATATTTCGGCGAGCTTTGGCTTTGTTTATTGTATCAATCACGCAGGATACTTCCAATGTTTCTGAAAGTGTCCAGGCTATGATTTTTCTGGAAAATAAATCCATAATACTGGTCAGATAGACAAATCCGTCTATTGTCCAGATATAAGTGATATCCGAACACCAGACGGTGTTCGGGCGGTCAGGATTAAACTGCTCATCAAGGATATTTTGTAATTCAGTGCTGAAATCAGAATCTTTAGTGGTGATTGTCCATGGCTTGCTCCACTGGGCACGGATTCCCATTTGGCGCATATATGTACCAACGGTTCTTTCCGAAATGACTTCACCTGTTTTACGCAATTCTACAGTGATTTTTGGAGCACCGTAGTTCTGCTTGGAATCATCATAAATATCCTGTATTTTTTCTTTTACAGATTCACGGCGTTTTTCTGTATCAGAAGGCACGCGGTGGAGCCATGCATGATATCCTGAACGTGAGACACCTAAAAATTTCAACATTCCGGAGACGGAAACCCGGCGTCCAGCCTTTTGGGCAGCTTCCGTCTTTTCAGATACTTTGAGATAAATGACTTCCGTCATTTTCCCAGAATGTTGATTGCTTTTTTTAATACATCAAGAGCATCTTGGGCATCACGTAATTCACGTCTGAGACGAGCGATTTCCTTCTGCTCATCGGATGCGTAATTACCAGAACCCCGAGCAAGAATATCACCTGATTCCCGGAAGTCTTTCAGCCACTTTGTTAGTGTGCTGTATCCGATGCCAAGATTTTCAGCACATCCACGTACACCGAGATCTTTATGATCTTGATAATA
>NZ_JBBMFS010000032.1:0-795 GCF_040095895.1 Lachnospira intestinalis
GGCTATGAATTCGGACTGTCAGAACAGGATATACTGGAGCGGTTACAGAAGAAGCTGAGTATTTCATTGCAGAAGGCGCAGGAGTATCTGTTGATGTTTGGGAAGCGGACGGTGTAAGAAGGCTATTTTTAAGTAAGATGCAAAGGAGGGGGCAATGCATACGGAGGTATATAATGCCGTAACGGCGGCAGATCAGGGAACGCAGTATGATGAAAGTGCTAAAAGACTGTTGGGACAGAAAAGCATACTGGCACAAATACTGGTAAGAACGGTAGATGAATTTAAGGGAATGAATCCAAGATATGTGGAAACCTTAATCGAGGGAGAACCGTATATCAGCAGGATACCGTTAGAGCCGGGACTGACAAATCGGGAAGTGCTGCAGACCGGTCAGACAGGGACAAACATAGAGATAGAAAAAGAGAAACTGACAGCAGGGGAAGTAAAACAGAATATCAGTAGAAAAGAAAAGTTAAAGTCGGGTTCTCGAATCGCAGGACTGAATACAGAGAATCAGGAACATGCAGAGGGGTTGGTGCGGTTTGATATTGTGTTTTATGTGCGGATGAAAGACGGACTTTCGCAGATTATTATTAATGTGGAAGCACAAAAAGATGAACCGCAGAGATATGGAATTTTAAACAGGGCAGTATTTTACGTAAGCCGTCTGATTTCGTCACAGAAGGAACGGGATTTTGAAAACACGGAGTATGATGATATCAAAAGAGTGTATTCTATCTGGGTGTGTATGAACATGGAAGAAAACAGTTTAAGCCACATTCATCTGGTAAAAGA
>NZ_JBBMFS010000033.1:0-647 GCF_040095895.1 Lachnospira intestinalis
ATCCGCGGCTCAATGGATATTTGCTCCTCCCCGCGGCTTTTCGCAGCTTATCACGTCCTTCTTCGGCTCCCAGTGCCCAGGCATCCGCCCTGTGCTCTTTATAGCTTAACCAATACAGATATATAGCGTTATATCTGTGGTCTTTGACTAACTTTACGTTAATCGCAAACTTTCGTTTGCTTCGGTTTGTTTCTTGGTTTGGTAACTTTCGTTACCGCACCTCGGATGTCTAAACATTGATATGTTTATTAGATATTTTAATATGCAGTTTTCAAAGAACAGGCACAGATTTTACTCTGCGTGACTGTCTGACCAGTCATCAGGTAACAGAAATCTTTTATCTTTTCTGCTATCTCATCGCCAGTCAG
Organism: Lachnospira intestinalis; assembly: GCF_040095895.1. Lineage (NCBI taxonomy): Bacteria > Bacillati > Bacillota > Clostridia > Lachnospirales > Lachnospiraceae > Lachnospira > Lachnospira intestinalis. Next base: position 369 of record NZ_JBBMFS010000033.1, read on the forward strand.
GCGTTTATGTAAACCTTTAAGACTTTTACTTGTTTTCTTAAAAGTTATTTTTTTAATAATCTGGCAGCCACCTGCTTTCCCATACCGTCTCCAGTATAGTATCATCGGCCGCTTAAGGCTTAACCATCGTGTTCGGGATGTGAACGGGTGTTTCCCCTAAGCGCATCGCCACCAGAATCCTTTTGTTATCTTATTGATAACACAACAGTAAAACAACCCCTACTTTTTCTTCCTTAGAAAGGAGGTGATCCAGCCGCACCTTCCGATACGGCTACCTTG
>NZ_JBBMFS010000034.1:0-553 GCF_040095895.1 Lachnospira intestinalis
CTTTTCTTCGGAACAAGAGTGACAGGTGGTGCATGGTTGTCGTCAGCTCGTGTCGTGAGATGTTGGGTTAAGTCCCGCAACGAGCGCAACCCCTATTCTTAGTAGCCAGCATTTAAGGTGGGCACTCTAGGAAGACTGCCAGGGATAACCTGGAGGAAGGTGGGGATGACGTCAAATCATCATGCCCCTTATGACTTGGGCTACACACGTGCTACAATGGCGTAAACAAAGTGAAGCGAGAGTGTGAGCTTAAGCAAATCACAAAAATAACGTCTCAGTTCGGATTGTAGTCTGCAACTCGACTACATGAAGCTGGAATCGCTAGTAATCGCGAATCAGAATGTCGCGGTGAATACGTTCCCGGGTCTTGTACACACCGCCCGTCACACCATGGGAGTCGGAAATGCCCGAAGTCGGTGACCTAACGAAAGAAGGAGCCGCCGAAGGCAGGTCTGATAACTGGGGTGAAGTCGTAACAAGGTAGCCGTATCGGAAGGTGCGGCTGGATCACCTCCTTTCTAAGGAAGAAAAAGTAGGGGTTGTTTTACTGTTG
>NZ_JBBMFS010000035.1:0-541 GCF_040095895.1 Lachnospira intestinalis
TTTTTTATGTTAATGTGGTATATAATCTAAAAAAAATAAATCCCAGGCTTCGAAAACCCTGGGATTTATGGTAAAATATTAGCATGCTACTACATAATAAATTACAAAAAGATTATACTTTAAATCAGAGTGGATATCAACTAAAACTTCCACTCGAATTAGAAACAATTATTCCTAAGAATGATTCTGTGCGGTTACTCAGTCAGTTTGTAGAGGAGATGGATTTGACTGATTTATATTCTACTTATGATAGAATAAATTCTTTATCGCCAAGAACACTTTTGAAGATTGTTTTATACTCTTACATGAATGGTGATTATTCATCCCGTTCTATGGAATTAAACTGCAAAAGAGATATCAATTTCATGTTTCTTTTAGAAGGACATTCTGCACCTGACCATGCAACACTTGCACGATTCAGGAGCATTCATTTTGCCCCTTGTTCTAAGCGTATTCTCGCAGAAGTTTCAAATATCCTTTTTGATTTAGGTGAAATATCCGGTGAAACTATCTTTATTGATGGTACAAAAATCGAGGCAAA